>CANIID010000130.1 GCA_947467315.1 Betaproteobacteria bacterium | reverse complement strand
GGCGCGAGTAAACCCACCCACGGCGCGGTTTCCTCAAAGCCCGGAAAGCCGGCTTCACCCATAGTCGGCGTGTCGGGAAAATCCGCGTGGCGTTTCGCGGTGCCCACCGCCAGCACGCGCAGGCGCTTGCTGGCCACTTGATCGGCGATGCCGACCATCGGATAAAACATAAACGTCACCTGCCCCGCCATCACGTCGGTCAACGCCGGGCCATTGCCGCGAAACGGGATGGTGGTCATTTTCGTGCCGCTTAAATTTTCGAGCAGCGCACCGGCCAGATGCCCGGAGCCGCCGTGTCCCGGCGCGCCGTAAGTGATCGCACCCGGCTTGGCCTTGGCCGCGGACAACAACTCTTGCAGCGTGTTGATTTTGGTTGCCGGACTGGTCACCACCACCATCGGCAATATCGCCGCGTTGCTGACCGGCGCGAAATCCTTGAACGGATCGTAGCGCGCGCGGCCTTCGAGCAAGATCGCATTCACCAGCAGGGACAGCGACGAAAACAGCAGCGTGTGGCCATCCGGCGTCGCACGTGCCACCAGCTCGGTGGCGATCTGCGCGTTGGCGCCGGCGCGGTTTTCAACCACCACGGTTTGGCCGAGTGCGGCGCCGATGTCCTGCCCGGTGATGCGCGCGATCACATCGGTGGGGCCGCCGGCAGCGAAGCCGACGACGAAACGAATCGGGCGCGAGGGGTAGCTGGTCGATGCGGTTTGGGCCAGTGCAGCGGCATTGGCCAACCCGAATGAAGCCGCAACCAAATAACATAGAAGGTTCATGGATAACCTATTGTTTTGTAAAGAGAAACAGTTTTGGCGGCAGCACCCCTCACCCTATCCCGGCCCCTCGCCTGCTTACGCAGGCTCTCCCCGTAAACGGGGCGAGGGACTATATTTTTGGTCGCGCCTACTGCGCGAAATGTTCGCCAAAGTCCGACGCCATCACCTGACAACGTTTAATCAACCGATGCTCATGCGGCGCGTAATCCGCCACGGCATTGTGGATCGTGCCGATGTCTTCCCACAGCATCAGATCGCCTTCTTCCCACGTGTGCGCGTAGCGATACGCGGGCTGGGTTTGATGCGCGAATAAAAATTCGAGGATGCCGTCGCTTTCTTTTTCCGGCAGTTCATTGATACGCATAGCGTAGCCGGGGTTGGCGTACAACACGCGGCGTCCGGTCAACGGGTGCGTTAAAAATATCGGATGCGACACCGGCGGCTTGGTTTTGCGCTGCGCTTCGGTGAGCGGCGGACGCTGGCTGCCTTTTTCGCGCCGCATCATCTCCCAAAATTTATTGAAGTCGTGCAGCACGGTTTTGCCTTCGAGCTTTTGCCTCAACTCATCCGGCAAGCCGTCGTAGGCGGCGTGCATGTTGCAGAACTCCGTGTTACCCAGCGTCTTGCCGTCGCGGCGCGGAATCTTGATGCCGTAGAGCACATTCGCGAGCGCGATGGTTCTACTGTACGACATGTCCGTGTGCCAGCTTTGCCCGGCGTCCGACAAACCGATGGGTTTGCCGTTCTCCAGCATATTCGACAGGATCATGATCTGTGGCAGGCCCGGCTCCTGATAGGTATTGGCGACATTGATTTCGAGCTTGCCGAAGCGTGCGCTGAAATCCACCAACTGTTGCGCGGTGAGTTGTTGTTTGGGAAAGCGCAGCACGCCGTGTGCGCCGAGCGCATCGCGTACTGCGGTGAAATCCGCATCGCTCAACGGGTGTGCGAGGTCCAGCCCCGCTATCGTCGCGCCGAGAATTTTTCCGCTGGGTATCACTTCAAGCATCCGTACACTCCACCTTTAAAATCATTCCGGCTTGATACCGACTTCGCGGGTGAGCTTGGCCCACTTCACGATTTCGCTTTGGATCAGTTTGCCGAATGCTTCCGACGCCATGCTGCCGGGCTCGGCGCCTTCGGTGGCAAATTTATCACGCACAAAAGGCGTCTTGAGCACGGCTTCCGCATCGCCGTAGATCTTTTTCAACAGCGCAGCGGGCAAGCGCGCCGGCGCCAGCAAGCCGTTCCACGTCAATTCATCGTAACCCGCAACACCCGCTTCGGCCATGCTCGGCACCTCGGGTACGGCGGACGAACGCTTGGCGCTGGTCACCGCCAGCGCGCGCAGACGACCGCCCTTGATGAACGGCAGCGTGGACGGAATCGCGGCAAAATACACCTGCACCTGTCCGCCCAGCAAGGCCGTGATCGCCGGGCCGCCGCCTTTGTACGGCACATGCACCATGTCGATACCCGCCATCGATTTAAACAACTCGGCGGTAAGTTGCGTGCCCGTACCAGCGCCGCCCGACGCAAAATTCAACGCACCCGGTTTGGCTTTCGCGTAGGCTATCAATTCCTTGATTGAATTCGCCGGCACCGACGGATGCACCACCACCAGGTTCGGATACACGGCCAGCGTGGTGATGGGCGTTAAATCCTTCACTGCGTCAAACGGCAGCTTTTTGTACATGCTCGGCATGATCGAGAGCGACGACGCCACCACCAGCAGGGTGTAACCATCGGCTACCGATTTCGCTACCAGATCGATGCCCAGCATGCTGCCTGCCCCGGGCCGGTTGTCGATCACCACGGTCTGGCCGAAGCGCTCACCCAATTTGGGGCCGATCAGGCGCGCGGTGAAATCGGTGGTGCCACCGGGACTTTGCGGCACGATGATGCGCACCGGGCGCACGGGGTAGCCGGTGTCCGCGGCATGAACGGCGCAAACCGCCGATTGCACAACAATAAGTAATAAACCTACACCGTTCGCCCTGAGCTTGTCGAAGGGCGTGATATCGCGAAAGGGCTTCGACAAGCTCAGCCCGAACGGGGAACTATAGGGTGAAAAAATCATGCCACTGCAGGCCATATGCGTTGCGCCAGATTCGCCGACCCCGGCGCATGTGTCAGTTGCGCCACCATTTTGTCGCCCCACGCGATCATGTCGGGGTGCGCGTCTTCGTGCTTGGTGAAATGTTCGTTGCGCGCCGCGAGCGAGGTGAACTCATACAGAATCGCATGCTTGGCCCAGCCCGCCACCGAGGCCATCTTGCGCGTGCGGATGCAGCCGGGCAACCGCGACAGCGCGGGCATGCGCCAGCGCGCGTACCACGCCATCATTTCTTCTTCGTAGGCCGGCGTGCAATTGAACTGCCCCATCTGGATGCACGGCGCGAGTTGCATGCCGGCCGTGTAACCGGCATGTTCCGGCCCCTGCACGCGCGCGGCTTCCACCAGAATATTGGTGCGTTCATTGCTGCGCAGGGCAAGCATTTTTCGATCCGCTTCCGGCAGCGCCGCATTGATCTCCACAGGCGAACACGCGCCGAACACCGCAGAGTCTTCCGCACCGAAGAACAACAAGAAATCTTCGCCCGGCGGCACGGTTTCATCCTTGGTGTTGTGCAAACCTTTCTCGCGGCGCATGGTGGTCATGTTGTTTTTTTTCACCGAGGCGTAGTGCGCGGCCCACAAATAACCATTGCGCTTCAGCACAGCGGGTATATAACTGCCGTGCAGCCATGCGAGGTATTTTTCACGATCCGCTTCCGCTACATCACACCAGGTAACCCACAACGAACGATCCTGACTCACACTATTTTCCTTTTGATTAATCGGACTATTCCGGCTTGATGCCTGCGGCCTGAATGATCTTGCCCAGACGATCGACATCGTTCATGAACACACGGCGAAATTCGTCGGGCGTGTTGGCGATCACCAGACCGCCTTGCGTGACAAACGTTTTGGTGACATCGGGTTGTTTGAGTATGCTGGTGATCTCGCGATGCAGTTTCACTATTATCGGCGTGGGCGTTTTCGCCGGTAACAAGATGCCGTACCAGATGCTCGCCTCGTAACCGGGCACACCCGACTCGGCCACGGTGGGCCAATCCGGGGCCGCCGGCAAGCGCTGGGCGCTGGTGACCGCCAGCACGCGCAGGCGTCCGCCCTTGATGTGCGGCTCGCCGGAAAATAGATTGGTAAAACTCATCTGCACTTCATTGCCGATCAGCGCCGTCAGCGCGGGTGCGACGCCTTTGTAGACGATATGCGCGACATCGATTTTCGCCATCGACTTCAACATTTCGCCGGCGATGTGCGGCGGACCGCCGGGGCCGGACGAGCCGTAGTTCATCTTGCCGGGATTCGCACGCGCGTAACTGATGAACTCCTGCATCGATTTCGCCGGCACCGACGGATGCACCACCAGCACCAGCGGCGATAGTGTGGCCTGCGTCACAAACTCAAAGTCTTTGCGGATATCAAACGGCAGGCTCTTGAACATCCACGGGTACCCGGCGTGGTTGCTGGTACAGACGAGTGCCGTGTAACCATCCGGCGTGGCGCGCGCGGTTAGTTCCGTGGCGACGATGCCGCTGGCGGCCGGGCGGTTGTCCACCACCACCGTTTGCCCCACGCGATCCATCAGGCGCGGGGTAATCACCCGTGCCATCAGGTCGGCGCCGCCACCGGGTGAAAACGGTACCAGTATGCGGATCGGCTTGCTGGGGTACTCGGTGGCGAGCTGCGCAACCGCAAGCGGCACTGTGACAAGCCAGCTCACCCCTACTGCGATGGCCGCCAAGATGGTTTTCAGCCGGTTCGACATCATGCTTCCCCTTCAGTCGTGGTGCGTTTTTATAAGTACGTGATTTTATAGGCGCCTAATAAGGTACCTATTGTGCCAAATTCGCGCGATTTGCAGCATATTTTTCCACGTACACGGACAACCAGACCCACGCATGTCCACTTAATGGCCTTTGTTACGTTATAGTAGGCCTATAACAATCTTTGGAGGAGATGATATGAAACATTGGATCACGCTGACCTCGGCGCTGCTGATGTCGGGTATGGCGCATGCACAACAGGCACAGCCGACGCAGCAAGAATATCCTACCCGTCCTATGCGTCTGGTCATTCCCTGGCCACCGGGGCAAGCCACCGATCTCGTGGGCCGCGTGATTGCGATGAAGCTCACCGAAATTTACGGTTACCAGGTGGTCTCCGACAATCGCGCCGGTGCAGGCGGTCAGATTGGCACTGACATCGTGGCCAAAGCAGCGCCCGACGGCTACACCGTACTGGCGGCATCCAGCGGGCCGGTCACGGTCGCGCCCTTGCTGCAAAAAACGCCGTATGTGTCCGAGCGCGATCTCGCGCCGGTAGCGATCGGCGGCTTCGCGCCGTACGTTCTCGTCACAACGCCGTCGTTTCCCGCCAAGGACATCAAGGAATTTATTGCCGTGGTAAAAAGCAATCCCGGCAAATATAACTACGCATCGTCGGGCACCGGCGCAGCCGCGCATCTGGCGGTCGAGTATTTCAACAACGTCGCCGGGATCAAGGCGACCCACGTACCGTACAAAGGCAGCATACCCGCACTCACCGACGTGATCAGTGGACAGGTTGCGTACATGACCGAAACCGTTTCCGCCACTATGCCGTTCGTGCGCTCGGGAAAACTCAAGGCCTACGGCATCTCGACGCTCAAGCGAAGTGCGCAGGCGCCCAACGTGCCGACCTACGCGGAAGCAGCCGACATGCCCGGCTTTGAATTTGCCGCCTGGATCGGCGTGATGGTGTCGGCGGGCACGCCCAAACCGCTGGTGGACAAACTCACTGCCGCCGTGGACAAGGTGCTGCAAACGCAGGATGCGCGCGACAAGCTCGCGAGTGTGGGTCTCGATGTGAACTACCACCGTGCCGATGAAATGGCGGCGTATCTGAAAAAGCAAAGCACACAGGTTGCCGACATCATCAAAAAAGCCAACATCAAGATCGAGTAAGAGCCAACAGCGCGAGATAGCGTGACAAAAAACGGCGCACTTCCCATGCGCCGTTTTTATTTAACTATATGTTTTTATTGACTATTTATTGACGCTCGCGACCGGCTTATAACTGCCATCTTCGTCCACGCGAAACTCGCCACGGCTGACATTTTTAACCCGCCCGTCTTTCAGCCACGCCACCGAGGTTTCATGCAACACGCGGCGTTGCTTCTCCCACACCATGAAGTGCGAGGCGCAGGCGACGTTGATGAACACTTTGTCTTTGGAACTGATTTGCTCGTACACCGTGCGGCGTTCTTTGAGGCGGTCGTATTCCCCGACCACGATCAGCGTCGGCGTCACCACTTTCGCTGCCATCTCCTGTGTCCAGCCGAAGCCGGTGGCGATGCGCCCGCGCATCACGCCGATGCCTTCCGGGCCCCAGGTTGATCCGACTTTGTCCCATTTCATAATCTCGGCCCACACCGCGTCACGCGCGCCGGGCTCGACCTGGCCCGCGCAGCGCACGTCGGGATCCCAGCGCAACCGCTCAAAATCGTCGCGCGTCTGCAAACTCATCGGCGCGCCTGCCGCCGGCTTGTCGGGTATCGGTCCGGCGATGGTCGGGCTGGGTGCATACAGCATGGCGCGTTCAATTTTTTCCGGATGCTGCGCGATGTAGCCGCCCACGCGCGGCCCGCCGGCCGACCAGCCGATGATATGAATGCGCCGTACGCGATTGATCTTGCGCAGGTGATCCACCACCGCGTCGATTTCCTTCCAGTCGTCGCGGATGGTGTTGAGCTGATGCGGATAGTTCGGCGTACACCCGCTTTGCAACGGGCGCTGCATGATGAGGTTTTGCTGCTTGGGATCGACATTGCACGGGTCATCCATCATCGGCTTGGGCGAGCCGCCATAGCCGGTGAGATCCATGGCGTAGGTGTTAAAACCCGCGCGCGCCAGATGCGCCATCCAGTTGTAATCTTTGTAGTCGAGATCAAAGTCCGGCACGCTGGGTACGGTGGCGCCGTGTACGAACAGCACCACCGGCGCGTTGCGCCCCTTCTTCAGCGTCAGCACTTTTTGCCGCACGAAAAGCCCGACTTTCTGTCCGGCATTCGCCGGCACGGTGGAAACGTGATCGACGAATAAATCCTGCGTGACGAACTCGTCCTTCGGTGCAGCTCCTGTTGCAGCCCCGAGCGCGGTCATCGGCAGCACCAACAGCAAACCCGCAAAAAATTTGACCATGCGTTTCTCCCCGATGAAAACATTTACACCGTCGCCTTCGCCTGCGTGGCTGCCGGACGCGTCTCCGCCGGCACGGTCGCTCGCGTCAGCTCAGCGATGTTCGCCAACTGTCCGCAGCGATCCGCCACCGCAAACAATTGTTTCGCACCCGCGCTGCCCAGCACGCGTCCGGCGCAATCGAGAAACTTCTCCGCGCGATCCGCCGCCGTCATCGGCCAGGCCGGCGAACCCGGCACGCGGTCGATGTGCAATGTAAACGTGCCGCGCGGGGTGACGATTTCGATGTCGTTATAGCCGGTGATGCCGGAAAAGGTTTTTTCATGGGGAATGCGGAAGCGTTCGACCTTGGGCATCATCGCGCGAATTTCAGGCCGCTGCACCATCGCATCGGTAAACGACTCCATGGTGATCTTGCCGTCCACCAGCACCGCAGCAGCGTTGTACTCCATGCTGAATTTGGCTTCGAGGCCAGTGTGCGGATCGAAATGAATCAGCGGCTTGTCCGACCCCGGCAGGAAGCCGATGCGCACCTTGGTGACTTCTTCCTTTTTGATACCGTGCTGCTTGATCATCTCGAACATGCCGCCTACTGGCCGGTGGTTGCAGTAGCAGCACGGAAAGCGTTTGACGTAGATGCCGGGGTTGACCATCTCCCAGGGAGTGCCGAGATTTTTTACCGTCGATTCCAGCGGCACGGCATCATCGCCGGCGTAGGTGCTGAAGAAATTATTCTTGCCGTCAAAAATCTGCGTGTCGGCGGTGAAGCCGTTTTTGGCCAGCCACGCCGCCATCACGCCACTCTTCGCCGCGTGCCCGGCGTGAAACGGCTTGGTCATGGTGCCGAAATTGCGGATCAGCCCTGACGCCTCCGACGCGGCGATGCCCCATGCGGTTTGCAGTTGCGCGACCGTCAGCCCGTAAAGCCGCGCCGCCACCGCCGTGGCAGTAAATGCGCCGACGGAGGCTGTGCTGTGCCAGCCTTTCATGTAATGCCCCGCGCCCAACGCCGGGCCGAGCTTGCCGCCGATTTCCAGGCCAATCGCAATTGCGGCCAGCACCGCTTTGCCGGATGCATTTGCGGCTTCACCCACGGCAAGCCCCGCGCCCAGCATCGGCGCTGTCGGATGTCCGCGCAGCGTGGTCAACGAATCATCATAGTCCAGTGCATGCGCGGCCAAGCCATTGGCAAACGCCGCCTCGGCCGGCGACGTGGCAAGCTGCGTGCCGACCACGGTGGCCTGCGCGCGCGCGCCCGTCTCGATCACCCAGCGCTGCGCGATTTCCGAGCCTTCATCGAGGCTCCCCGCGAGCGCACAGCCGAGTGTATCGACGAGTGCATCGCGCGAGCGGTCGAGCACCTCGGCGGGCACATCGCTCTCACGCGTGTTGATGACAAATTCCGCCAATTGTTGGGTCAGCATATTGAAACTCCTTTGGTTGTCATTGTTTGCTCAATAGGATGTCAGCCCGCCATCGAGCACCATCGTTTGTCCCGTAATATACGCCGCCGCCGGGCTGGCGAGGAAACTCACCATGCCGGCCACCTCGTCCATTTCGCACAACCGGGCCAGCGGCACGCGATCGATCATCGCCTTGAAGCCGCCGGCATCCGCGGTAAAAAACTTGACGCGCGAGGGCGTCGCCACTGTGCCAGGCGCCACCGCATTGACGCGGATGTGATGATCCGCCCACTCAATGGCGAGCATGCGCGTCATGTGCGAAATGCCTGCCTTGGAAATGCCATACGCCGAGCGTTGCGCGAAGCCGATCAAGCCATGCGTCGAACTCATATTGACAATGCAACCCGCCCGCTGTTGCGCGATTAAATGCCGCCCCATCTGCTGGCTCATGAAAAACGTGCCGGTGAGATTGATGTCCATCACCGTTTGCCATTCCTCGCGCGTGGTGTCCACGGCCAGCGAACGTGTGGTGACACCGGCGTTGTTGACCAGCACATCGAGTTCGCCGAATTCACTGACCACACGCGCCATCGTCTGCTCGGTGCTTTGCTGCGAGCACAGATCGAGCGGAACGGCAACCACACGGGCGCCTTGGGCTTCCAGGGCCGCAACCGTATTTTGAAGATGTTCGAGCGTGGTGCCCGACACCGCCACGTCGTAACCGTCTTGCGCGAGTCGCAACGCGAGCGCGGCGCCCAAGCCCTGGGTTGCGCCGGTTACGAAGGCGGTGCGTTTGCGGGTGTTCGTCACATCGCGCTCCTCGGTAATTAGTAACTATTCACCCCCATCCTAGCCCGCCCCCTTCGAGAGGGGGGATTCATTGTTTCTCCACTTTTCTGGCGAATAAAAACAATGCGTCCCCTCTCCCGCCTGCGGGACAAGGGAACACTTGCCGCGCAGCAGAGGGTTAGGGAGAGGGCATCAACTTTTCGCCGGAATAAACGGTACCAGCAAATACGACTTCTTGTCGCCGCCGCTGTAAATCGTATTCGTCGCGCCGGCGTTGTAATCGCCATGATAATGCGTGTACGGCGCCGCGCCGACACCATCACGCGGTTGAATATCCAGCCGCAGCTTGTGACCCTTTTTCAGCACGATACATGTCGGCCAGATTTCCACCTGGCACTCCACCGGCTCATTCGGATTTAACCACAGCCGCTCGTTGTGCGCGTGATACGGACGCATCGGCGTGGATTTACCCTGATCGAGCTTGCGATGCGAGGCGCGCAACCAGCCCTTGGTCAGCGGCACCGGGCCGCCGTGCTGGCCGACTTCCCACACGTCCTTGCCGTCGGGGCCGATGTTGCGCAGCGTCGCCATAATGTCCATGTCTTCGGTGGTGCTCGACACCCACAGCACGAGCTTTAGCGGCCCGGTGATCTCGGTATCCAGCGGCATGGCGCTCGTCTCGAACGACACCCCGAGACGCCCCGCGCCGCCGTGCGTGGTGGACAGCGATGAGCCGGACGCCACGCCCGCGGCTGTTGATCCGCTGGCCGAATAACCCACGCTGGCGCCTGTTTCGGGCGCATCAAAGGTCAGCGTGCCTTCGGTGGCCATCTCGTCCTGCGCCTGCTCGCGCTCGACATTCAGGAACAGCATTGTCCAGTCGGTGCGCCCAAGCGGCCATTCGTTCTCCGTGCGGAACGCGTAGGGCTTTTTACTGCCGCCGGTGCGGATCTCGAGTTTGACCGGCGGCTCGTCCAGGATGCCGGTGTCGATGCCTTTGAGCCAGTGATCGAACCAGCGCAGTTGCTCGGCACGACCTTCGTGGGAGTGAAACGGATGAAAATGCGTGCCGGTATGAATGCGCAACTTTTTATATTTTGACGCGGCCTGCATATAGCCCTCGGTGTTGCCGCGCAGATGCAGCGAGAAACCACCCCAGTTGCCGACGCTGTACACCGGCATCGTGATGTTTTCCCAGCGCGCGCTCATCAGGCGCCACCACTCCGAATCGAGATCGTTGCGCATCAGTTGATACAGCATGTCGGGCTGAAACGATTCCGGGTTGAAACTGCGCGGACGGCCCAGCAAATGATGCGCGGTGTGCGTGGCGACCCAGTTCGCCACGAATCCCATGGAGAAAATCCCGCCGTGGTAACACTGGTCGCGATACTGATCGGCGCGCCCTTCCCACGGCATGATGGCTTTGAGCGACGGCGGCTTCAGGTTCGCCACGCGCCATTGCGAACTGGCGTGATACGAAATCCCCAGCGTGCCGACGCTGCCGTTGCACCACGGCTGCTTCGCCACCCATTCGATGCAATCGTAAAAATCGAGTGATTCCTGATATGAACTCGGCTCGCACCTGCCCGGCGATTTGCCGGAGCCGCGCGAATCGATGCGCAGACACGCATACTCGCGCGGACACCACCATTCGGGATTGACTGTCTCCCAATTCATATACGGGTTGGCTTTCTCGTCGAGGTCCGCCGGTGGGATCCACAGCTTGTCTTTCTGATACACGCTGATGTTGGCGATCACCGGCACTTTGGTTGCGATGTCCGGGCGAAAAATATCCGCACACAATTTTCCGCCGTCGCGCAGCGGAATCCACACGTCTTTTTCGACGATGAGTTTGTGGCCTTTGTCTTGCGAAACTTTCTGCGACTTATCCGTCATGCGGGTCTCCGTTTATTTATTCGACAGTTGCGTCGCGCGCTGCCCGCGCGTCACAGACAATATGGAATTAATTTTAAACTTTCGTTTAATAACAAACACTTACATCAACTCTTCGCCTACGCCATTTACACCGGATATGAAGCATACTTTACCTTGGAAAAAATTACTCACCACAGAGAACAGCATGATCCGAAAACTCAGAACCCAACGCGACAGCCAGCAATGGATGCTCGACCTTGCCCTCAATATGCGCGGGCGCGTGCAGAACTTCGAGGCCGATACGCTGGAAGTGCCGTCACGCGCGCGCAACTACCGCATGTTTCCCAAAGTGTGGCGCAAGGATGCCGAGCATCATGAAGCACTGGCCAAACGCGCGCAGGCGAAAGGCATGAACGCCAGCGCCACCGCGCATTACGATCACGCGATTGAAGCGTATCGCATGGGGCAACATGCGATTTTCTTCGACGATCATCCGGTGAAAAAAGCCATGTGCCGCAAGCTCGACGAAATGGTCGATCGCCGCTCGCTGGTGGCTGACTATCCGATCGAGCGCGTCGAAGTGCCGTTTGACGACGGCAAATCCATTTCGTGTTTATTGCATCTGCTGCCGGATCGTCGCAAAGCGCCGGTGGTGATCTACGTGCCCGGCATGGATCAAACCAAGGAAACGTTTCCCAAGGCGGCGCACAACATCGCGCGCTCGCGCGGCTTTCACGTGCTGTCGATGGATGGCCCCGGCCAAGGCGCGTCGAACCTGCGCAAGATACGCGCTATCGGCGACAACTATGAGCGCGCCGGCGCGGCAGTGGTGAGCTACCTGCAAAAGCGCAAGGAAGTGAACCCGAAGAAAATCGCCATCTACGGTGTCAGCATGGGTAGTTACTGGACATTGCGCCTCGCCAGTTACGACCGGCGCATCGCTGCCGTGGCCAGCACTGTCGCGTGCTTCAATCCCAACAACACGATCTTCACGCAATCCTCGCCGCGCTTTAAACAAATGTTCATGTACATGGCGGGCTACACCGATGAAGCCGCGTTCGACGAAGAGGTCGCCCAACCCATGACCGTGCGCGGCCAGCTCGGCAACATCCAATGCCCGACGCTACTCGCCACCGGCGAGTTTGACCCGCTGAGCCCGCTCGAAGACGCCATCGAAGCCTTCGGCGAACTGAAATCACAAAAAGAAATGTGGGTGTTTGAAGACCAGTTTCATCAACTGCGCAGCCCGCCCAACCTCGGCGGCCTGACTTCGGGCGAATATGTGCTCGACTGGCTGCAACTCGCCTTGGGTATGAATGGCGGCAAGCTGAAAAAGGGCCATAAACGCATCGCCTACCTCAAGAACAAGGGGGATGGACCGTGGGGCGACTGCGAATGGGTGCCGCCGATCAAGGCAGGACAGGCGTATTTCTGACCGAAAGGACATTTCGGGCCTTTAAACGCGCACGATTCGCGCCCTTTTGCGACGAAACCCCATTTCCATGACATCCAGTTGCCGTACCTTCAAAAACCTTCATAAATCATACGAATACCCGCGAAAACAATTGTGTGTATAATGGCGCACGGTGTTTGATTTCCGAGTGCTAAGGGTTTGAATTCTAAGTTGTTGTTGGTTGTTCGTCCTTGGGAAGCTTTGAGACCTAAACATTGAAGGGGGAAGTTCCCCCGATTTACATTACTCAATATCTTTTTAAGGAACGTGCACAATGGCAACCGGTACAGTTAAGTGGTTTAACGATGCAAAAGGCTTTGGCTTCATTACCCCTGATGGCGGCGGCGAAGATCTTTTCGCGCATTTCTCCGCGATCAACATGGCAGGCTTCAAAAGCCTGAAAGAAGGCCAGAAAGTAACCTTCGACATTACCGACGGCAACAAAGGCAAAAAGCAAGCGAGCAACATCCAAGCTGCTTAGTAGTCTTTAGCTGTTCATAAAAAACCGGGCTTCTGCCCGGTTTTTTTATGGCCGGGTTCGTTACCGGGCGGTTTTTTTAATGCCGGGCGCGCGCTCTATATGCCTTGTGAGATACGCGCCGATTCTATTCCACAATCAAGCCAGCGGCGCGAGCAGGCCGGTAGCTTCGTGCGAGGCGTCGCCCAGCAACGCCAGCGCGCGTTTCACACCCGGGCGAATGCGCGTTTTAAGCTTGCTGTCCATGCCATCAATCGCCTCTGTCAGCAGAAAATCATTCTTCTGCGCCAGCGCCTGTGCCAGCACCGCCGCCTGCAACACATCCTTCTCGCGCTTGGGATTGTCGGCGCCGGTGCGCAGCGCATACAACGCGAGTTTGTGCAGGCAATACCAGCCTGCATGCGGCACCGTCACCGGAACCATGCGGTCGCGACCGATCAGCACCGATGTCACCGTGTCTTTCAGCAGATACTCCAGATACGGCAGGCCCATCGCGTGCGCGCCCAGTTCGGCCACGGCTATCGGCACGTAGGGCTTGCCGCGCGTGGGCATCAGCAAATCCACCTTCAGCTTGCGACCGCGCACCTTGAATGACGTGGACGGTCCGCCGCGCTTCAATGTAGGCACTTCGTGAAACGGCAGGCCGGTCTGCTTGAGCAACCCGAGCAAACCATCGTCGGGCAGCGCCGCCAGTTCGATGCGCCCCGCGCGCACCACGTCCACGTCTTCGGTCATCGCCATCGGCGACGCCGAGATGCCCAGCTCGTTGAGGAGCACGCCATACGCATGCGTGCCAACCAACACGCCGCCGCCGCCAAACACGCCTGCGTTAAACAGCGACGCCACTGTCACTAGCGTGGAGTTGTCCGCGCTGTAAAAACCGAGCGCGCGCAGCTTGCGGCAGTAGTCGGCGATCACGGCTTGCTCGTCCATCTCCTGCCTCGCCTGTTCCAGCTTTGCCGTGGTCGCGGGCTCGGTCGCCGCGCCCAGATACTCGGTCACGCGCTTGCCGGCCGCGTCGTAACGATAGCGATAGACAAACCGCCCCCCGGCGCGCGGCTCGGTACGGATGCTGCCCGCCGTCAGCAGCGGCACCGCCTGCTGCGCCAACGCCAGCTCCTTCGCCTGCGCATACGCTGTGTGCAGCGACACATCGAAATAATGCAATGGAAGCAAGGGATTGCGCCTTTGTGGCATAACATCGAATGTTATTCCACAACGCTACGCCAAACCCCTGCGCCGCGCAAGTGCCGGGCCATGCGCTCTCGCCACATCTTCCGCAGGTTTATGGTTTGCCGAATAGGCTCAATCCGGCTGACTATCAAGTCGACCGAGAAAATATTATAAAAAATCTCTTTAAAAACAAATATCTATAATAGGCCCACTGAAGCAGGCGTCAGCCTATCGCGCTTTGGCGGGACACCCGCGCCCGCCATGATGTTCATGGCCCTGTGGTTCTGTGGTCCTGCACGAGCCAGCCGCAAGCGGCAAGCTGGCGGTCGATCTCTACGCGCGCAAGTTCCTCTGGTGTGGGCAACGTTTTCCCCAGTAACCCGTTGCAACCTACTTGATCAGCCCCTCCGCCGTCATCGCCTCGATCACTTTCGCCCGCGCGCCCACGCGCGCATTCACCGCGCTGACATTGGGCCATTTGGCGATATCGATGTTGTGCTTTTTCGCCCACAGCAGGATGTTGAACAGATAGGCGTCCGCGATGCTGAAGTCGTCGCCCATCAGGTATTGCTTGCCCGCAAGCATTTTGTCGCAGGCGTTCATACGCCGCTCGATCACGCCGAGTTGCACTTCCTTCATCTCGGGCGTCATTTTCGGATTGAACAACGCGCCGATTTGTTTGTGTACTTCGGTGGCGATGAAGTTGAGCCACTCCAACAGGTGATAGCGTTCGATGCTGCCGAACTTGGGCGCGAGGTGCGCGGCCTGGTTCTGGTCGGAGATATATTGCAG
>CANIID010000129.1 GCA_947467315.1 Betaproteobacteria bacterium | reverse complement strand
TTTGCGCAGATCGACGCCGGATTCTTTTTTGAATTCGTCGCACAGGTAATCCATCAGGCGCTGGTCGAAATCTTCGCCGCCGAGGAAGGTGTCGCCGTTGGTGGACATGACTTCGAACTGATGTTCGCCATCGACCGAGGCGATTTCAATGATCGAAATATCGAAGGTGCCGCCGCCGAGGTCGAACACCGCGATTTTGCGGTCGCCTTCCTGCTTGTCCATGCCAAAGGCGAGTGCTGCCGCCGTCGGTTCATTGATGATGCGTTTGACTTCCAGACCCGCGATGCGGCCGGCGTCTTTCGTCGCCTGGCGCTGCGAGTCGTTGAAGTACGCGGGCACCGTGATGACGGCTTCGGAGACGGTTTCGCCGAGATAATCTTCGGCGGTTTTTTTCATTTTGATCAGCACTTGGGCTGAGACTTCCTGCGACGCGATTTTTTTGCCGCGCACTTCCACCCACGCGTCGCCGTTGTCGGCCTTGACGATTTTGTAGGGCATCAGATCGATGTCCTTTTGCACTTCTTTTTCTTCAAAGCGGCGACCGATCAGGCGCTTTACCGCGTACAGCGTGTTCTTCGGATTGGTGACAGCCTGACGTTTGCCGGGCGCGCCAGTCAACACTTCGCCGTCGTCCATGTAGGCGACGATCGACGGCGTGGTGCGCGCACCTTCGGAGTTTTCAATCACCTTGGCCACGCCGTTTTCCATCACCGCCACGCAGGAGTTGGTGGTGCCCAAGTCTATGCCTATGATTTTGCTCATGTTATTGCCTCAGTATGCAAAGTTATCGATGTATTTTATATGGGGGCGCGCAATGGGGTTTCAATGCGGGTTTAACGTAGCTTCAGTGCAGCTTGGCCTTGGCCACGGTCACCAGCGCGGGGCGAATCACGCGCTCATTCAACTTGTAGCCTTTTTGCAGCACGGCAACGACCGTGTTCGGCTCGGCATCGGACTCAACCATGCTGATCGCCTGATGGCGATGCGGGTCGAACTTTTGATTGACCGGATTTTCTTCGGCGATATCACACTTGTCGAAGGCGGCGTTGAGTTGCTTGAGTGTCAGTTCGACGCCGCTCTTAAAATTTTCAGCGGTAGCATTTTCCGTCGCGAGCGCGGCTTCAAGGCTGTCCTTGACGGCAACCAACTCGGTGGCGAATTTCTCCACCGCGTATTTGTGCGCGTTGGCCACATCGGTCTGCGCGCGCTTGCGCATGTTTTCCGTTTCGGCCTTGGCGCGCAGAAAGGCATCGCGATGTTCCTGCACCGCGGCTTCGGCTTTTTGCAGCAGTTCTTCGAGGGTGGGCGGCGCGGGTTCCGCTGCCGGTGCTGGTGTTGCAGATTCGGTACTGGCAGCAGATTCTGACTTTACGACGGGTTCTTTTTCAGGTGATTCGGGCATTCTTGGGGTCTCCGATTAACCTTACCCACGTTGGGGCGACGGTGGCTTATTCAAGCGTTGAAAGCGGATTTTGTGAAAAATCGTAAGTATCTGTTTTTAAATAAAAAACTATATAATCATCCGTTGGGATGAAGCCTGCGATGCAGGTAGTGGACTGTGTGCGCCGCGCGCCGCACGTAATGAGGGGGGGCGTCATGAATGGAAGTAACCACGCTGTAAGGGGCGTTGCTTTTTGCGGGCGATACCTGCTCAACCCAGGGTTCCTGGCGGGTATGGGCTTAGGCGCTGGTCTTCGACGTTGGCGCGGAAGGGTATTCGGCTACACCGATACATCTGGGCAGATCAAGAACTTCAAGAATTGAAATGACAGGGCGAATTTGAATTGGAAGCCAGTGAATTTGACTACATCGTCGTAGGCGCAGGCACCGCGGGCTGCGTCGTCGCCGCGCGCTTAAGCGAATCCGGCGCGCATCGCGTCGCCTTGATCGAAGCCGGCGGCGAAGACAAGAGTTTCTGGATTGACACGCCCATTGGTTTCGGCCGGCTGTGGGATGACCCGAAATTCAATTGGCGCTATGAAAGCGAACCCGAAGCGGAACTGTCTGGCGGCAAAAGTTATCTGCCGCGCGGCAAGGTGCTCGGCGGCACCGGTACCATCAATGCGATGATTTACGTGCGCGGCCAGCGCGAAGATTTTAATAACTGGCAGCGCTGGGGCAACACGGGCTGGGGCTACGATGACGTGTTGCCGTACTTCAAAAAGTCGGAGGACAACACGCGCGGTGCGAACGACTATCACGCGGTGGGCGGGCCGATGCGGGTGTCGGACATGGCGCGCTATGAACTGACCGATGCCTTTGTCGCAGCCGGGATCGAGGCGGGCTATCCCGGCAACGATGATTTCAACGGCCCATCGCAGGATGGTTTTGGCTACAACCAGGCAACGATCCGCAACGGTCGGCGCGGCAGCACGAGCATTGATTTTCTGCGGCCCGCGCGCCGCCGCGGCAATCTGAAAGTGTTTACGCATGCGCTGGCGACGCGCCTTTTGTTCAAGAACGGGCAGGCGGTGGGCGTGGAATTTCGTCGCGATGGCGTAACGCAGCGCGTGACCGCGTGCCGCGAAGTGATCGTCGCCAGTGGCTCGTTCAACTCGCCGCAGTTGTTGCAGGTATCCGGTGTGGGGCCAGCGGAATTGCTCAAGCAACACGGCATACCGGTGGTCGCCGACCTCGCGGGCGTGGGGGCGAACTTGCAGGATCATTTTCAGTTGTCGGTGAGTTATCGTTGTTCGCGCCCCGTCACGGTGAACGATTACGTCAACAACCCGCTGCGGCGACTGGCGATGGGCGCGCAATACCTGTTGTTCCGCAAGGGGCTGATGGCGACCAACGCCACCATGGTGGGCGGCTGTATCCGCACCGATCCTTCGTTGCCCGCGCCGGACGCGAAGTTGCAGTTGCGCTTGTGGGGCCGTTCCATCACCGGGCGCTCGCGCGAACGCATGGGCCTGCATCCGTTTTCAAGTTTTCTGGTGTCGGTGATGCTGTTGCATCCCGACAATCGCGGCACGGTGCGCATCCAAAGCGCGGACAGCAGCGTGCAACCGACCATACGCTTTAATTATTTCGAGTCGGAACGGGATCGCAAGGCGTCGCTGGTGTCACTGCGCGCCATCCGCAAGATCATGGCGATGCCAGCGATTGCGCCGTACGTCGCAGAGGAAATGTCGCCCGGCCCGAAATGCGAGAGCGATGCCGAGCTGCTGGATTTCTGCCGTCGCAACGGCACCACCAACCATCACTCGGTCGGTACCTGCAAGATGGGCATCGACGATCAGGCGGTGGTGGATGCGCGCTTGCGCGTGCGCGGTGTCGCGCGGTTGCGCGTGGTGGATGCGTCGATCATGCCGGCTATTGTTGGCGGCAATCCCAATGCCACCATAGTGATGATTGCCGAGAAGGGGGCTGCGATGATATTGGAGGATGCGGCCAGAATTGTATCTTAAGTAATTGTTTTTATTAATAAATATTTCGTTGTCGGTTCAGTTGTACGGCATCGTAAATCGCATCCAGATTCGCGGCGGTATCGAGTTTCCACAACGCATCCAGCGCCTGATTGACACGTGCCTCCGGCAACACACGCCGCGCCAGGCCGCGAAATTTATCACTCATTTCGTCGTCACTCATCGGGTTGAGGGTGTGGCCGCGCGGGTAATCCACTGACACCACTTTGGTCGCGCCGGATTTTGTTTTGAGCGTGATGCGGCAGGGCAGCTTCTCGGATGCCTGTTGCGTTAGTGCTGGGTCTTCGTTGATCGTGATCTTGTCGGCGAGTTGCAGCACCCGCGGATCACACCGGCGCTCGCTGGAAAATATCGCGTCGCTGAAGGCGCGGTCGATCAATACCGCAGCCACGATGTACGGCATGCTGTGATCGGCATCCTCGCGCGTCACCGGGCGCCATTTTTCGGGGCCGGTGCCGATGATGTCTTTGGCGAATTGATAGGTGTCGATGGTGACCGATGCGATGTCATCGGCGGCGACTTCTTTACAGAGTTGCAGCGCCGCCGTGATCGGCGACAACGAGTGGCCTTCGGACAAAAATACCTTGATGGAAATTTCGGTGATGCGGAACGGCTGGCCGCCAGTGGCCAGCGGCGCCAACTCGAATGCCCCGGTGAGATTTTCGAGACCGTGCTTGCCTTGCAGGGCGAGTTCGGGCCCGGTCATGCCGGCTTCGGCGAGCAGCGCGGCGAACACGCCGTTGCGCGCGGCATTGCCGCCGGCGGTGCCTTTCCACATCGACAGCCGCCCGTAGCGCGTGGCGTCCATCGCCACATTGGGCGCCACCGCCAGCGCGATGGTTTCAGCCATGCGTGCGCGATCGAAGCCCAACACCTTGGCCGCGCCGACTGCGCTGCCCACGGTGGTGTAGAACACATTGTCCATGCCCTTGAGGCGCATGTGCGTCGCCTGCCACAGGCTGTAGTAGACCTCGTAGGCGAGCACGACGGCAGTGATGAGGGTTTTGCCATTCACCTTGTTTTGATCGGCGACGGCGAGGATGCCGCCCATCATGTCGCTCGGATGTCCGCCGCCGCCGGGGTACACATCATTGCCGTCGAAGTAGCGCGCCATCGTGCTGTTGGCGAACGCCGCCAGTTCGGGCAGCGTGCGATGTGGCGTGCCGAGGATGCGCGCACCGGTGGGCACGCTCACGCGCTGAGCCAGCTTGCGCGCGATTTGACAAGGCTCTTCATCGAACGCGCCGAGCGCCACGCCGAAGGTGTCGATCAGGCAGCGCTTGACGTGACGTATCGCGTCGGCGGACAAGTCTTCGTAGCGCAGGGCGTGTGCGTAATCGGCGATGGGGTCAATGTAGGTGGTCATGATGACTGTCTGATGATTGAACTTACATTACTCGTGACACGGAATGCGGCTTCGGTAATTTCCCTTACCCTCAATCCCTCTCCCGGGGGAGAGGGAGGTTCACGCGAACGACCAGCGCTTTACGCCTTCTTGAGATTGCGATCCCACAGGTCAAATATTTTCGCCCACGACTGTTCGGAGGCCACCGGGTTATACGCTTGGCGCTCTGAGAAGCAGTAGCCGTGCAGCGTGCCGGGCAGCACTTCGAGCGTGTGTTTGGTGCCGGCTTTTTTCAGTGCTTCGGTGAGCGTGGGGATCACGTTGGCCGGCACCGAGCCATCGGTTTCGGCAAAGCCGTAATACAGCTCGCCCTTGATTTTATCGACCAGCAAGTGCGGCGAATCCGGTTTGTCGGTGACAATGTTCACGCCATACAGCGACGCGGCCGCCATCATGCGCGTGGGGAAACGCGCCGATACACTGGTGATGTAGCAGCCGCTCATGCAGTGACCGACGCAACCCACCGGGCCTGGTTTTACTTTGTCCTGCGCGTCCAGCCACGCGATGAAGCCACCGGTGTCATCCACCACGTCGGCATTGGTCAGGCTGTTCATCGAAGCCTTGATGACCGCGGACATCTGATCGTTGCGGCGCGGAATGTCGAAGCGGCAGGTGCCGAGGCGGTAATACATGTCGGGTAGCAGGCAGAAGTAGCCGTGCTTGGCGATGCGGCGCGCCATGTTGCAGAGTTCTTCGCGAAAGCCCGGCGCATCCATGTAAAGAATGATGCCGGGGAATTGCCCCGGTGCATCAGGGCAAACCGCGAACGACGGGCATTTGCCGTATTTGGTGGTGACGAGTACATTTTGTTCAATCAGTGCCATGTTTAATTATCCTTTAAAAACATATAGTTAGTGTATTAATGCCAGAGTGGGGTAATAGGGTTACGCGGCCACGCCATCGGCCACCACTGTCGTGCGATGCATCAGGCGCGGCGTGGATTCGGGGTAGTCGAAAGTGGCTTTGTGTTGCGTGGCGCAGTCGTCCCACATCACCAGATCATGCTGCTGCCAGTGATGCACGTAGATGAATTCCGGCTTTACGCAATGCGCGGTGAGTTCCTTGATGAGATCGCGGCTTTCGTCTTCGGGTAGCCCGAGAATTTTTGCGGTGTAGCCTTCGGTGACGAACAGGCACTTGCGGCCGTTCACCGGATGCACGCGCACCACCGGGTGTGTCGCTTCGGGGTCGGCTTTCACTGCGGCGCCGTAATCTTTTTTGATGCCGGAATCGATGGTCTGCTTGAGGCGATGCATGATGCTTTGCACAGCTTGCAGGCCGTCAAGACGTTTTTTCATCGCCTCCGGCAGTGCGTTGTATGCGGCGGAAACGCTGGTGTATTGCGTGTCGCCCAGCACGCGCCCGTTGACCACCGGCACTTGCAGCGCGCGCAATGCCGAAATCGCATGCGGATTCGCAAGATACGCGCCGTCGGTGTGCCAGAACACGCCCGCGTCGTAAGCGCCGATGTACTTGCCTTCCTGTTTGATGTTGGAGACGACCATGATTTCCGGATGCTGCACGTGCAGCACATTGGTCAGCTTCAGTTTGCGCAGCGTGCCGAAGCGCGCGGAAAAGCGTATCTGATCCTCGTCGGAGAACGCCTGCCCGCGAAAAACCAGCACCTCGTGCTGATAGAACGCATCGCGTATTTGCGCAAACGCGGCGTCGTCGAGCGGCTTCGTCAGATCGGCGCCGACGACTTCAGCGCCCAGTGCCGCGCCGCTGGGTTTGATTTGTATTGCCATGGGTTTCCAATCTTTAATTTCCGCCGTGCAGGAATGTGGCGGCGTTGCGCTACATTTAGCGGCAATGGTACGCGTGTGTCAATCGAGTTTCCAGCTTGCGGAATGGCGGCGGGCGGCAGACCGATCTGCTACGATGGTTTATCCAGTGATACAGGAGAAGCGCATGGATGACCGGTTTCAATGGGTGGCGATGGCCACGGCTTGCACGCTGCTTGCCAACGGCGCGATGGCGCAAACACGCGCCGCGCCGGCAGACGCCGCGAAATACCCCTCGCGGGTGGTACGCGTGCTGGTCGGCTATACGCCAGGCGGCGCGGTGGACGTGTCTGCGCGGCTGGTGGCGCAACGCATGACCGAGGCGCTGGGACAATCGGTGATCGTCGAAAACCGTCCGGGCGCGGATGGCAATGTGGCGAGCGACCTGGTGGCGAAATCGCCGCCCGATGGTCATACGCTGGTGTATGTGAGCGCGGGACACACCATGAATCCGGCGTTGTATCCGAAGACATTGCCCTATCACCCGCTGCGCGATTTCTCGCCGATTTCGATGGTGGCCACCGGCCCGCAGACGCTGGTGGTGAATCCGTCGTTGCCGGTGCGCACGGTCAAGGATCTGGTAGCGCTGGCTAAAGCCAAACCGGGGCAGATTAATTTTGCGTCGTCGGGTACCGGCGGGCCCATGCATTTGTCGGGCGAACTGTTGAAAACCATGGCGGGCATCAACATCATTCATGTGCCGTACAAAGGCGGCGGCCCGGCGCTGAATGATGTGATCGGCGGTCAGATCGAGATGACCTTCGTCGGCGCGCCGGCAAGCATGCCGCACATCCGTTCGGGCCGATTGCGCATCCTCGCGGTCTCAACGGCCAAGCGTACGGTCGCGCTGCCCGACGTGCCGACGGTGGCTGAATCGGGCTATCCCGGTTTCGAGGTCGGCGCGGTGTATTCCATGCTGGGGCCGGCAGGCATGTCACCTGCCCTCGTCGGGCGGGTACATGGCGAGCTGGTGAAAATTGTCGCACAGCGCGACATCCGCGAGCGCTTCGTCGCGCTGGGTCTTGAAACACTGGGCAGTACACCCGAAAGTCTCACGGAGTTCATCAAGGCCGATCTCGTAAAGTGGAGCAAGCTGGTGCAGAGCATCGGGCTGAAGACGGATTGAGGGTGTGACGACTAGCGACGCCCCGCTTTGACAAACGCCACCGAGGCCTGAAACAACTCCAGGTCTTTTTCGTAATCCGCCGCGTCGGCACGATCGATTTGTATCCATTCGCGCGTGCTGACTACGCCGCCGGGCGTAAACGGGAACACATTGTCGCGCGAGAACTGCAATTCGGTGGCGGTGGCGGCAGGCAGGCGGATGCCGACGCCGTTGCCGCTGATGCAGGCGAACATTTTGTCGCTGACAAAGTACGCGTCGAGGCCGTTGATCTTGCGCGCGCTGGCGCCCGGCAGTTTGAGCAGGATGGCGTCGATCTTGGCCTTGCGATCGGATTCAGGAGTTGCGGTATTCAAGTGGGGTTTGCCATCGTGGTTGTGTGAAATAAAGGGTGGTGTGGGTGGTGCGGATGGTCAGGTGTCTTCTACCATCTGGCCGTCGATGTAATACCAGCGTCCATCCTGGCGCACAAAGCGGCTGCTCTCGTGCAGACGTTGCGCGCCGTTGCTGGTGCGGCAGCGTGCGACAAACTCTACCACGCCGGCGTCGCCGCCGGACTCGGTATGGCGCACTTCCAGTCCCAGCCATTTGACGGGCGAGAGTTCCAGATCACCCGGCGAGGTGGATGGATGCCAAGTGGCCAACAGGTAATCGATCAGGCCCACGACATAGGCGCTGTAGCGCGAGCGCATCAGCGCCTCGGGTGTCGGCGCATGCACGCCGGTGGTTAATCCCGCGTGCCACGGGCCGCAGCACGCCGTGTAAAGTTGTTCGCTGCCGCACGGACAGGGCGCGCGCGCAGAAAGAGAGGGCAGTTTGTCCAATCGGGTCAGCGGCGAAACCGCAATGCCGTGCGCGCGACGGGGTTAATCAATTTCGCGCGGGTATTGCAGCACCAGAACTTCAAGCCCTTTTGCGCCGGCCTTGATTTCGACGGCGGGTTCAGTTGACTCCACCACCACCATCGACCACAGCGGCATTTCCGCGCCTGCATTGATCAGCGTGCCATTGGCGACAAACAGATAATAGCCGCCGCTCTTGGCTGGATCGGGGCCCATCGCGGTCATGTTGGCGCCGAGTCGCAGCACATGCGCCGCCATCTCGTCGTCGATTTTTGACGCATCGAATAGCGATTCCCACGAAGGCTCTTTGCGATGCATCAATACCGGCTCAGTGGACAACACGATAGGTGCCGAAAACAAATTGCGCCGCTTGCTGGGCTTTAATTTTTCGCGGTAGCCCGGTTTGTTCAGATACACCGGCGCGGAGTCGCCGGTTTTGATGCGCAATGCCATGAACGACAAGCCCTGCGGGCCGGCGACCAGGGGGCCGTACGCGGTGTGACGATCTTTGTACTGCACCATCAAGGGTTGTATGGGATCGCCCTTGCCGATGGTGCCGGCGCCCGCCGGAAACAACTGAAACTGCGTCACGCCGTGAAAGTGCGGCACGATGGTTTCGTTCGGCGACATTTCTGTCATGGTGGCCTGCGGGCCGGGCGCGACCGTGGTGGAAGATCGCGGCCCAAAATACGTGGTGGCCCAGTGCTCGATGCCCGTGCCGGGAGAATGAATCACGTGGCGTTTTTGCAGGGCTTCAGTTCCGCTCATGGCGTAGATCATGATGGCATCCTGGAGGTAGTGAGGGTTTATTTCAGTGTGGCTGCGACTTTACGCACGTCGTCGGGCGAACGCTCGCCGGCCAGCGGCGTGCCGGGAATCAGGTGTTTGCCCATGGCGGCGAGCGTGCCTACCAGCACCGGCTCGTAACCGACATCGCGTATCAGTGCGGATGCGGTGGCGATGGCGTTTTGATCGTCGCCCGCGATCGGCATGCCCATGCGCTCTTTCTTGCCGGCGGCTTCCGCCATGCGGGCGTAGCCGACGGCATTAAAGGCGCGCACGATGCGCGCGCCGGGCAGGAATTCCATCGAGGAGACGCCCGCGCCTTTTTCCCGTGCCGCGGCCGCCATGTCGCCGTCGCGTGCGACGATGGGGTTGGAGGTGTCGATAACGATTTTGCCTTTAAGCAGCTCGCCCAAATCCTTGCCGACGCTGGGTAGCGCCGCATACGGCACGGAAATCAATAACACCGTGCCGAAGGCCGCCGACTCGCGCGGCGTGCCCGCGCGCGCGCCGCCACCGAGGCTGGCCGCCAGTTTTTTGTCTTCATCGAGGTTGAGCGACGAGAACATCACTTCGTGTCCGGCCTTGACCCATGCGCCACCCACGGCGCCGCCGACGCGGCCGGAACCGATGATGCCGATTTTCATTTTGCCGGTGGCACTGCTCTGCGCCAGTGCCAACAGGGGCAGATTGCCGATGACGAATACGGTGCCAGCCGCCTGAAGAAAAGTCCGGCGATTCTGTTGCATGGTGTGATTGGATTTCATGGCGAATCTCCTGAATGGGATTATCTCGGCGTGGATGCGTGCGCAACCCGTTGCGCCAGGCCCAAGGTTTGAGTACGTACATTATCACGACTGACGTTTTACGCAAGACTACATAGTGCATTACGCCGGAGAGGCATTCGACTAAAATCGAGCCTGTTGCCACGCCACTGTGGAGTTTAAATGGAATTATCACCATGCTGCATGAACTGCGTTTTTACGAAATAGCCGCCGGAAAACTTGACGACTATATTAACCATGCCGGAAAGGTGGCCGTGCCGTTTCGCGGCGATGAGTACGGCAAGCTGTTGGGCTTTTGGGCATGCGAAATCGGCGCGGTTAATTGTGTGTTCAACCTGTGGGAGCATGAGTCGGTCGCTACGCGCGAAGTGCTGCGCGCAAAATTGCAAATTCAGGACGTGTGGCGCAATGACTATCTGCCACACTCGCAGCCGCTGATGCGCCGGCAGATTTCACGTTTGCTGACGCCGCTGGCTGATCCCAAGTTGCCGGCGGCGCAGGGCAATTTGTATGAGATGCGCATTTTCCGCACCTGTCCGGGAAAAACCCGCGCGTTTGCCGCGCTGCTGCACGATGAGTTGCCGGCACCGCTATGGACGGCGGCCGTCGCGACGTGGACCGGTAATAGCGGCGACGTGAACGAGGTGGTGCATTTGTCGGCGTATCCCAACACGTTGCCGGTTTCGGACATGTTGCAAGTCGCGGCATGGCGCGATTTTCTCAAGCAGCATGGCGCGTTGGTGGAAGACATTCAGTCAAGTCTCATGACGCCGGTGCATTTTTCACCGTGGCACTGATGCGCGCGGCGCTGTTTGTGCGCATGGCATGCGCCCTGGGGTTGGTCGTGTGCGTGCCGGTAGCACTGGCGCAGGATTTTCCGAATCGGCCTGTACGCGCCGTCATACCCTATGGCGTCGGCGGCAGCGCCGACGTGCTGGCGCGTGTGATCGCGCCCGGTATATCCGCGCAGTTGGGGCAGTCGCTGGTGATTGACAATCGCGGCGGCGGTGCGGGCTTGCCCGCCTTCACGCTGGTGGCGAAGGCGCAGCCTGATGGCTATACCCTACTGGTGTCGGCATCTAACCTGGCGTCTAATCCGATCCTGTTTAAGAAATTGCCGTACGACGCGGAAAAAGATTTTGCGCCGATTGCCCTGATCGCCATCGTGCCGGCGGTGCTGGTGGTGCCGCCGGGTTCGCCGCTGCATTCGGCGAAAGACCTGATCGCGCTGGCGAAGGCGAAGCCCGGCACGCTCAACTACGGCTCGGTGGGCAATGGTTCGGGCAATCATCTGGTGACCGAGATGTTCGCCAACTCGGCGAGCCTGCAACTGTCGCACGTGCCCTATAAAAGCGCGGGTGCGTTTATGACGGATTTGGTGAGCGGCCGGCTGGATTTTGTGTTCGCCACCATCCCGGCGGCGCATGCGTTCATCGGCAGTGGGCGGGTTCGCGCATTGGGCGTGAGCAGTCTCAAGCGCAGCCGCACGCTGCCGGATGTGCCGTCCATCGCGGAGTCGGCGATTCCCGGCTTTGAGGTCAACACGTGGCTGGGCGCGTTGGCGCCGGCCGGCACGCCGCCGAAAGTGGTGACTCGATTGAATGCCGCCATTGTCGAAGCGTTGCGCGCGCCAGGCATGGGTGAGCGGCTGAAGACGCTGGGGGCAGAGCCGGTTGGCAGCGGCCCGGCGCAGATGGGGACTTATCTAACGTCAGAGATCGCGCGCTGGACCAACTTGGCGAAGACCGTCAAGTTCGAAGTGTCGAATTAAATGTTCGGCTATTGCGGCTAAATCCACTATGCCTATCGCCCAACTCCCCGGCATCGACATTCACTTCGACATCACGGATTACACCGATCCGTGGCGCGCCAGCGAAACCGTGTTGCTGCATCACGGCTTCGGGCGCAATCTCCATTTCTGGCGCGAGTGGGGGCCGCTGCTGGCGCGACACTACCGTGTGCTGCGCATGGACGCACGCGGTTGTGGTGGTTCGGGAGTGCCGCCGCGCGGCGTGCCGTATACGCTGGATTTGCTGGTGCAGGACGCGGTGGGTTTATTGGATCATCTCGGTATCGAGAAAGTGCATTGGGGCGCTGAAGCCTCCGGCGGTCATGTCGGGCTGGCAGTGGCGTTGGCACACCCGCAGCGAATCGCGTCGATCACCTTGTGCAACACGCCGTTTCAATTGCCGAAATCCGCGAATGATAATTTTTCGGAAAGCGAGGTCGAGCAATTCGGCCTGGGTCATTGGGCGCGCAAGACGTTACCCAATCGCATCGACCGGGACAAGGTTTCCAACGAATGGATGGAATGGTCTATCGCCGAGCACGACAAGACGCCGCGTCACATCGCGATTGCGCAGCACGCGATGATCGCGGCAGGCAATCTGTTGCCGCGATTGCCGGACGTGCGCGCGCCGGTGCTGGTGATGGCGGGCAATAAAAGCAGCATCGCGCCGAAGGAACAGATGATCCAGATGCGCAACGCTTTGCCGAATGCAAAGCTGGTGTTGTTCGACGGTTACTCGCAGGGCATCGCGTTTTCGGCGCCCGAGCGTTGCGTTGGTGAGATGAAAACGTTTTTGGAAGATATTACATAAGCATATGATTAATAACAAAATTATTGTTGTTGAGAACGATCCGTTTCCACGGCTGCTACAGGCGTTTCTCGATGGGCAGGGTGATCCACAGCGTACTGCCGCCATCACAGACTTTGTCGCGCATGACATTGCCGATTACCCGCGCTGGCTCGCGGATACGCGCGCGCAAGCGCCGGGGCTGTATCCGGCAGAAGTGCGGCTGGCATCGTCGCAGGAGGAATTGCGTGCTGCGTTGCCGGGGGCGCATGCAGTGGTCACCGAGTCGCTGGTGGTCGGCGCAACGGAGCTGGCGCTGGCCGATCAGTTAAAAGTCGTGCAGAAGTACGGCACGGTATTGCGCAACATAGACACCCACGCCTGCGCCGCGCGCGGCATTAAGGTGCTTACGCTGCGGCGTCGCGCCAACGTTGGGTGCGCTGAGTACGCGTTCGGGCTCATGCTGATGCTGGCGAAGCGGTTGAACGAGACGCCCAACCTGCTCAGCATGGAGCAACTCACCGCGGCTGGCTTCACGCCGAAGCATTTCGACCGCCGCTATACGTCGAACTCCAACTGGGTGCGCGTCGGCGGTATGCGCAATTTGTGCGGCGCCACGTTGGGCATCATCGGCCTGGGTGAAATCGGACGCGAACTCGCCACGCGTGCGCACGCATTCGGTATGAGCATTGTTTATCACCAGCGCACGCCGTTGCCGGCGTCAGACGAACGCGAGTGGCACGCGCAGTACCGCACGCTGGATGCCTTGCTCGCCGAAAGCGATTGGGTATTTCCCACCGTGCCGTTAACACCCGCGACACGACGCCTGCTGGGACGCGAACAACTGGCGCGCATGAAGCCCGGCGCGGGGTTGGTGAATATTTCGCGCGCGGATGTGGTCGAGCGGCACGCGCTGCATGACGCGCTGGCGAGCGGCCATCTCGGCGGGCTTGGCCTGGATACGTTCTATGAAGAGCCGGGCAGTGCGGATGATCCCTTGCTCAAATTCAGGAATGTGATCATCACTCAGCGTATTGCTGCGCAGCCGCGCTTTAATGCGTTCGGTGATTTGGCGGAACTGATGGCGGGATTGGCCACCGCGCTTGCTGCATCCCTCACGCCATCCCTCACTCCATCTTAACGCCGGCGGATTTGACGAGCTTCGCCCACTTGTCGATTTCCGTGCGCAACTGCGCCGCGAATACCTCGGGCGTGGTGGCGATAGCCTCGGCGCCGCCTTCCGCCAGATGCGCGATCACATCGGGCCAGCGAACAATTTTAGTGACTTCGCTGTTCAACTGATTGACGATCACGCGCGGCGTGGCCGCGGGCGCGCACAGGCCGTGCCAGCCCTCGAATTCATAGCCGCGCAAACCCGCCTCACTGAGCGTCGGCAGCTCTGGCAGCAGCGTGGAGCGTTTGGCGTTGGTCACCGCGAGCGCGCGCAGGCGGCCTGACTTGATATGCGGCATCGTCGCCGGGGCGCTGATGAACGACAACTGCACCTGACCACTGATGAGGTCCACCGCCGCCGGCCCGCCGCCTTTGTAGGGAATGTGTGTGATATCGACGCCTGCCGCGCTTTTGAATAATTCACCGGCCAGATGCGCGGAACTGCCAACGCCCGTGGATGCGAATTTCAATTGCCCCGGTTGTGCCAGCGCGAGCGCGATCAATTCTTTTACCGAACTTACCGGCAGTTTGGGATTGACGACGAAAATGCTGGTGATGATCGCCACTTTCGTTATTGGCGCAAAGTCACGTAGGAAATATTTCCCCGGCCCGGTTGACGTCGCGGCGGTGATGGCATTGCTCGCCGAACACATCAGCAAGGTATGGCCATCGGGTGTTGCTTTAGCGACCAACTCGCTGGCCAACAGGCCGCTGGCGCCGCCGCGATTGTCGATCACCACCGGTTGCTTGAGTGCTTCGGAGAGGCGCGGGCCGATGGCGCGCGCGGTGATATCGACAGGGCCGCCCGCGACAAAGCCGACGAGCAGACGTATGGGTTTGGCGGGATAGTTCGCGGATGGCGCTGGCGCAACCGCGCACAGCAGCAGCGCGAACAGCACTGATGCGCGGAAAATTGGGATATTAATTTCTCAATAAGAACCAGTAGTGTCCCAACGTTTTCACGAAGGGTGGTTATAAGTTAATGATTGATAGGGTAAAACGAGTAATTTTGTCTGGTCTCGATTTGAACGTCGAAGTGCAGACTTTGGGCTTTTTGCGGACTTCCGCCGAAGGCTCCCATGCATCAAG
>CANIID010000128.1 GCA_947467315.1 Betaproteobacteria bacterium | reverse complement strand
TGGAGCGCGCCATGAAATAACGGTTGGGCGCACCCGGATGGCGCAGCGACACATGGCCGAAGCCGTCCATCACACCTTGCGTTACCAATATACGACCCGCGGCGGCCAGGTCGGCCATTAACGCCGGTTCGACTGGCCCACCGGATTTGGGAACAGGAAGTGTTGTCATTGCGGCCCTTAAATAATCACTTGGGTCATCAAACCCTTGGGGAAAATCTCCTCGGGCTTGAACTGGCGGTGCGCGATGCCCTGCTGGTGCGTATACAGCGCCATCTGCTCCCACGTGGCGCGGTTTTCGTCGATACCGTAGGGGTACGGGTCGCCGCCGAACAGGTCGCGCATTTTGCGCGCGTAGGTGGGCAGCCACGCCAGCGGGTAGCGCGACACTGCCGGATCTAGCAGGCGCTCAATGCTGCGGCGTTTGGATTCGAGAAATGCGTTGTAAAGGTTGCGCGCCGCCCACGGATTTTTATCGAGAATTTGTTTACGCATGGCGATGATGTGCATGATCGGCCACACCTTGGTTTTTTCCCAGTATTCTTCTTCCATCTCCAGATAATCCGGAAACAGGCGCACCACATCCGGATGGTTTTCCAGAAAACACGTCGGCGGACGCGCGATGATGGTGCAGTCGATCTCGCCCGCCGCCAGCATCTGGGAGAGCGATTTATCCTTGACGCGCGTGAGCTTCACGCCTTTGGGCAGATTGAGCTCCACTTTTTCTTCGCGGCCCGCGCTGTTGGCCCCCGCCTGCACCCAATGCACATCGGTGAGCCGCACGCCCATGTCGTTGTGCATCCAGCCGCGCATGTACACCGCCGCCGAATGCGCCCACTCCGGTGAGCCGACTTTTTTGCCTTTCAAATCCTTGATGCTTTTGATTTTGCTTTTTTTATTGACGTAAAACGAGCTGAAACGAAACAACCGCGAGCACACCACCGGCAGCCCGATGATGTCGCTATCCTTACGCGTCACCTGCGTGGCGAACTTCGCGAACGACAGTTCCGACAAATCAAACTCGCGATTCGCGGTAAAACGCGCGAAACAATCGTGATGGCCCATGGTGAGCCAGTTGAGCTCAATGCCCTCGGCTTTGACCAGGCCCATGCGCATATCGCGAAAGTGATCGTAGTCGGTGGTGGCGATGGAGAGATTCAAGAGTGACATGGGCTTTTCCGGAGGCTGTGTTCAACGTTTGGATTTCAATTTTGCCATTGATTTGGCTTCAGCGGCGCCGATGATGACCGACTTGCCTCTCGGCGGAGAAAGCATGACTTCTTTCGCGACAGCGCGCACGCATTCGATGAACAGTTTCGTCGCCGGGCTGACCATACGATGTTTCAAGGTGGCGAGCGCTATAGGCGGCACGCTAAGCTGCAGATCGACCGGCACGATTCTGAGGGTATCCTTGTCAGACCGGAAGCGCATGTAGGACGCCGGCACCACGGTCAGAAAGCGCCCGGTTTCCGCCAGCGCTGATTGCAATTGCATCGAGGGGCAAGTGACGCATACGTTCGGCAGCGCCAGCCCTTGCGCCCGAAAAGCTTGCCGAATGATGGCGCCGATCGGGTGCGTCTCGTGCGGCATGCACCAGGCCTCGTTCATCATTTGCGCCAGTTTCACGGTACGTCCGCGGAATCGCGGATTGTCGCGGCCGGTCACCACCACCAATGGGTCATCAAAAAGCATTTCCTTTTCGATGTCTTCCTCCGGCGCCATGGTAAGCCGCGTGATGAACACATCGATGGCCCGGGTGCGCAACGTACCGCGCAGTTCATCGGGGCTATTGCCATGTGTGACATGAAAAATCATTTTGGGATACTGCCGCGATAGCCGGTCGATGACCACCGGCAGCAGACTGCCGTGCTGCGGATCGATGGCGCCGATGCGCACCTCTCCGACCGCAGGATCGGCCAGCGATTCGATTCGCTCGACGGTCTGCTGCAAGTCGTCGAACAGGTTAACCGCTCCCTTGAGCAATGCCTCGCCATAAGCCGTGGGCGCCACGCCCTTCGGCGTACGTTCCAGTAGGCGCACGCCAAAGAGATGCTCCATATCCCCGATCACCTTGGTAATTGCTGGCGGCGTCAATGCCAGCTCGGCCGCGGCCTTCGCCATGCTGCCGTGCTGCACCACCGTGCGGAACGTGTGCAGGTCTTTGAGCTTGAGTTGCCGTCCGATCCGGTCGTTACGCTGCATCACAGGCCTTCAATAAAAGTGAATGGGGTGTTCCGAGATATGAATTGTAGTTTATACCCCTTGCTTTATTCTCCGATGCACGTAAACCCAAGCACAGGAGAGCAATGATGAATCGAATCGCTACGTTTCTAGCCGCAACCCTTGCCTCGTCTTCCGCATTCGCCCAGTACCCCACCAAGCCAATCCGGCTGGTCGTGGGCTATCCCGCAGGCAGCGCGGTAGATGCCCCCGCCCGCGTCCTCGCCCAAGGACTCAGTGAATCACTTGGCAAGCCGGTGGTCGTGGAAAACAAACCTGGCGCGGAAGGCGCCATCGCGGCTGACGCCGTGCGGCACGCCACGGACGACGGGCACACGCTTGCTCTGTGGGAGTTTTCGACATTGGTGGCGACACCGCTGCTGAACAAGAACGTGGTCTACGATTCCATCAAGGACTTTGCGCCTATATCACTGGTAGGCCACATGACCATGACGCTATCGGTGAACCCCACCTTTCCCGCCAAATCGCTGCGCGAACTGATCGATAACGCCCGCGCCAACCCCGGCAAACTCAACTACGCCAGCGTCGGCGCGCAAGACACGCTGCTCGCCGGCTTGCTGATGAAGGCCACCGGCACGTCGATGACACGGGTGAACTACAAAGGCCCGGTGCAATCGATGCAGGATTTGCTCGCTGGACGCATCGATGTGGCCATCAACCCGATAGGCGCGCAGATCGCGCTGGCCAAGGATGGCCGCTTGCGCATGCTGGCGGTGTTGGGCCCCACTCGTGACGCCGATGTGCCCGATGTGCCGACCACGGCGGAAGCCGGTCTGCCGGAATTCGGACACCGGATGTGGTACGGCGTCTTCGGCGCCGCCAATCTGGCGCGCGAGCGAATTAATTTTCTGAATCAACAAGCCAATCTGTTGCTCAAGCGCCCCGACCTGCGAGAGAAACTGGAACAACGCTGGCTGAAGCCGGAAAGCTCAACGCCTGAAGCACTGGCTACCCGTCTCAAGACCGACCTTGAGCGCTGGAGCAAGATTGCTGCAGAAAGCGGGTTGACTGCGCTGGCGACGCAGTAGCATCACAAAGAAAACACTGCCCGGTGGATGACGAATTAGTGGTAATTTAGGCGTTCTGCGGAACCCGGTCACCCAATTACCACGGTCATGCGCGACTACACCCTGAGCAAACTCTTCTTCGATCTGCAAACACCCGCAGCGGCCGCCGAGTACCGCGCCGGGCGCGACGCGGTGCTGGCGCGTTATCCGTTAAAACCCGAAGTACGTGCCGCGATCGACGGCAATGACGTGGCGGCGCTGGCGCCGCTGGTGAATGCCTATCTGTTGCGCTTTTATTTTCTGGTGAGCGGCATGCCTGAAGAAGAGTTTTTACAACGCATCCGGGCGAGCGGGAACAAAACACATGGCTAACCTCGTCGGCATCTACGGCGCCAGTCACGGGCCGTTGATCGTGCGCATGTGGGATACGCTGACCCCCGCATGCCAAAACGCGATTACGACCTCATTCGATGAACTCGGGCGGCGCATCAATGCCGCGCGCGCCGATGTGCTGATCGTGATTTCACCCGATCACTGGGTGAATTTTTTCATGGATAACCTGCCGTCGATTTGCGTGGGCGTGGGCGAAACGCACGACGGCCCGCCGGAGCCGTGGCTGGCCGCCTATCCACACAAACAAATGGCCGGGCACGCGCCGTTGGCGCAACACATCGTGGCGCATGCGTTCACGCGCGACTTTGAACCGAGCGTGTCGTATAAGCTCGCGCTCGATCACGGTTTTTGTATTCCGCTGTGGAAGGCCGGTGTCGATCCGCTGCCCGCGATTATTCCGGTGGTGCTTAACACGGTGGAGCCGCCGTTCCCAGGCGTGCGCCGCTGTCACGAATGGGGCGCGGTGCTGGCGGAAGCCATCGAAAGTTTTCCAGGCAACATGCGCGTGGCAATACTCGCCACGGGCGGCCTAAGTCACTCCATCGGCGAAGCGACGATGGGCGCCATAGACGAAGCCTTCGACCGCGACTTGGTGCGGCACTTTGCATCGGGCGATCGCGAGGCGCTGTTTACCTTTCTCGATCAGCGCATGGCAGCCGCGGGAAACGGCGCCGCCGAAGTGCGCAACTGGCTTGCCGCCCATGGTGCTGCCGGTGCCGCTGCCGGCGCGCGCGGCTTCGATTTGATTCACTACGGCGCACTCAAAGAGATTTACGTCGGCTGTGGCGTGGCGTCGTGGGAATTTAAATAATTCAATAAAAACAATTGCTTACGAAACTACTGCACGATTAAAGCAAATCACTCGGCGGTAATCCCCGCCGCCCGTATCAACGTGCTCCACTTCTTGATTTCGGATTTCACGAACACATCGGTATCCGCCGCGCTCATGCGCAGTATGCGCCCACCGCCACTCTCGAAGCGCTTGGCCACGTCCGGCGCTTGAATCGCTTTCGCCATTTCGCTTTGCAGGCGCTTTAGCACCGCAGGCGGTGTGCCACTGCGCGCGAAAATGCCGAACCACGCTTCCATGTCCATCTGCGCGACGCCAGTTTCGTTGACTGTCGGCACACCCGGCATGCCGGCAAAGCGCTGCGCGCTCGACACCGCGTAGGCTTTAACGCGGCCATCATCGACGTACGGTTTTGCAGTGCCGGCGTTATCAAAGAATAAATCTACGCGCCCGCTTTGCAGATCGAGATGCGCGGCCTGCGCGCCGCGATACGGCACATGCACCATCTTTACGCCGGTGAGTTGCGCTAGCGCGGCTGCGGCGATGTGCTGGCCGGTGCCCACGCCGCCGGAGGCGTAGGTGAGCTTGCCGGGGTTGGCGCGCGCAAAGTCGATCAGCTCGCGCAGATTCTGCTGTGGCAGATCCTTGCGCGACACCAGCGAGTAGCTGTAGCTCGCCACCATGCCCACCGGCACGAAATCCGCCAGCGGGTCATACGGCAGCTTTTTGTAAAGACCCACATTCGCGGCGATATTGCTCAAGCCGCCGACCAGCAGCGTATAGCCATCGGGCGTGGATTTGGAAGCCACTTCGGTGCCCACCAGCGTGCCCGCGCCTGTGCGGTTTTCCACCACCACCTGCTGATTGAATTGTTCGGCCAGCTTTTGCGACACCACGCGCGCGATCAGATCGAAGCCGCCGCCGGGCGGGTTGGGCGCGATGATGCGGATGGGGCGGTAGGGGTAATCTTGGGCGAATGCAGTTGTGACTGCCAACGCGGCAATCAGTACTGGGCCAGCAACAAACAGGATTCTTTTCATGACACTCTTCCGAGATGCGAACGACACGCCTCCCCCTTCAAGGGGGAGGCTGGGAGGGGGATGGGGTCGTCGTGATGTCTCATTGTCACCCCATCCCCACCCTAGCCCTCCCCTTGAAGGGGAGGGAATATTCTCGCGAATTGCGATGCTTCGCGTAAGCTTAACGCGCCCTTGGATTTTCCGCGAGCATTGACTACCATGCACGCTCCCGCAGTCCTGCAATCATTGAAAGGTTCCCATGAGCACCCAGCACCCCGTCGCCGCTGAACTGCCGCCGCACGGCTACATCATCACCAAACCCGTGCCGGGTTCGGACATCCCCGCCGACTACACGTTCGTGCTCACGCGCGACGAAATCTATGTGCCTATCGCGGTGCGCAAACCCAAGGGAGATGGCCCGTGGCCGGCGATCATCATGGGGCGCGGTAACGGACGCGGCGGCCTGCCGCTGGTCGAGCAAAAGGTGGCGCTCTACAGCACCCTGCAGGACAAAATGATCGCGCGCGGTTACGTGGTGGTGTATGTGAATTACCGCAATGAAATTCCGTATCACTATGAAACCCGTCAGGCCGCGCGCAACGTCGCCGACGACATTGCCAACGAAGGCCGCACGCTAAAATCCACCGCCATTGTGGATCACGACGATTTGCAGACTGTCATTAAATACGTGCGCGCGCTGCCGTTCGTGAAAGACAGCAAAGTCGGCTGCGTCGGTGTGAGCCACGGCGGCGAAACCATTTTGAAAGCCGCCGCCGAAATGGATTTCACCTGCGGCGTCGCCATCGAAGGCGCATCGCATGAATTTCTCACCGTGGACACCGGCCCCAATGCGCCGCGCATCGGCAGCGAGGTGCAGTACAACGATGTCAACGTCGCGCGCAAAAACGCCAACAAGGCACGCGCGATGGAACGCATCCGCCGCATCCACACGCCGATACTGCACATCGGCCGCGACCCCGATCACCTGCAAGGCATTTTCAAACTCGCACACGAGTGGATGGTCGAGACCGGCAAGGATTCGACGTGGGCAAGTTTCGATCATCCGGCGCATGGCTATCCGTTTATCGAGCGCGGCAAGGATGGTTCGTTCCATCCGAATCCTGCGCAGCAGGCGGCGTTTGATTTGTTCATGAATTATTTCGATCAACGCCTGAAGTAATGCCAGAAATTCCTAACTATATGTTTTTAAACGATAATCCAAAAGGCGCTTCCCTATGAAAATCGCCGTCATCCACGACTACGCCGACGCCCTGCGCAAAACACAGGCCTACCCGAAACTGCAAGGCCATGAGGTAAAAATCTACAACGATGCTTATACCGACCCGACGCGCATGGTCGAGCAAGTGAAAGGCTGCGATGCCCTGCTGCTCACGCAACAGCGCCTGGCCGTCACGCGCCAGATGCTTGAACAACTGCCGCAACTCAAATTCATCAGCCAGACTGGCCGCAACGTGAGCCACCTCGATGTCGCCGCCTGCACTGATCTCGGCATCCTGGTGTCGGCGGGCGGACACGATGGCGCAAGCCCCTACACCACCACCGGCGAATTGGCCTGGACATTGATCCTCGCCTCACTGCGCCATCTGCCGTACGAAGTCGAACGCTTCAAGGCGGGCCATTGGCACTCCACCATCGGCACGCGGCTTTACGGTCACACGCTCGGCATCTACGCCTTTGGACACATCGGCAGCGGCGTCGCGCGCGTCGGCAAGGCGTTTGGTATGAAGGTCGTGTGCTGGGGCCGCGAAGGCTCGCTCGCGAAAGCCAAGGCCGAAGGCTACGACGTCGCCGCCAGCCGCGAAGCCTTCTTTGAGCAATGCGATGTGATCAGCCTGCACATCAAATCGAACGACGCCACGCGCGGCATCATCACGGCGGCAGACCTCGCCCGCATGAAGCCCACGTCATTACTGGTCAACACCAGTCGCGCGCCCATCATCGCCGAAGGCGCGCTGGTCGAAGCGTTAAAGAAGGGCCGCCCCGGTTTCGCCGCCGTTGATGTCTACGAAGAAGAGCCGGTGGTCGACGCCAATCACCCGCTGCTGAAATTGAAAAACGCGCTGTGCGCGCCGCACCTGGGCTACAGCGAGCACGGCAGCTACGAACACATTTATGAAAGCGGTGTCGAGCAGTTGCTGGCGTACGCGGCGGGCAAGCCGGTTAATGTGTTGAACGCGGAAGTGAAGGCGAGAAAATAATCTCAGTTGATGGTGATTTTGGTGTCCTTCACGATCTTCTGATACTTGGTGATTTCCGCGCGTATGAATTCGGCGAACTGAGCCGCCGTGCTGCCGACGGGCTCGGCGCCCAGGTCCGCCATCCGCGCCTTGATGTCCGGCAGTTTCAACAAATCGACCAGATCGGCATTGAGCTTGGCGGTGATTTCGCCAGGCGTGCCGGCGGGCGCCACCACGCCGTACCACTGACTGACATCAAAGCCCGCGAGTCCCGATTCAGCCAGCGTCGCCACATCCGGTAGCGTCGGCGAACGCTTGGCCGTGGTCACCGCGAGCAAACGCACTTTGCCCGATTTTATGTGCGGCGCGACCACCGGCAGCGCAACGAATCCGCTGTGCACGTGCCCGCCCATGAGATCGATCAGTTGCGGGCCGCCGCCTTTGTAGGGAACATGGGTGATATTGATCCCCGCCGCGAGCTTCATCCATTCGCCCGCGATGTGATGCGGGCTGCCCGCACCCACCGTCGCGTAGGCCAGCACACCCGGCTGCTGCTTCGCCAGCGCGATGAATTCCTTCGCGTTGCGCACCGGCAGCGAGGGATGCGCCGTCAGTACCAGTGACGACACCGCAAGCTGCGTGATGGTGGTGAAATCGCGCGCCGGGTTGTATGCCATCTTGGGATACAGCGTGACATTCAACGCCACTTCAGGCGACGCGCACAACAGGATGGTGTAGCCATCCGGCGCGCTCTTGGCGACCACGTCCGCGCCGATCATGCCGCTGGCACCGCCGCGATTGTCGATCACCACACTGTGCCCCCATTTTTCAGCGAGCTTCTGCGCGATGGGCCGCCCCAGCAGATCGTTGCCACCGCCCGGCGGATACGGCACCACGATGCGCACCGATTTCGACGGGTAGGCGACAGCCGATTGCGCGTACGCGTTGACCGCAAGCACCGTGCCCAGCAACGCAGCCGCAGTGTGTCCGGCAATTGAAGCTGTCTTCATGGATTCCTCCTTCCAGGTTGAAGGTTATTCGAAACGCCCATCACGCGTGAAAATAATCCCAGCGTCGCCCCGCGCGCTCGACAAGGCCATCCATATCTTCCGCGAGCAGATAACGCGCCGCAACCAGTTTTTCCGCTGCCGCGCGCACGGCCTCGAGATACGCCTCGCGTGACGCATAGCGTTCGGCGATGGATAAGCGCGGATCGCCGCTGGCCTCGCGTTCTGCGCGCGCGCGCGCAAACGGCAGCGTCGAGCCCATCATCTGCATCAGATCACCGGCACCGCCCTGCTCCGGGTGGCGCGGGTTCCAGCCGGTGACTGTCGCCAGCGGCACGGTGAGATCCGGCAAGCGTATGCCCGCGACCTCATTGCCATCCGCGTCGATGGCACACACCGTTGTAGGATACGTCGCACCGGACTTGGGCGGGTACGCCGCGATACCGCGCTCGATATCCGGGCCGAAATCCAGCGTGGTGGGCCGCACCATGCGTTCGGGAAACGTCGCGCCGGGCACACGGCGAAAAAACGCACCCAGGGTTTCCGCCGCCACCGCCGTGCCATCGGCCAGACGCGGAAACTGACTGGGCGGCGGTTCCACACCCGCGCTCACCCAGCGATCCAGATTCACCAGCGCCGCGCGCAGCAGCGGCGCGTAGTCGGTGATATTGAAACGATGCGCGCCGCGTCCGCCGGTGTTGGCATCGGCCGGCGGCGGCGGGATCGATCCCGGCGTGTGCTGCGTACCGGCGAACAAATAGGTGCGCACGAAGTCCGCCGGTTCGGCGTCGCGCAGGCCGCCGTGGTCAGTTTGGTCACTGTGGATCAGCGAGGCGTCACCGCGCCAGTACTCCGCCGAGGTGTTGGTGGCGAATATTTTCGGCATGCGCCCGCGCTCGCGCAGCTTCGCGAACAAACCTTCATCGTTAAACGGCGGCAGGCTGCCCACCGTGCCCGCCGAATTCAGCGACGGCTGGCCGAAGCGCAGATTGAATTCACCGCGCCGCCCGCCGGCGACATGCGGCAGCACGGCGTCGAACACCATGCGGCCCTGCTCATCTGCATCCAGACCGAGGAGCAGCATCTGCCGCAAAAAGCGCCCGCTTTGCGAGACGCCAAACAGCGTGGCGGATTCAAACCCGTCGGGGCACGGGTTGCCATTGGCGGCAGACCCCCAGCGTAAGAACGCCGCCGTGTCGCGCACCGCGAGAAAACTCAAACCCACCAGCGGCGGATTCGCCGAGCGATACGTCACATCGTAAATCACGCCCGGCGCGAAGCCGCCGTCCAGCGCAACATGGCTGGCATCGACAAAGCGCCACGATGCGCGCGGAATTTTCACCACCTCGGCGGCGCCATGCTCGCGCGCAGTCATCGAGGCTTCGGCGTCGTTCACATCAACGGTGGGATTGGGAATGTGTGTGCGATCCGCCAGCGGCAAGGTGGCCGCCGCCAGATTGGGCCGCAAGCGGCAACGTAGCCAGCCGGAAATATCCGGCACGCGCGGCACATCCAGCGCCATCAGCCCGTCGCGCCGCGGCACATCAATCTGCCAGCCCACCCACGCCACAGTGTAGCCCTGGCGCATCAGAAAACCATTGCCGAAATCTTCGGGCGTGGAGGGCTCGGGCACACGCGGCGTGCTGTTGAACATGCCCAGCGCGACTTTGCGTCCGCGGTTGGCCACATCCATCAGCAGACGTCCATTGCCTTGGCGCATATCGACAGGCTTTAACAGAAAAAAATCGCCTGCGAATTCAACCAGCCCTTGCGCATTGCGCGGCGCAAGATCGATATCGGTGATGCGCTGATGCAGCGGGTGCTTCGGGTCCACCGCAAAACGGATGGTGCCGGCGATTTTTTCGTACGCGCCGGTGGCGCCGAACGCATGGCCATTGAGGACGGTGGCGCGGCTTTGAATGTCGAGCTGGGTGGGCATGTCTGGTGTTCCCTGTGAAAGAACGCGAATTGTAATCCGTTGCGCGCCGGCATTCGGCATAATGTGTGTATGGATCGTTTGCCCGCCATGATTGCCGCAACCCTCGCAGCAACGTTGCTCGCCACCGTGTTGCCGCTCGCCGCACACGCTCAACCCACATACCCGACAAAACCCATCCGCCTCATCGTAGGCAACACCGCCGGCGGCACACCCGATACGCTGGCCCGTATGATCGGGCCACGTCTGAGCGAGGCATTTGGGCAACCGGTAATCATCGAGAATCGTCCCGGTGCATCCGGCGTGCTCGCCGCCAATCTGGTGGCCAAGGCCACGCCCGACGGCTATACGCTGCTGGCAGTCGCGCCCGGATTTGCCGTCACCGCCGCCTTGCAACCGAACCTGCCTTACGATTCGATCAAGGATTTTGCGGGTGTCACCAGTATCGGTTTCAGTACCAACGCGCTGATCGTGGCGCCGTCACTCGGCGTCAAATCCGCCAGGGACTTCATCGCTTACGGTCTCGCGCGGCCCGGCAAGATATTGTTCGGTTCCGCCGGCGCGGGCAGCGTAACGCACCTGAACGCGGAGCGATTCCGCTTGGCCGCGGGCATCAAGGCGGTGCATGTCGGGTTCAGAGGCCAGCCGGAATTCATCATCGAAATTGTTGCCGGGCGCGTGCATTATGGCGTTGCGGGTCTGGGGCCCGCGCTGCCGCTGATCAAGGATGGTCGCTTGCTGCTGCTGGCAGTGAACCCGACGCGCACGCCGCTATTTCCCGATGTGCCCGCGATAGCGGAGGTGCTGTCGGGCGTGGGCCGCGATGGCTCGCAAATGTGGCTTGCGCCGGCTGGCACGCCGCGCACCATCCTGCAACAACTCAGCCGGGAAGTCGCGCGCATCGTTAATCTGCCCGATGTGAAAGAACGTTTGCAGGCGATTTCGTTTCATGTCGCGCCCAGCACGCCCGAGGAAACTGATCGCCTGCTGCGCACGGATGTGGCCACGTTTAACAAGTTGGTGATGGACGCCGGATTACGGTTTAAGTAGTCGATGCAAACGCACGACAGTAGAATGCGACCCATGCATAACTCACGAATCGCGGCAGCCGTCGTTGCCATCACCGCACTATCGGCTGCAATGACTTTGGCGCCGCGCGGCGCACACGCGCAGCAAAAATACCCGGCCAAACCGATACGCCTGATCGTGTCCTTCTCCGCCGGCGGCACACCCGACACGCTGGCGCGCCTGCTGGGTCCGCGCGTGGGCGAGGCACTGAGCCAACCCATCGTGATCGAGAATCGCCCCGGCGCGGGCGGCACGCTGGCGACTAATATCGTCGCCAAAGCGCCGGCCGACGGTTACACCTTGCTCGCGGTGTCGCCCGGCTTTGCTATCACCGCCGCCATGCAGCCAAACCTGCCGTACGATCCATTGAAGGATTTTTCCGCCGTCGCCAACATCGGCTTCAGCACGCTGGCGCTGGTGGTGGCGCCGTCGCTCGGTGTGAAATCGGTAAAGGAGTTGATCGCACTGGCGCACGCGCAGTCGGGCAAAGTGTTCTTCGGCTCCGCCGGCGCGGGCAGCGGCACGCATATGAACGGCGAGCGCTTTCGGCTGGTGGCAGGCATCAAGGCCGTGCATGTGGCGTTCAAGGGGCAGCCGGAATTCCTCATCGAAGTCATGGCCGGCCGCGTACAGTACGGCGTGGCCGGGTTGGGGCCGGCGATGCCGATGATTAAGGAAGGGCGTCTGCTGCCGCTGGCGGTGTTGCCCGCCCGCACGGTGCTGCTGCCCGATGTGCCGGCGATGTCGGACGTGCTCGCCGGTGCTGCGCGCGACGGCTCACAAGCCTGGCTCGCGCCCGCCGGCACGCCGCGGGCCATCTTGCATCAGATCAGCCGGGAACTCGCCCGCGCACTGGCCCAGCCCGATGTCAAAGAGCGTTTGCAGAACATCGCGTTTCACGTCGCGCATAGCCCGCCCGAAGAAACCGATCGTTTGATACGCGGCGACATCGCGTCGTTTAACAAGCTGGTACGTGATGCGGGACTCAGGGCCAAGTAATTGCGTTTTGTCAAAAAGAAAAATGCATTACGTCGCTCAACGAATGCTCCTTCCCCTTCAGGGGGAAGGCTGGGATGGGGGTGGGGTTATAACCATTGCCCCATCCCCACCCTAACTCTCTGCTCCGCCACAAGTGTGCCCTTGCCCTTGAAGGGGAGGGAAACAAGTAAGGAATACAGCATGAATCGCTTGCACCAATCCGCAGCGGTGGTACTGGGCCTGTTGACCGCACTGGCCACAGCCCCAGCCACCGCACAGCAAAAGTTCCCCGCCAAACCCATACGCATCGTCGTCGCCTTCACAGCCGGCGGCACGCCCGACACGCTGGCGCGCATCATCGGCCAAAAGATGAGCGAGAACTGGGGCCAGCCGGTCATCATTGAAAACCGTCCCGGCGCCAGCGGCGCGATTGCGGCGCACCTCGTGGCCAAGGCCACGCCCGACGGTTACACGCTGCTGGCCACGTCCGCGAGCATAGCCATCCATGTGGCGATGCAGACCAAGCTTCCGTTCGACACCGTGAGGGATTTGTCCGGCGTCGCCAACATCGGCTACAGCACCGATGCGCTGGTGGTGGCGCCGGCGCTCGGCATCAAAACCCTGCGTGATTTCATCGCGCATGGCCGCGCGAATCCGGGCAAGCTGCTGTTCGGCACGTCGGGCACCGGCACCTCCGTGCATCTGGCCAGCGAAAAATTCGTAGCCGAAGCCGGTATCAAGGCGGTGCATGTGCCGTTTAAGGGGCTGCCGGAAGCGCTGATCGACATCGTCGGCGGCCGCGTCCACTTCGGCCTGGCGGTGCTGGGCGCTTCGCGGCCATTCATCCGCGACGGCAGGCTGGTGTTGCTGGCCGTGGGGCCGGACCGATCACCGCTCTACCCCGACATGCCCGCCTTCGTTGAAACGCTGCCCGGCTATACCCGCGCAGGCTCGCAAACGCTCCTCGCACCCGCCGCCACGCCACGCGCCGTGCTGATGCAACTCAGCCGCGAAGTCGGTCGCGTGCTTGAATTAAAGGACGTGCGGGAACGAATGCAGGAAATGGGCTTTCATATCGCGCATACGCTGCCCGATGAAACCGACCGCTTGCTGCGATTGGATATCCAGTCGTTTACCAGGCAGGTGCGGGCGCTGGGGCTGAGCGCGAATTAGATTTAGGTTGGTGCTGAGCTTGCGAAGCCCAACGAGCAGCCGTTGCGAATATCGGCATTGGTCGGCATGCCTCGTTCGGCGGGTGTTGGGCTTCCTTCGTCAGCGCCAACCCACCAAGCTACTAACCATATGTTTTTATTGAACTTTCGCCCCAGAAGCCTTAACCACCTTCGCCCACTTCTCCGTCTCCATGGTGTGCAGCGCCCAGAACTCCGCGGGCGTTCCGGCAATCGTCGTGCCGCCGAGATCGCCGAGGCGCTGGATGATTTTGGGTTCCTTGAGCGTTTCATTCACTTCGCGGTTGATGCGGGTGACGATGGCCGCCGGCGTACCCTTGGGTACTGCGAGACCGAACCATGCGCTGGCTTCGAAGCCCGGCACGGTCTCCGCCACGGTGGGCACGTCCGGCAACTGCGTCGCGCGCTTTGCGGTGGTGACCGCCAGCGCGCGCAGTTCGCCGCTGCGTATGTAGCCAATGACGCCGGGCATGTTGTCGAAGATGACATGGTTTTGCCCGCCGATGATGTCGATGATGCAAGGGGCCGAGCCTTTATAGGGCACGTGCACCATGTTGATGCCGGTCATCGACTTGAACAACTCGCCCGACAGATGCACCGAGGTGCCGGCGCCGCCGGAGCAGAAATTCAGCTTGCCGGAATTCGCCTTGGCGTGCGCGATGAACTCCGGCACCGATTTTACGGGGAAATTACGCGCCACCGTCATCACGTTGGGAACGCGCATCAGTCCCGCGACGGGCGCCATGTCGTTCAAAAAGTTGAAGTTGAGGTTGGGGTAGAGCGTGGCGTTGATGGCGTTGGCCGGATTGGTCAGAAACCAGGTGTGGCCGTCGGGCACGGCCCGCACCGCGATTTCAGTGCCGATGTTGTTGCCGGCGCCGGGCCGGTTGTCGACAACGACGGTTTGCCCCAAGCGCTCGCCGAGCCGCGCGCCCATGATGCGCGCGAGGATGTCGGTGGTGCCGCCGGGCACGTACGGCACGATCCAGCGGATGGAGCGCGCGGGGTAATTGTCAGTGGCGGCACCAAACGCACTGCCCATCGTAAAAGACGTCACTGCTGCCGCCGCCAACAAACTCAACAACCCGTTCTTCAATCGCATGTTGCACTCCATCCAGAATGACAAGAATCGAAAACTCACATCCGTCGTTCCCGCGCAGAGCCCGTCCCCG
>CANIID010000127.1 GCA_947467315.1 Betaproteobacteria bacterium | reverse complement strand
GGGTCCAGCCCGCGCATGAACGCCTCGTTCTGCGGCGCGTAGGTCGCCCACGCATGCGCCAGCGCGTCAGAGAATTCCGGCTGCTCGCCTTCAAACTTGTGCGGCAAATTCTCGCCGCTGAACATGGCCTTGGCGTAGGCCTTGATCGACTCAAAATCGCCGTCGGGGCTGGGGCTGTGAAAGCCGCCGCCGCTCATGCGCGAGTTGGAATAGTGCTTCGCTTCAGGCTGTTTTTCGAGAATGATGGCTTCAACGCCAGCATCATGCGCGGTGATCGCCGAGCAACCGCCGGCGGCGCCAAAGCCGATGATGACCACATCGGCGTGATGTTCAATCGTGGAGTTGGGTTTCATGTGAGATTTTCAGTGGAATGGTTAATATTTTACTGCGAATACCACGAAAGGCCGCCGTGCCGCGCAGGCGAGTTCGCATTGCGGTACCATGGGCGTCCTATATCAACCTGACGAACCTGAACCGAGGAATAAAATGTCATTCATTGCGCGCCATCCCACTATCGTTCGCGCACTCCTGCTTGCGTGCGGCACTGTCGTCGCAACACCCTTTGCAGGTGCCGCCGACACTTACCCCAGCCGTCCGGTGCGCATCATTACACCTGCGGCACCCGGCGGCACGACAGATTATCTGGCGCGTCTGCTGGCGGGCCGGCTCACCGAAACGTGGAAGCAGCAGGCGATAGTCGACAACCGCGCCAGTGCATCGGGCGTGAATGCCGCCGAGATCACTAAAAATGCAGCGCCCGATGGTTACACCTTGTTTCTGGTCTATCACCAGCACACCGTGAACGCGGCGATCATGCCCAAGCTGCCCTACCATCCGGTGAATGATTTCACTCCAATTACGCAGATGACCGAAGCGGCGTTATTGTTGATCGTCAACCCCTCGCATCCCGCCAAATCGCTGAAGGAGTTTGTCGATTGGAGCAAGTCCAGCAAAGAGCCGATCAACTTCGGCTCGGCGGGCATCGGCAGCGGCGGGCATATGGCCGGTGAGTTGTACAAAATGGTGACCGGCATTCAGGCGCAGCATATTCCCTACAAAGGCACCGGGCCCGCGATTGTCGATCTCATCGGTGGCCAGTATCACTTTAACTTTGCGGGCCTCGCGGGCGCACTGGTGCAGACGCGCTCAGGCAAGCTGCGCGCTGTCGCAGTCACCGCGCCCAAACGCCTGAAGGCGCTGCCGGATGTGCCCGCCATGACGGAAGTGTTGCCGGGGTTTGAAGTGGTGGGTTGGTATGGGTTGATGGCGCCCGCCAATCTGCCCAAACCGTTGCTCACCAAAATACACGCGGATACCGCGGCCTACGTAAAATCGCCGGAGTTCGTGAAGCGCGCCAGCGCCGATGGCGCCGAAGCGGTGAGCAACGATCCTGAAACCTTCCGCCAGTTCATGCTGGCCGATGTCAAAAAATGGGCCGAGGTGGTGAAGCGCAGCGGAGCGAAATTTAATTAACGGAGCGTGACGCAACAACGCGATCCGGGTAATTCCGGTCTTGAGGTTGCACTCGCAGGACTCGGCTGCAATAATTTTGGCGGCGACGCATCGATCTTGATGCGTCGCGCAAGGTCATCCCTAAAGCGTTTGATCTGGTCATCACGCTACCAACATAACGCGCCGAAGCCAATGATGACCCCATCTGCGTGATGTTCACTGGAGGATCTTGATCTCATGTCAGGGTTCGATCACACGAAGAGCTACTCATAGGATCAAACGGCGGTGCATCTCTGATGTGCTTCTATATTTTCGTTTAAAAACAAATAGTTACGCAGTTAATGCTGTGGGCTATGGGCTATCGGCGCGGTTGAATGTGATGTTTGCGTGATGCGCGCCCGGTTGCGTGAGATCGCGCGTGGACGCGGTGTCGCGTTTTTTTTTGCGGTGCTGCTGCGTAATATGCGAATTGATCTCGCCGGCAGCCAGTAGGCCAGCACCACGCGTCACGTTTTTTATTTTCCATTTTTCATTTCCCATCTTCCAAGGAGAATATTCATGGCAAAGCAAAAACCGCAAGCGAAGAAAAAAGAGTCAGTGTCCGGCATGCAAGCGTTACGGGCGTTCGTGCGCACCGACGGGGTTCGTTATCTGGCGTCAAAGAACATTAACTCGGTGGGCATCGGGCGCAAGATCAGCACCCGTGGGCCGAGCGGCGCGCTGTGCGTTCAGTTTACGGTGGATCGCAAGGCCGCGCCTGAGGGTCTTGAAAGTCTGGGCTCGCGACTCATTCCACCGAACTTTGTGATCGGCGGCAAGATCGTTCCCAGCGACGTGATCGAGCGGCGCTTTCGCACGAGCTGGCAGCTCGTCAGTGAAACCACTATGCAGAAACCCAATCGCAAAACGCGGCAGGAAACGATCGCGCCGGGTTTGAGCGTGGCGCATCGCTCGGGTTCGGCGGGCACTATCGGCGCCATCGTTTATGACCGCGGCAGCGGCGCGCCGTATATTCTGAGCAACTGGCATGTGCTGCAAATGCAGGCGGACGACAGTGAGGGCAGGATTCATGACGCGATCGTCCAGCCGGGCCCGTATGACGACAATCGCGTGGCAGAGAACGTTGTCGGTAAACTGGTGCGCAGCCATCTGGGCGTGGCCGGCGATTGCGCCATCGCATCCATCGAGGGCCGCGGCTTTCGTCCCGGTGTCTTTGGTCTGAAAACGGCGCCGTGCAAAGTCGGCCGCGCGGAACTGGATGATGTGGTGATCAAATCCGGTCGCACCACCGGCGTGACGCGGGGCATCGTCACGCGCGTCGATGTGCAAACCAAAATGACCTATGGCGAGCGCGAAGAAATCATCGGCGGTTTTGAAATCGGCCCCGAGAAAAAAGGCGATCCCAATCAGGAAATCTCAATGGGCGGCGATTCCGGATCGGCGTGGCTGGGCGTCGATCCCAAAACAGGGCAGCCCACCGATGTGATGCTCGGCCTGCATTTCGCCGGCGAGTCCTCCGACAAGCAGCCGGAGTTTGCCCTGGCCTGCGCCGCGCATTCAGTGCTGGAAAAACTTGACGTCATGCTCACGCCACTCGCCACCGCCGGCGCCGGGAACGGCGCGGCCTCGGTGGAGCGCGTTTTCGGCGGCGCCGGCTACGACAAAGATTTTATCGGCATCGAAATGCCGTTGCCCGTGCCCGCGACGAAGTCCGTTCGCGACGATCTGGTCGGTGCCGATGGCGGTCGTGTGGCGCACTACACGCACTATTCCCTGTCGATGCGAAAGTCGCGCCGGATCGCCGCCTTTGTGGCGTGGAACATCGACGGGCGTATCACCAAGCCCGGCAGCAAGGAGGCGACCTGGCAGACCGATCCGCGCATACCGGCGCAATTCCAGATCGACAACACGCTGTACGAAGGCACGAAATTCGACCGCGGACACATCGCCAAACGGGAAGATCTGCTTTGGGGCGGCAAGGGCGTCGCCAAGCGCGCGAACGACGATTCATTCTGCTACACCAATGCAACCCCGCAGCATGAGAACTTCAATCGCATTGCGCCGGCGCTGTGGAAATCGCTGGAGGATGAAATTTTTCGCCAGGTGGATGTCGCCGATCAGCGCATTGCGCTGGTCGGCGGGCCGATCTTCGCCAAGGATGATCGCGCCTTCACGCCCTCGGCGGCGCCCGCTGGATTCAAGCCGGTGCTGATCCCGAAAGAGTTTTTCAAAATCGTCGCCTATCGCGACGGTGCCGACAACCGCGTCAAAGTGATGGCCTTCCGGCTGTCGCAGGCCAATTTAATCAAGGGCAAGCTCGAAGCGCTCGCACCCGAGGCGCTGGATTTGTCCCGCTTCGAGATGTATCAGGTGGATGTCGCCGAGATAGAAAAGGCCACGGGCTTAAGCATGCCCGCCTTTCGCCGCCACGACACGCAAGCTGCGCCGGAGCGTCTGCGGCCCGAGGCGCTGGCGCCGCGCGCGCGGCCGATTCGATCATTTGCTGATATTGTTCGCTGACATTGTTTAATAAGGCAAGGCATGCAACAACGTAATCTAGGCAGCTCCGGCCTCAAGGTCTCCGTGGTCGGACTCGGCTGCAACAACTTCGGCGGCGACCGCATCGATCTCGATGCGTCGCGCAAGGTCATCCACAAGGCGCTTGATCTGGGCATTACGCTGATAGATACGGCGGACACCTATGGCAATCGCGGCGAGTCGGAAATCATCCTCGGGCAGTGTCTCGGTGATCGGCGCAAGGACATCGTGCTGGCGACCAAGTGCGGGCTGCCGATGGATGACGCGGGCACGCTCAAGGGCGCGTCGCGCCGTTACATCATGTCTGCAGTTGATGCGAGTTTGAAGCGGCTTAAAACCGACTGGATCGATCTGTTCATCATCCATCGTCCCGATCCGCATACGCCGATTGCAGAAACCTTGCGCGCGCTTGATGATCTGGTTCGGGCGGGCAAGATACGCTACACCGGCTGCTCCACCTTCGCGGCATGGCAGGTGGTCGAGGCGCAGTGGACGGCGCGTCACCACAATCTGAATCATTTTGTGTGTTGTCAGGATCAATACAATCTGTTCAAGCGCGAGATTGAACACGACATGCAGCCCGTGATGCAGAACTACGGGCTGGGATTGATACCGCACACGCCGTTGGCCGCAGGCTTGTTGACCGGAAAGTACCGGCGCAACGCACCCATGCCAGCGGGCGCGCGCATGACACAAGAGAAGCGTCAGGCGGATCGCTGGCTTCACAACGCCAACTGGGAAATTGTCGAGCGGCTCACGGCGATGTGCGAGGCGCGCGGTCACACCCTGTTGGAACTGGCGATGAGCTGGCTCGCGTCACGACCTGTGGTATCGAGCATCATCGCGGGCGCGACATCGCCGGAGCAACTGGAACTGAACGCGCGTGCGGTGGGCTGGCAGCTTACCGCGGATGATTTGGCGCAGATTGATAAAGCAACCGGTTCATAGAAAATATAATAAAAACAAATAGTTACGATACATGACCCCGGTCACTATCCCGCGGCGACTTACCGGCGCTCACCTTGTCGCCGTGGTCTGCGCGGCGCAAGTGCTGGTGCAGTTGGGCGCGTATTTCTGGCCGGCGTTGTTGCCCGGCATGATGTCGTTGTGGGGCCTCACCAACAGCGAAGCGGGCTGGATCACGGCGATTTTTTACGGCGCGTATCTGCTGGCGGTGCCGATACTGGTGACACTCACTGATCGCATTGATGCGCGCTGGGTGTATCTGTTCGGCGTCGGCTGTACGATCACCGCGCATTTGTTGTTCGGTCTGGTAGCGGAGGGCTTCTGGTCGGCGTTGGCGCTGCGCGCGCTGGCGGGCATCGGCTGGGCCGGCACTTACATGACGGGCTTGAAGCTGCTCTCTGATCACGTTGATGAAAAACTGATGTCGCGCGCCACGGCAGGGCACGCCGCGAGCATCGGCATCTCCGGCGGCGTGTCGTTTGCGTGCGCCGATTTGCTCGCCGGCGCGTTTGGCTGGCCGTCGGCGTTTCTCGTCGCGGCCACCACCGCGATCATGGCGTGGTTGATCGTCGCGCTGCTGGTGCCGCGTCGCACCACGCCGTTGCCGCGTGCGGCAGATGGACACGCGCTGTTTGATTTCAGGCCCGTGTTTCGCAATCGCTCGGCGATGGCCTATGCGGTGGCGTATTGCATTCACACGTTGGAGATGAACGCGCTGCGCGGTTGGGGCGTAGCGTTTCTCGCGTTTGTTGCTGCGAGTACGCAAGTGAGTACGGGTGCTGCGGCAAGTTTTTCACCGACCTATGTGCTCACCGCTTTGGGTGTAATCGGCACCTTCGCCAGCGTGTTCGGCAACGAAGCGGCCATTCGTTGGGGACGCGTGAAGCTGATTACGCTGGCGATGTTGGCATCGGTGGCGGTGAGCGGCAGCATCGGCTTCGTTGGTACGGCTTCGTATCCGCTGGCAGTGGGGCTGATGCTGATCTATGGTTTTGTGGTGTGGCTGGATTCGTCGTCACTCACCGCGGGCGCGGCGGGTACCGCAGAGCCCTCGCGGCGCGGCGCGACACTGGCGGTGCATTCGATGCTGGGCTACACGGGCGGATTTATCGGCCCGCTGATGATCGGCTACACGCTTGATCTCGTGGGCGGCTTTACACGCGATGCGCGCATCGCGTGGGGCGTGTCGTTCGGCTTGATCGCTGTGTTGATGCTGCTGGCGCTGGCGGCGTTCCGGCTGATGCGACCGCGGGAGCTTGCCGGGGATCGCCGCGCGCGCGGCTAAACTAAAATCGATCGCTGTCGGTGGACATATCTTCCATGATGCCAACGCCGAGCGCTCGCCCATCAAAGCCGAAGCGCACGAAATAGACGCCTTTCATCGGCGAGAGATTCACGCGCCACTCCCACACCACCTCGTTGCGCAAACGGGTAATCAAGCTGGGCCTGCCGAGCAACGCCAGCACGCCTGCTTCATTGGTTTCTCCTGCAACTACCTTGCGGAGCTGCTCGAGTGTCAGCAACTGCTCGGCGCTGCGCACCATGCCGCCCGTATCGACGGCGTAGCGCCAGGTGGTAAAGCCCTCGGGCCCATAGACATAATCCCAGAACTCGCCGCCCTGCGGGTTGGCGCGTTTGTCGCTGGGCCGGCCGAGCTTCTTCGTCAGCTCGTCGGCGGTGGTGGTGTTGGGTACGATGGAGCCGGGAAAGGCACAGCCGACAAGCGCGGTGATCACCAGTCCCAGAAGCAGTGCGTAAATTGTTTTCATGATGGTCTCCTTCTCACGAATAAAGCACGTTGATAACGCAAGGCAACTACCAATAGTCGCGCTTGATGTTGGACCTGCGCAAGCACGCAAAGTTTAGCGGAAGAGTGCGGCAACGCGGTAACCGTTGCAACAATACCGCTCGTCGCAATGGTATAAAAATGTTTTAAAAACAATAATATAGAGGTTTGTGGGCATGCACCCCTCCGGCATGGAACGCGCGGCCCATGCCGGATGACAATCGACACTAGGTTTTAGGGGCGGCGGTGGCGTACCATCCGTGTCTCGAAATCGCGCATACACGCGGCAAACGGCTGTTAAGCAGTCTTCAATAGACAAGGGGGCATGATGAATCGAATCATTTTTTCCTGCGCGGCGTTGCCGCTGCTACTTGCTGTCGCACCGGCGGCGGCCCAGTCGTATCCCGCCAAGCCCATACGCATGGTTATCGGATTTCCGCCGGGCGGCGGCACGGATATTGTCGGGCGTATCGTTGCGCAAAAGCTGGGAGAGGCGTTAAAGCAGCAGATCGTCACCGACAATCGCGGCGGCGCGTCCGGACAAATCGCGGCGGAACTGGTCGCCAAGATGCCGCCCGACGGTTACACGCTGATGATGGCGCATATCGCCGCGATGTCCATCCTGCCGTCTCTCCAGTCGAAGTTGCCCTACGATCCGCAACGTGATTTCGCACCGATTTCCCTGGTGGCCATCGGTCCCAATCTGTTGGTAGTCCATCCGTCGCTGCCGGCTAAAACCGTCAAGGAGCTGATCGCATTTGCCCGCGCGCGCCCCAAACAATTGCAAGCGTCGTCATCCGGCAACGGCACGGTGCAGCATCTGGCTGCGGCGTTGTTTAACCTGCAAACGCAAGTCGATATTGTGCATGTGCCGTACAAGGGCAGCGGACAGTCCATCATCGACGTCATGGCCGGGCATGTGCATATGACTTTCGACTCCGTGCCGCCGGTGATCAACCATGTCAAGAGCGGAAAGTTGCGCGCGCTGGCCGTCACGTCGGCAAAGCGCTTTTCGCTGCTGCCGGATATTCCCACCGTGACCGAAAGCGGCGTGCCGGGCTTTGACATGAGCACGTGGTGGGGTTTGGTCGCACCCGCGAACGCGAGCAAGGACATCATTGCGCGGTTGCATACCGAGACGGTCAACGTACTGCGGCAGCCGGATGTGAAAGATCGTTTGGCGAGTGTGGGCGCAGAAGCGGTGGGCAATTCGCCGGAAGCGTTCGCGGCCTACATCCAAAGCGAGCGCGCCAAGTACGCGCGCGTTATCAAGGATGCCAATATTGGTGCTGAGTAAAAAGGTTGGATTGACATGTCATCCTTTTTGAAAGTGTTGCTGCTTGCCTGCTGTTTGATCCCGGTCAGCCCGAGCTGGGCGTTTTGGGGACTGCTGGGCAAAGTCGGTTCCTCGGCTGGCAAAGTGGGTTCTGCCGCAGGGAAGGTGGGTGCCACCACAGGCAGCGCGGTCAAGGGCGCAGCCGTCGGTGTGGCGGGTGTGGAGCTCGCGGATACCGCGAATCTTGCGGCGAAAGCGGGTAAATCGGTCACTGGCGCTACCGCGGTCGCGCCGGAGCTCATGACCGCCGAGCAAATCGCCAAAGCCAGCGGCTTGGAAAGAGTCATGACGGCTGACGAGATATCCAAAGCCAGCGGCTTGGGCAAGGCGGTGCCTGATGAGGTGGCACGAATGATGACCTTTCCCGAAAGAAAAATGTCCGAAGCCAGTGACGCAGGCGTTCGCTCGTGGCTGTCCGCCAAGCCCGAAAGCCTGAGTCTGCACGACGCCGGTGACATCATGCGTGACTACGCGCGGTTATTGGGCGGCAAACCCGCGCTGGGCCGGCCCGAGCCCTTGGCCACCCGAGCCGCCGTTGCTCAACGCGCTGCCAGAGCGGACGGCGGCTCGTCTGCCAAGGCGAATAAGCCCGCTACGGAAATTCCTTGGCTGGCCATTGAACTGCTGGCACGAGCCGCGCATGTGGGTGATAAGGCGGCCAAAGACGAAATGCAGCGCATCTGCCGAGAAACCGGGTTGCAAAAAAATCCGCCGCCGGCGTGTACGAAAAAAGTTTGAGTACCTGCGGTTCCACATCGCATCGATTCGCGCCGTTGAACTCGCACTGCGCGAGGGTTTGATGCCGGCAATGTTAAACTCCCCGGCTTGAACACAAGCCTCAGGAGAGGAAACCCCCATGACCACCCGCCCATTGCCGCTTAACGGCTTCAAAGTACTCGACCTTACCGCGCACCGCGCGGGCCCGACCGCCGTGCGCCAGCTCGCCGACTGGGGTGCTGATGTCATCAAAATCGAAGAACCCGGCGGCCCCGATGTCGATGCCACCGGCAGCCGGCGCAACGGGCCGGATTTTCAGAACCTGCATCGCAACAAGCGCAGCATGACGCTGAATCTGAAATCACCTGAAGGCAAAAAAATCTTTTTTGACATGGCCAAAGACGCCGACGTGGTGGTGGAAAACTTCCGCTCCACCGTCAAGCACCGCCTTGGCGTTGATTACGAGTCGGTGAAAAAAATCAATCCGCGCATCGTCTACGGCAGCATCTCCGGCTTTGGCCAGGACGGCCCGTACGAAGGCCGGCCGGGCGTGGATCAAATCGCGCAGGGCATGGGCGGGCTGATGTCGATCACCGGACATGCCGGCGGCGGCCCGGTGCGCGTGGGCATCGCCATCAACGACACTTCATCAGGCCTGTTGCTCGCCAACGGCATCGTGCTGGCGCTGCTGGACCGCGAGCGCACCGGCGAAGGCCAGTGGGTACACACTTCGCTGATCGAAGCGCAGATTTACATGCTCGATTTCCAGGCGGCGCGCTATCTCATCAAGGGCGATGTCCCCGGCCAGGAGGGCAACAACCACCCCACCGGCACCGGCACCGGCATGTTCCAAACGTCTGACGGCTACATCAACATCGCTGCTGCGGGCGACAAGGTTTGGACGCGCTTTTGCGAGGCGTCGGGGCTGGCCGATACGCTGACTGATCCCGATTTCAACACCCCGGCGGCGCGCTCGCAAAACCGCACGGCGTTGAACCAGCGCATCATCGAAGTCGTGCGCAAGCAAACCAACGCCTACTGGTTAGCCGCCATGGAAAAGGCTGCCGTACCGTGCGGCCCGATCAACACTATCGACAAGGTGTTCGCCGATCCGCAGGTAAAACACCTCGGCATCGCCACGCCCATCGATCATCCGAAATACGGCAAGCAAACCGTCGTCGGCCAACCCATCCACATGAGCAAATATCCGCAGCCGGAAAAATTGAAACACACGCCGGATTGCGGCGAGCATACCGACGAAGTGCTCAAGGGCTTGGGTTACGATCAGGCCGCGATTGCGGGGTTGCGCGCGAAGGGCGCGGTTTAGGGAGAATTCACCGCGCGTTGCGTGCGCATGCCGTGAGTATCGTGCCTGACGCTCGTGTGCCTTGTTCATGGTGAGACGTTTGAGCATGACAGCGTGGTTGTGCGCGTGCCTGTCAGGCACGTGCGCCGCGCAGACGGCGGAATATCCCACGCGGCCCATTCGACTGCTTGTCGGGTTCGCGACAGGGGGCGGCATCGATCCGGTCGTGCGGCCGATGGCGCAGTAGCTATCGGCCATTTTTCGGCAGCAGGTGATCATCGACAATCGTCCGGGCGCGGCCGGCACCATCGCCGCGGAGATCGCCGCCAGAGCGCAACCCGACGGCCACACCATCCTGTTCATTGTGCCCGCGTTTGCCATCAATGCCGCCTTGCAGACGAAGCTGTCGTTCGATCCGATTGCAGATTTCGCCGGCGTGGCGCAGATTGCCGATGCGAACAACGTGCTCTCCGTTCATCCCGCCGTGGCGGCGCACTCGGTTAAAGAACTGGTGGCGCTGGCGAAAACCAAGCCACTGAACTTCGGCTCGTCGGGCATCGGCACCATCGGCCACCTCGCCGGCGAGCTGTTCAACGAGATGGCGGGGACACGCCTCACGCACGTGGCGTACAAGGGCGGCGGACCGGCGATGGTGGATTTGATCGCCGGCCATATCCAACTAATTTTTGCCTCACCCGGCACCGTGATGTCGCAAGTCAAGGCGGGCAGAATCCGCGCGCTCGCCGTGACCACGGCCACGCGTGCGGCGGCGTTGCCCGATACGCCCACGATTTCTGAGGCCGGCGTGCCGGGCTACGAGGCGAAAAACTGGTATGGCCTGCTGGTTCCCGTGCGCACGCCTGCCGCCATCGTGCAACGTCTCAGCACTGAAGTTAGGGGCGTGCTCGGCATGGCCGATATACGAGCGACACTGGTCGCGCAAGCGGTTGACCCGGTGCCATCAACGCCGGAACAGTTCTCCGCCTTTGTAAAAGCGGAAATCACGAAGTGGGCGAGGGTGCTTAAGGCATCCGGCATCAAGCCGGAATAGGCGGCTCCAAAACCAGTAGGAAAGTGCAGCGAGCGCCTTTAAAAAAGATAATAAAAAAAAATGGTTGCGTCGATCTGCGTCTGATCTCATGCTTTCGGTAGCCGTTGCTTCCAGCCCTCCCGAGAACATTTGAAGCGAGCTGATCGTGGCGGCACGGGCAGGCGCACAGCCACATGCCTCAAGCTACATCGACGATCTCAATGTCCCTACACCGCATTGATTGACGGTTGCGAAACCGGCGGCTACATTGCGCAGTCGCAAAGCAGGGCAGTAAATCCGTATCCCGGTGATTCACCTTCAACGAGTGGAGATGTTCCCCATGGCTGTGCAGTTTCGTCCGTTGTCATTCGTGCTGGGCGCCGAGGTCACCGGTGTCGATATTCGCAAGCCCATCGCCACCGATGTTCTCGGCGAAATCAATCAAGGCTTTCTGCAATACAGCGTGCTGCTGTTTCGCGGCACGCCGGTCACGCGCGCCGAGCACATTGCGTTCAGCCGCCATTTCGGCGAGGTCGATAACAACGATCGCGCGCAACGCATCCGGCATCCGGAATATCACGAGATTCAAATCATCACCAGCAAGATCAAGACCACCACCGACCCCAATGCATTTGCAGGCCAAGTTTGGCATTCGGATCAATCGTACTCGACCCAGCCCGCCAAGGCCACGCTATTGCACGCCCTGGATGTGCCGCCCATCGGCGGCGATACTATGTTCGCGAATATGTACCTGGCCTTTGAGGCGCTGTCCGAGCCGATGCAAAAAATTGTTGAGGGCCTGCACGCGGTGCACTTTGGCGGCAAGGCGCGCCTGGACAACAGCACGCCCGAGCGCGCTGCAGAAACCGCGCGGCAAAATCTGCCCAGCGCCCATCCGCTGGTGCAGGTGCATCCCGAGACCGGGCGCAAATCACTGTTCATCGGCGGTAAGGTCAAGCAAATCGTCGGCATGCACCCCGATGAAAGCGCTACCTTGGTACAATTTCTGTGCAACCACGCGGCGCAGCCGCGGTTTCTTTACCGCCACCAATGGCAAAAAGAAGACGTGCTGCTGTGGGACAACCGTTGCACCAATCACATTGGCCTCGGCGACTACGACCGCGCCTACCCGCGCAACATCGACCGCACCACGGTGAAGGGCCTGCCCGCCGGCTATGCCTATAGCGGGCCCGTGCATTACCAGGGGCCGCGGCTGTAATTCGATGACACGCTGGGTGAGGCGCGCGACTGTCGTCCTGGGCCTGTTGTCGGCGTACGGCGGCCCGCTGCAAGCGCAGGGCTATCCGGCGAAGACGGTACGCATCTACACCTCCGGCGCAGGCGGCGGCAACGATCTCGTGGCGCGCCTGATCGCGCAAGGCGCAGCACCCGTGCTGGGCCAGCCCGTGGTGGTGGACAACCGCGCGGGCATCGTCTCGGTGGATACCGTCGCCAAAGCGCCCGCCGATGGCTACAGCCTGCTGGTGATCGGCAGCGCTCTGTGGATCGATCCGCTCATGCGCGACGACGTGGCGTGGGATCCGCTGCGTGATTTCGCGCCCATCACGCTGGCGGTGCTCTCCCCCAACGTGCTGGTGGTCAACCCCGCCTTGCCGGTAAAAACCGTGAAGGAGCTGATCACGCTGGCGAAGGCGCGGCCGGGCGACCTCAATTACGCATCCGCCGGCTCCGGCTCCACGCCGCATATCGCGGCGGAGCTGTTTAAATACCTCGCGGGTGTGAACGTGGTGCGAGTCCTGTACAAAAGCTCCTCGGCCGCCTTGACGGATTTAATCGGCGGGCAAGTGCAACTGACCTTTACCCCGGCGGGCAACGCAACGCCACATGTGAAATCGGGCAAACTGCGCGCGCTCGCCGTCACCACGCCGCAGCCTTCGGCTATCTTTCCGGGGCTGCCCACCGTGGCCGCCGCAGGCGTGCCCGGTTACGAGGCGGTATCCACCTACGGCGTATTCGCTCCCGCCAAAACGCCCGCGCCCATCGTCACGCGCTGGCATCAGGAGATTGCGAAACTGTTGACCCAGTCCGGCGTGAAAGAAAAACTGTTCAACACCGGTTCCGAGGCCGTGGGCAGCACGCCCGAAGAACTCACCGCGAAAATGAAATCAGAAATGGCGCGGCTGGCGAAGGTGATGAAACGCGCGGGTTAACACGCGGTACAAGCGATGACCTGCTTGATCACGGGCGTCTGAGAATCCAGCATGGCCGCCGGCAGTTGTTTCCGGGGAATGCGTCAACGCAAGGCCTGGGATAACTTCTGCACGCTGTGATATCGTTCAAGTCAATGCGCGGCATGAGAAACAAGCCCATGCGCGCTCATCCCTATAATTAAAAAAGGCACACATCATGGCGGAAACGAATCGCATCAAGGAGATCCCCGAAAACGAGATGACGGATGCGCAAAAAAAGGTGTTTGCGGATTTGGTCGCCGGCCGCGGCAAATTGCTCGCGCCGTACAAAATCTGGATTCATTCGCCGAAACTCGCGGCTGCGATGGAGACCATCGGCACCTTTCTCAACAAAGCAGGATCGCTGAGCGAGCGCGAGGTCGAGCTCATCATTTGCATCATCGCCAACCATTGGCGCGGAGAGTATGTGTGGGCGTCCCATGTCAAACGCTGCCTCGAACTCGGTTACCAACCCGCCGTGTTCGATGCGATGCGCGCCGGCCAAACGCCGGCGTTCGATCACGAGCGTGAGCGGGCGATTTACGATCTGGCCGCGATCTCGATGGCGCCCGGCGGCGGCTCGGATGAGGTATTCGATCGCGCCGAGAAGCTGCTGGGGCGCAACGGCATTGCCGAAGTGGTCGGCTTGCTGGGCTATTACAGCGCGGTGTCGATGGCGATGAAGCTCCATCGTGTGCCGATTCCCAAGCCGGCTTCGGCTTGAGGTAAATTGCGAATCTCACTGCCCGCGTACTCTTCGCAACAGGTGTCCACGCGGGCCGGCAGATCAGACCTTGTTATATCGTAACTATCTGTTTCTATTTAATATTTTATAATTTAGAGCAGATCAACCACGTTGAACCGGGAGAACGGTGATGAAAGTCGGCACGGGAAAATACACCTACGAACTCGTTGAAAACTTTGCCCGGATGCCCGAGGGCGAAACTATCGGCATGATCAGCCGGGTGACCACTGATTCGCAAAACCGTCTGTATATTTTTCAGCGCAAAGACCCGGCGGTGCTGATCTTCGACAAGGACGGGAAATTCCTCAGTTCCTGGGGCGCGGGCCTGTTCAAACGCGCGCATGGCTTCAAGATCGTGAACGACGTGGTCTACCTCACCGATCAGGTGGATCACGTGGCGCTGATCTACACCCTCGACGGCCAGTTGATCAGACAGCTCGGCACGCGCGGACAGCATTCCGATACCGGCTGTGAAAACTGGCAAATTCTGCCGTTGCGCGCGGCGGGGCCGTTTAATCACCCCACCGAGCTGATGCCTGGCCCATCGGGCGACTTGTATGTGACCGACGGCTACCGCAACAGCCGCGTGCATCGTTTCAGCAAGGATGGCGAACTGATTCAATCGTGGGGCCAGCCGGGCAACACCGCGCCCGGCGACTTCCACCTGCCGCACACGCTTTGCATCGCGCCCGACGGCACGCTGTATGTGAGTGACCGCGCCAACCGGCGGGTGCAGATTTTCACGCCGGACGGCCAGTTCAAAGGCCTATGGACCGGCATGGGCGGCCCCAACGACATGGCGCTCGACAAGAACGGGATTTTCTATCTGGGCGAGCAGGCCACGGAAACCAGCAAACCCGCCATCAGCGTGCGTGATGGCAACGGCGCCGTGCTCGCGCGCTGGGACGTGGCGCCCACGCATGGCATGGGCATCGATACGCTGGGCAATATCTATGTCGGGCTGACCAAGTTGGGCCGCATCGACAAGTACGTGAAAGTGTAGGCGATAGGAAGATTGTCGCGGGCGTGTGTGAAT
>CANIID010000126.1 GCA_947467315.1 Betaproteobacteria bacterium | reverse complement strand
AGCATGATGCCCCACGGGTAGCTGTGCTTCTGAAACTGATCGCCCACTGCCAGATCGCCGAACGGCGGCGAGTTGCGGTCCCAGCCTACCGCATGGCAGCCTGACCAGTGGCCATAAGGCATCGCGCCGATGTCGAGCGCCATCTTGATACCGAGGCCGGTGTTGTAGCGCGTGCCGCGCACATGCGCCAAGTCCCAGCCGGGGCCGAGGTATTGCGCGCGCATCGCCGCGCTGGATTCGAAACCGCCGCAGGCGAGGATTACCGCCTTGGCTTTGATATCGACGTTCTTGCCTTTGTGACGCGCGCGCACGCCGAGCACGTTGTTGTCGCTGTCGGTGAGTAGTGAAATCGCGGGCGTCTCGTAGAATATCTTGATGCCGTCGCGTTCACAGGCTTTGTGCTCGTTGGCCACCAGGCCTTCGCCGCCGCCCCAGGTTTCAGCCGCCAGGCCGCCCCAGAATTTGTAGCGCGTGTTGTTGTCGACTTTGTACGATTGACGACCGTAGCTCGCCTGGAACTTCACGCCTTTTTTACGCAGCCATACGATGGTGTCGTAGCTGCGGCGGATCAGCATTTCGCACAGGTCGGGATCGGTCTGCTCCTGCGTGATGCGCGCCATGTCGTCGAAATACGCATCGGTGGTGTAGGAGCCGTAGTCGTGGGTTTTCTTTTCTTCTTCGGTAAGCTCGGGAATGATTTCCGCGAGTTCATCGACGTTGTTGAACACCACGCGCATCAGCCCGCCGGTGTAGCGGCTGTTGCCGCCGCAATCGTCGATGGGGGCGGCTTCGAGCATGATCACGTTCGCGCCTTGTTCGCGCGCAGCCAATGCGGCGCAGGCGGCGGCGTTACCCGCGCCGACGACGATAATATCGGGGGTTCCAAAATCCGGGAGACTCATGAAATATCCTTTAAAAACATATGTTTACAGTTTATTAACAAGATGAACGCAGGCGTGAACAGCTATGACGCGAGGTGGCTAAATTATACATCGTGCGATGTGTGGATTCGCTGCGTGAAGTTCGCACTGTGAGCGTGGCGCGCGAGTGATTTCAGTGCAGCGTTTTCGGCGGGCGTTTGGCTTCAGTCTCGGTCACGGTTGTCACAGCCTGTGGCGCAGGCGCGGGCGACGCGTGATGCGCCACCATGCGCCAGCCGCGGTCGGTGCGCAGATAAATATTGGTGGCCAGTATCGGATTGCGCGCGGGGCCTTGGCCGGCCACGGTGATCTGCTCGTAGACACTATGAACCGCGATCATCATGCCGTGAATTTCGTGGCGTGCGCGCAGTTGAAACCCGAGGGTTTGGCCATTGCTGAACAGCCGGCGCCACGATTCACGCACGTTGGCAAGGCCGGAGATACGCGGCCCGCCCGGATGCACACAGTAAATCTCGTCGTCGTCGGCCCACACTGCCATCATCGCTTCGAGATCGCTCTTGCCGAAGGCATCGTAGAACGCGGCTTCGGCCTCCTGGGCGCTGGCGTAAATGGTCTTGGTCATATCGGCCGATTGAGTGGAATCAAGATTAATTCTATCAAATTCAAGTAGTTACGGGGGCGCAATGTCGGATGTACACGCGATTGCGTTCCGTGCGCGGAAAGGTAACAATTCGCCCCTTGGTTTTTGTCCGTATCAATGCCATAAGCGCACGATCGATGCGCGTGTCCTCGAGGAGAACAGGATCGTGATGAACATGAAATTCAGACAGTTGTTGGGCTGCGGCTTGTGCGCGGCTGCCGTGAGCGCGAATACGTGGGCAGCGGATGCCGCAACGGGTTATCCCGCGCGCCCCATACGCATGCTGGTGCCCAATGCGCCGGGCAGTTCGGTGGATACCTTAAGCCGCATCATCGGCAACAAAATGAGCGAGGTGATCGGTCAACAACTGGTGGTCGATAATCGCGCTGGCGCAGGCGGCATCGTGGGCATGGAAATCGCCAAGAACGCCGCGCCCGACGGCTACACACTGATCAGCGCGACCACTGCCGCGTCTACCGTGGCGGTGCTGCTGATGAAAAACCCGACCTTCGATCCGGTCAAGGATTACGACCACGTGTCACAGTTCGCGGTGACGGCGAATGTGCTGGTGGTGCATCCGGGGCTGCCGGTGAAATCAACGAAAGAGTTGATTGATCTGGCCAAGTCCAAGCCGCTCAACATGGCATCGGCAGGCGCGGGCTCGCAAAGCCACTTGTCAGGCGCGTATTTCATGTCGGTGGCGAATATGCAATCGCTGCACGTGCCCTATAAGGGGGGCGGGCCGTCGGTGGCCTCCGTGCTCGGCGGCGAAGCGCACTGGACCTTGACGCCGGCCGCCGCAGTGATGACGCATGTGAATGCGGGCAAGCTGCGCGCGGTGGGTCACAGTCTGCCGGGTAAATCGGCGTTGATGGGCAATATACCGTCGATCGCGGACACGATTCCCGGTTTTGATTACAGCGGCTGGCAGGGCTTCATGATGCCGAAGGGCACGCCGCGTCCGATTATCGAAAAATTGCGTGCCGCGTTGCTCAAAACCGCAAACCTGCCGGACGTTAAAACGCTGATGACGGCGCAAGCGACGGAAGTGCTCATCGGCACGTCGGAAGAATTTCGCAAAGTGATTGCCAATTCGCTGGTGCAGAATGCCAAGGTGATCAAGGCTATTGGATTGAAGGCTGAATAACTTAAAAAAGGTAATATAAACAATGATTTACAATGAAAGAGGGTTGTCCGAAGAAACGCTGATGATGCGCGATGTGACGCGCAAATTTGTCAACGAACACATTATCCCGTTTACGCGGCAAAACTGGCAGGCCGAGTGGAGCATGAAGCCGGAAGGGCGTCTGCCGCGCAAAATTCTCGATGTCGCGCACGAAATCGGCATCCGCACGCTGGGCGTGCCCGAAGAATACGGCGGCATCGCGCTGGACCCGAAATCCGAGACGCTGACTTTCGCGGTGATCTCCGAGGAAATTTCCCGCGGCGATTGCGGCATTGCCGAAAAAATGGTGCAGCAATGGAAAGTCTCCGTACTGCTGCGCAACATTCTGCCGGAACACCTGAAAAAAATATGGTTCCCCAAAATCATGGCGGACTCGCAGTTTCTGCTCGCGCATTGCCTGACCGAGCCGCGCGGCGCATCCGACCGCTGGCTGCCGTACGATGTGCCCGAAGCCATGATGCATACCAAGGCAGTAAAGAAGGGTGACAAGTGGGTGATCAACGGCCGCAAGCAATTCATCAGCAACGGCTATGACGCGAGTCTGTACGTGGTGTATGCGACCACCAAACCCGGCGCGGGCATGACAAAGGGCACCTCGTGCTTTCTCGTGCCGCGTGAAACCAAGGGCTTCTCGGTGGCGCGTTGCAACGAAACCCTCGGCGGGCGTTTCATGAACAACGGCGAAATGGTGTTCGAGGATATGGAAGTGCCGCTCGATCATTGCCTGGTGGAAGACATCGCGCTCACTAAAGCCGGCGTGTATTTCCGTCCCGGCAAAATCATTCAGGGTTCAAAAAACCTGGGCGTCGGCGTGCGCGCGTACGAAGAAACCGTGAAGTACGTGCATGACTACGTGCAAGGTGGCAAAAAGCTCATCAAGCATCAGGCCACTGCGATACGCCTGGCTGAAATGGCCACCAAGATCTGCACCGTGCGAGCGCTGCTGCTCGAAGCTTCACGCGCCGTTGATGCGAAAGCGGAAGACGCCGAGGTGTTGTGCAATATGGTGAAGATGTACGCCTCGGAAGCAGTGCTTGAAGTATGCAAACACGCGGTGGAGCTACACGGCGGCAACGGCATGATGCTCGATTTCGGCATCGAAAAACTGTATCGCGACGCGTCGATGTACCTGCACATGGACGGCACCGTGGACGTGACCAAATTCAAGATCGTGAAGAATCTGTTTCCGGAGACGGCGGGGAAATATGCGGGGAATGACTGACGCGGGGATTAATTGAGCGGCAACGCAGAGCGAAAAAAAGCAGCCGAGGCTGCCTTTTTTTGCGTTCTATCCCGCGAATTCGATTTTCGCTTCCTTCACCACCCGCCGCCAGCGTTCGACTGTCGGCTTCAACACGTCGAAGAATTGTTCGGGCGGGCCGCCGGCGGGTTCCATGCCTTCGGCGCGCATTTGTTTGGACATTTCGTCGGTGAGCAGTACCTTGGACACTTCGCGATTCCACAGCGCAACGATGTCCTTCGGTATGCTCTTCGGCCCCCAGATCGCGTACCAGTGCGGCACATCGAAGCCGGGTACGGTTTCGCCGATGCTGGGCACATCGGGCAGCGTCGGCGAGCGCTTGGCGGTGGTGATGCCGATGGCGCGCAGGCGGCCGCCTTTTAAGTGCGGTATCACCGGTACCGCGCTTAATGAGCCGATGTGCGCTTCGTTGCCGATGATGCCGACGATGGCCGGCCCCGCGCCCTTGAACGGAATATGCACGGTGTTGATTTTGGCTTCGAGGTTGAGCAACTCGTGCAGCAGGTGCGTGACGCTGCCCACGCCCACCGTGCCATAGCTGATTTTGCCGGGATTGCCGCGCGCATAGGCAATGAGTTCCTTGACGCTTTTCACCGGCAACGTCGGGTTCACCACCAGCACCATGCCGGTGGTGCCGAGCAGAATCACCGGGGTGATGCCGTTGACCGGATCGTACGACAGCTTGTGATACGCCGAAGACGCCGCATAACTGCTGGAGACGGTGATGAAGGTGTAGCCGTCCGGCTCGGCCTTGGCGGTGATTTCAGCGCCGAGCGCGCCGCCCGCGCCGGGCCGGTTGTCGACTACTACCGGCTGGCCGATGGCCGCCGACAGGCGCGGGCCGATCACGCGCGACAGGATGTCGGTGCCGCCGCCGGGGGCGAACGGCGAGATCAGACGTATCGGTTTGGTGGGGTACTTCTGTGCCTGGTTTTGTGCCTGTGCCGCGAATGGCGCAAGGCCGGGCAAGGCGCACACCAGCAGTAGCGGCAGCAGTTTCGGGTTTTTCATGGTGTGGCTCCAGAGTGATTGACGTTCGTCCACACCATCTCGGGCGTGAGTTGCCGCATACAGTTGAAATGTCCCAGTGGACATTCTCGCTTAAAGCACGGGCTGCACGCGATATCCGTCTTGATGATTTTCGCCTTGTCCGACAGCGGTGGCGTGAAGGCCGGGCTGCTGGAACCATAAAGTGCGAGGGTTGGACGATCCAGCGAGGCCGCGACGTGCATCAGGCCGGAATCGTTGGTGACCACCAGCGCGGCGATACCGATCAGATCGATGGCGTCTTCGAGCGATGTTTTGCCGCAAAGGTTGATACACGCGCCGCCGCTGGCGCTCACGATATCGTTGCCGATGGCGGCGTCTTTGGCTGAACCGAGCAGCCACACGGCGTAACCGTTTTCTGCGGCTTGCTTCGCGAGCGCACCAAAGTGTTCGGCCGGCCAGCGCTTGGCAGGGCCGTATTCCGCGCCGGGGCAAAAGAGTGCTATCGGTTTTTCAAGCGTAAGTATATGTTTATTAACGATTATTTCAATGTTACTTAAAATGACCGTCAGCTTGGGTGTCGGTAGTGTGCGTGGCAGTGTCGCGCCCCGATCCAGCGCGAGCGCCGCAAAGCGATCCACCATTTTAGGCAACGCTTTTTCATTCAGCGCGCGCATATCGTTCAGCAGGCCGTAACGCATTTCGCCGCGAAAGCCAGTGCGCACGGGTATCTTTGCCAGCAGTGGAATCAACGCCGATTTCAAGGAATTCGGCAACACGATGGCTTGATCGTAGTGCTCGTCGCGCAACGTCTGCGCCAGCCGGCGGCGTTCGTTAAACTTCAGTTCGCCATGGCCGAAACGCGCGACGATGCCGCGGCGCACTTCGGGCATGCGCGCGAGCAACGGCAATGTGAACGGCGGTGCGAGTACGTCAAGAGTGAGATGGGCGTGGCGCTCATGCAGGAGCCGAAACATCGGCTGCGCCATCACGGTGTCGCCGACCCAGGCGGGGGCGACGACGAGGATTTTCATCGGAGCAGCGGCTACCGGCTAATGACCAGACTTCCCCGGCCCGCCCTTGAGCGTGTATTTCGTGCCGCAATACGGGCACAGCGCTTCGCCGGTTTTTTCTATCGGCATGAACACACGCGGGTGCGCGTTCCACAGCAGCATGGCGGGTGTCGGGCAGTGCAGCGGCAGATCGGCTGCCGTGACTTCGATGTGCCGTGATTTGTTGTCGGTTTGTTCAGCCATGGTTATTCTCACGCGGCCACGGATGTCAGCCAGCCGGCGTGCTTTTCCGACTTGCCGTTCACGCAGTCGAAAAACGCTTTTTGCAGTTGAGCGGTGATCGGGCCGCGCTTGCCGCTGCCAATGGTGCGCCCATCCAGCTCGCGGATCGGCGTGACTTCGGCGGCGGTGCCGGTGAAGAAGGCTTCGTCGGCGATATACAAATCATCGCGCGTGATGCGCTTGGTGCCGACGGTGTAGCCCATGTCCTGCGCGAGGGTGATGATGGCGTCGCGGGTGATGCCGATCAGCGCGCTGTTCAGTTCAGGCTCGTAAATTTTGCCGTCTTTAATCATGAACAGGTTTTCGCCGGAACCTTCGGCGACGAAGCCATCGACGTCCAGCAGCAGGCCTTCGTCGTAGCCGTGTTCGGTGGCTTCGAGGTTGGCGAGGATTGAATTGGCGTAGGTGCCGGAATACTTGGCGCGGGTCATCGACACGTTGACATGGTGGCGCGCGTACGACGATGTTTTCACGCGGATGCCTTGCTCGATGGCGTCGGCGCCGAGATAGGCGCCCCATGGCCACGCGGCAATCGCCACATGCACGGTGTTGCCCTTGGGCGACACGCCCATTTTTTCCGAGCCGTAAAACGCAATCGGGCGCAGATAACACGACTCCAGCTTGTTGGCGCGCACCACTTCTTTTTGCGCCTCCATCAGTACGTCGATGCTGTAGGGGATTTTCATCATGTAGATGTGCGCGGAATTCAGCAATCGCTGGGTATGCTCGCGCAGGCGGAATATCGCCGTACCCTTGACCGTGTTGTAGGCGCGCACGCCTTCGAATACCGCCAGACCGTAGTGCAGCGAATGCGTGAGTACGTGCGTGGTTGCTTCGCGCCAGGGCACGAGTTTGCCGTCTTGCCAGATAAACCCGTCACGGTCCGCCATCGACATAATGCTGCTCCTTGAATCTCAATTATCGTCATTAAACGTCAGCGGCTATTTTAGCGCATTCAACGCGGGTTGCCGAATACGCTTTGCCACAACGCGCACACAGCGGCGGTGTGCGCGGCGACGGCATCAACCGCCGCGCGCGCATAGTGTTCGCCCTGCAAGCGCAGCGCATGCTGCATTTGCCGGTAGGCGCGGTACGCCTCGCGCGCCGCTTCCGCATGGGCCACGGATATCAAGCCGAGTTGCGCCGCCAGCCGCAACAGCGCCAGGTTGCCGATGTTGCCCGTCAGTGCGGCGTGTTGATGGGCGTGGCCGAGCACCAGGTATTGCACGATGAACTCGACATCGACGATGCCGCCGCGATCATGCTTGATGTCGAACAGGCCGCTGCGGTTGGGGTGGGCGGCATGCATTTTTTCGCGCATGGCCGCGATGTCGTCACGTAGCGTTTGCAGATCACGCGGGCGGCGCAGGACTTCGCCGCGTAGGGTTTCAAAGGCGCGCCCGATGCCGGTGTCGCCGGCGACGAAGCGCGCGCGGGTGAGCGCCTGATGTTCCCACACCCACGCGCGCGTCAACTGGTAATCGCGAAACCGTTGCAATGAGCTCACCAGCAGTCCGCTTTCGCCGTCGGGCCGCAGCCGCAGATCGGTGTCGTAGAGTTGCCCGGCGGAGGTGGTGCTGGTGAGCCAGGTGCTGATGCGTTGCGCGAGGCGCGCGTAGTTTTCCGCTGCCTCGGGCGCATCGTCATCGTACAAAAATACCAGATCGAGATCGGAGGCGTAGCCGAGTTCCTTGCCGCCGAGTTTGCCGTAGCCGATGACGGCGAACGCGGGCTGATCGTTACGCTGGCGATGCCGCTGCCGCACGCCCTGCCACGCGAGACGCACGGTTTCCGCCAGCACCGCGCAGGCGAGGTCGGAGAGATGGTCGCTCAGTGTTTCCAGCGGCAGGTCGCCGGCGAGATCCTGCGCCACCAGCCGCAACGTTTGCGCATGCTTGAAATGGCGCAGCACATCCATCTGCCGTTCGGTATCGCCGTCGGCGTCGTTTGCGGCGACGCTTAACGCGGCGGCCAGCGCCAGCCAGTCGGGCGGTGTGTGCAGGGTGCGCGCGTCGAGCAGTTCGTCGAGCAGGATGGGATGTTGCGTCAGGTATTGCGCGACCCACGGACTGGCGCGCATCAACGCGGTGAGTTGGCTGCGCGCCTGCGGATATTCTTCGAGCAATGCAAGATACGATTCACGGCGGCTGATGCCTTCAAGAAAATCCAGCAGCCGCTCCAGTGTCAGGTCGGCATTGTCACCGGCGGCCGCGCTTTCAATCGCCAGCGGCATCAGGCGGTCGAAGCGGGATTGACTGGTTGCAGGCATCTGGCGGTAGCGTGCGGATTCGTGCAGCCGCGCGATACGTGATTGCAAATCTTCCGTGCGTTGAAAGCCGAGCGTCGCGAGTCGTTCGATGGCGGACGGCGCATCGGCGCTGTTGGCCCACAGCGGCGTGAGTGCATGTTGTTCTGCGGGCGCCGTGGTGAAAATGGCGTCGAAGTGCCGCGCCACGGTGTTGCGATGCTGGCTCAGGGTGCTCGCAAAGGTGTCGTAGTCCGTATACCCCATGCTGTGCGCGATACGTTGCTGGTCTTCTGTGGCGGCGGGCAGGCTGTGCGTTTGCTGGTCGTCGAGGTATTGCAGTCGGTGCTCTAAATTCCTAAGAAAAACATATACTTGCGTTAACTCTTCGACCACCGAGGCGGGCAGCAGGCCGCGTTCGGCGAGCAGCGCCAGCACGTCCAGCGTGGGTTGCCGGCGCAGCGCGGCATCGTGTCCGCCGCGAATGAGCTGGAATACCTGCGCGATGAATTCGATTTCGCGGATGCCGCCGCGACCGAGCTTGATGTTGCCGGCGCGATCATGGCGTTCGACTTCGCGGCGTATTTGGCTGTGCAGATCGCGCATCGAGGCGAAGGCGCTGTAGTCGAGGTGGCGGCGAAACACGAAGGGCCGTACCACGGCCATCAGCGCGTCACCCTGATCGCCGGTGAGTACGCGCGCCTTGATCCAGGCGTAGCGCTCCCATTCGCGTCCCTGCGTGACAAAATAATTTTCCAGCATGTCGAAGCTCGCCACCAGCGGGCCGCTGTCGCCGTAGGGCCGTAGCCGCATGTCCACGCGAAACACAAAGCCGTCGGCCGTCGGTTCGTTCAGCAGCGCGATCAGGGCGCGTCCGGCGCGCGCGAAGTATTCGTGATTGCTCTGTGTGCGCGCGCCATCGGTGTTGCCGTCTTCGGGGAAGATAAACACGAGATCGATGTCGGACGACACGTTGAGTTCGCCGCCGCCCAGTTTGCCCATGCCGACGACGTGCAGTGGTTGCACCTGCCCGCCGGTGCCGCGCGGTGTGCCCAAGGTTGATGAAAGATCCTTCGTGACCCAATCCAGCGCGGCGCGGAGGGTGCATTCTGCGAGCTGCGTCATCGTCTGCGTGACTTCAGCGAGATTCGCCCAGCCCGCCAGATCGCGAATGATGAGCGCGACCAGGGTTTGTTTGCGCAGACGGCGCAATGCGCGTTGCAAGTCTTCGCGCGTGAGCGCGCGGGCAATTTCCTCGCTCGCAGGTGCAACCTTGACCGGTGCGCGCAGGTCTACACCTTCAAGCAGTCGCGGTTCCGCCGTCAGCACGAGTTCAAGATAACGGCTGAACTGGCGCGCGCGGGCAATCGCGACGTCCACGGCATCGCTGGCTGAAGCGTTAATCGGAGTCATGGCAGGTTCCAAGCGCTGCGGAAACACAGTAGAATAACTCTCATGCGGAAGTTCGCTAAGTGTTTGTTTAATCTTATATTTTAGCAGGCAACGGGTGACAGAAACGGCGATTTTCAGCAGCCTCGGCAGCGCCCGCAACGCGGTGGCACGCCTTTGCGCGTGGATTTGGCACAAGTTCGTGTGGATTGTGCTGGCGCTGGTGCTGATTGCCGCCACCTGTGTGCTGGTGTTGCGTTACGGCGTGTTGCCCAATATCGACGGATATCGCGAGAAAATTGCGCAGTCGGTGAGCGAGGCGGTCGGGCAGAAAGTCACCATCGGCCACATCGTGGCGGGTTGGGAAGGTTTGCGTCCGCAGTTGGAGTTTCATGAAGTCGTGCTGCACGACAAGGCGGGGCGCGAAGCGCTCAAACTGCTGCGCGTGGACAGCACGCTGTCGTGGTTGTCGGTGCCGACCGGGAGCGCGCGCTTTCATTCCATTGATTTATATCGACCCGCGCTCGATATTCGCCGTGATAAAAAAGGCGTGATTTCCGTTGCCGGCATCGAGATGGCCGGCGAAAAACGCGACGGCAATTTCTCCGAATGGCTGCTGGCGCAACGGGATATCGAAATTCACGATGCTGCCATTGCCTGGACCGATGAGATGCGCGGCGCGCCAACACTGACGCTGCAGCAGGTGCGCCTGCAACTGGTCAGTCGCGGTACGCATCACCGCTTCGGATTGAAGGCGATTCCGCCCGCGCAGTTGGCGAGCCCGATTGATTTGCGCGCGGATCTGCACGGCGAGTCGTTGAAAGACCTGGCGCAATGGAGCGGGCGTTTGTTTGTTCAGGTCGATTACACCGACATCGCAGCGTGGCGCGCGTGGTTGCCGTTTCCGTTTGAGTTGCCGCGTGGCGCGGGCGCGGTGCGCGCTTGGGCCGATCTGAAGGCGCTGTCGCTGACCGGTTTAATCGCCGACGTGCGGCTGTCGGATGTGCGCACGCGGCTGGCCAAAAATTTGCCGGAACTCGATTTGTCCAGTCTTGCCGGACGCGTGGGCTGGAAAAAAACGCCCAAGTCGGTTGAGTTTTCGACCCAGCAGTTGGCGCTGACCACGGCGGGAAACCTCGCGTTGCAGCCGATGGATTTCGCGCTCAAGGCAACACTCGACGGCAACGGCCAGCTTGCCGCCGGTGAACTCAAGGCCAATGCGATTGATATCGCGCCGCTGATGTCACTGGCCGACCATTTGCCGATCGATGCCGCCACGCGCAAGCGGCTGGCGGAATTGTCGCCGCGGGGGCGTTTGTTTGACGTGGCCAGCCAATGGGAAGGCGCATTGCCGGAACCCGCGAAATACAGCGCGCGCGGCCGTTTTGAAGATTTATCGATGCAGCGTTACGGCGTGTTGCCGGGACTGATCGGTCTCAGCGGCACATTGGAAGCGACGGAAAAAGGCGGCAAGAGCCAGCTTTCGGCGCGCGAGGTGAAGCTCGAATTGCCGCATCTGTTCAAGGAGGTGTTGCAGTTCGATACCTTGTCCGCAAACGCGGGATGGACGCGCGACAGCAATGGTTTTGAATTGAAGCTGTCGAACGTGTCATATCACAACGCCGATTTGTCGGGAACGTTGAGCGGCAGTTACCGCACCGTGCCGGATCAGCCGGGCATTCTCGATCTGACGGGTAATCTCTCGCGTGCCGACGCGCGCAAGGTGATCCATTATCTGCCGTTGACGGTGGCAAGCAAGGCGCGGCCATGGCTGGAGACGGCGTTTGTCGCGGGCACGTCGGGTGACGTGAGTTTTCGCGTCAAGGGTGATCTGCGCGAGTTTCCGTTTTCGGATAACAAGGCCGGCACCGTCTTTGTGACCGCTAAAATTTCCGGCGGCACACTGCACTATGGCGAGGGCTGGCCCAATATCGAAAACATCGACTGCGATGTTTCGTTTCGCGGCAAGCGCATGGACGTGGTGGCGAATCGCGGCACGATCTACGGCGTGCGGCTGGCGAAAGTGCATGTTGAGATGCCGGATATGTCTACGCCGGCGGGACGTGTGCTCACGGTCACCGGCGAGGCGGAAGGCGGCACGCCGGATTTTCTGAAGTTCATCGCCAGCAGCCCGGTGTCGGGGTATATTGAACACTTCACCGACGGCATGCAGGGCGAAGGCGCGGGCAAGCTGGATCTCAAGCTGGAATTGCCGCTGGTCAATCTCGATAAAACGCGCGTCAGTGGCGCCTATCAGATGACCAACAATCGGCTGGTGATCGAACCGTCGCTGCCGCCGCTGGAGCAGGTCACCGGCAAACTCGAGTTCAGCGAAACCGGTATAAACGTGCCCACCGCGAATGCGATGTTTGTCGGTGGGCCGCTGACGATAGCCGGCAGCACGCAGCGCGACGGATCAGTGCGCATCGGCCTGCAAGGACGCGTTGCGCCCGACACGCTGCGGCGCGCGGGCGGGCCGGGGTGGCTTACCCACATACGCGGCGCGGCTGATTGGCGCGGCACAGTCAGCGTGCGTAAGAAAACTGTCGATTTGGTGCTGGAGTCGAACTTGCAGGGCATCGCCTCCAACCTGCCCGCGCCGTTTGTGAAGACCGCTGCGGAGTCGATGCCACTGCGTGTGGAGCGGCGTTTTGTAAGCAATGATCGTGACGTGGTGGCGCTGACCTATGGCGAGCTGATCAGTGCGCGGCTGATGCGGCATACCGAAGCTGATGGAAAAGGGCGGCGCACGGTGATTGACCGTGGCCTGGTGCGTCTGGGCGGCGGCGCGGCGGGTGAGCCTGAGCGCGATGGCGTGTGGATCAGCGGCGCGCTCAAATCGGTGAACCTGGACGGCTGGCTGAAGATTGCCGGTGGCACTGGTGGCGTGGGTGGCGACATCAGTTACACCCTGGCGGGGCTGGATGTGAAGTTCGGCGAACTGGATGTCTATGACCGCAAGTTCAACGACATCGCCGTCAGCAGCACCCGGCCGGACGCGGCGACCACGCGCTACGCCTTGAACGGGCGGGAGTTCGAAGGGACTGCGGACTGGAATCCGGCGGGCAAGGGCCGGCTGGTGGCACGCATGAAAAAATTCGTCATCCCCGCAGCGGCCCCGGTAACGGGTGCATCCGTCGAGGATAAAACGGCGGCCGTGGAATCACCGCAATTGCCGGCACTGGACATTGTGGCGGAGCATTTTCAGATGGGCAGCAAGGTGCTGGGCAAGCTCGAGTTAAAGGCGACGCCGCAGGATCGCGACTGGCGTATTGAGCAGCTACGGGTGTCGAGTCCTGATGGCGTACTGACGGTGGACGGCGTGTGGCAGTCCTGGCTGGCCAATCCGCGCACGGCGGTGAGTGTGCAGTGGAACGTCACGGATGTGGGCAAAATGTTGACGCGGCTGGGTTATCCGGAAGGCGTGCGTCGCGGCATGGCGGTTATCAGCGGCGTCTTGAGCTGGAACGGCGGGCCGCAGCAACTCGATTATCCGACGTTGTCGGGCAGTTTCGCGTTGCAGGCGGTGAAAGGGCAGTTCCTTAAAATGGAGCCGGGTATCGGAAAATTGCTGGGTATTATCAGTCTGCAGTCGATCCCGCGACGGTTGTCACTGGACTTTCGCGATGTGTTCAGCGAAGGATTTGCGTTCGAGGAAGTGCTGGGCGTGATCAAGATCGATCGGGGCATCGTGGTCACGGATAATTTCCGCATCAACGGGCCGTCCGCGCGCGTGGTGATGGGCGGCAGCACGGATATCAACAAGGAAACCCAGAATCTGCGTGTCAAGGTCAACCCGCATGTGTCGGATGGCTTTTCCATCGCCGGGGCGCTGGCGGGCGGGCCGATTGCGGGGGTGGTTGCCTTTATTGCCCAGAAAATACTGAAAGATCCGTTGGATGATCTGATGGCTTTTAACTATAGCGTTACTGGCACATGGACCGATCCGGTGGTGACCAAAGTGAAGGCCCCGCTGCGGCCGGAATCCGCGCGCAGCAGTGATTAGATGGTCCTTGGTTTTTCGTTTTGTCTTTGTTTGACACATTAAGAGCCCCCTATGAATTCCCGCTTTTCACCCGCACCGGACGCGGCACCGTCCGCATTGCCCGGTGCCTCGCGTATTGCCGCGCTGCAAATGGTGTCCGGCCCGCGTGTCGCGGACAACCTTGCCGAGGCCGGGCGCTTGATCGCGCTGGCTGCCGCGCAGGGCGCCGATCTGGTTGCGCTGCCGGAATATTTTTGCATGATGGGCATGAAGGACACCGACAAGGTGGACGTGCGGGAAGTGGAGGGCGCAGGTCCGATTCAACAATTTTTATCCGACGCGGCGAAGCAGCACGGCGTGTGGATCGTCGGCGGCTCTGCGCCACTCGTGTCGGATGATCCTAAGCGCGTGCGCAATACCTGCCTGGTGTACGATGCCAGCGGCAAGCAGGTCGCGCGCTACGACAAAATCCATCTGTTCGGATTCCAGATGGGTGACGAGCAGTATCAAGAGTCGCGCACCATAGAACCAGGCAATAGCCCGGTAGCCGTCGATACGCCGTTCGGACGCATCGGATTGTCGATCTGCTACGACTTGCGGTTTCCGGAGTTGTATCGCGCGATGAAGGAGATCGATATTATTTTTGTGCCGTCAGCGTTCACAGAGACGACAGGCCGCGCGCACTGGGAAACACTGCTGCGCGCGCGCGGCATCGAAAATCTGGCGTATGTGGTGGCGCCCGCGCAGGGCGGTTGCCATGAAAATGGCCGCGAGACGCACGGCGACACTATGATCATCGATCCTTGGGGCGCGGTGTTAAATCGTCTGCCGCGCGGCGCGGGCGTTGTGATTGCCGACGTAAACCTGTCACACTTGCAGGGCTTGCGCCGCAGTCTGCCCGCGCTGAGTCATAGAATTATGTATTAACTATATGTTTTTAAAGGATTATTTTGTCAGTTATCACTAGTGCTACCGCGGTTCCCACGATCAATTTCTCCACCGCGTACGACACCCTGCTGTCGCCCTACGCGTTAAACGACAGCAAACTCAATACCGTGTTCGGCCAGATCATGCAGCATCAGGTCGATTACGCGGATTTGTATTTTCAGTACAGCCGCAGCGAGTCGTGGAGCCTGGAAGAAGGCATCGTCAAGTCGGGCAGTTTCAACATCGATCAGGGGCTGGGCGTGCGCGCGGTGAGCGGCGAAAAAACCGCGTTCGCGTATTCGGACGACATCAGCTTCGATGCGCTGGCGGCGGCGGCACAGGCTACGCGTGCGATTGGGCGCCAGGGCGGTTCCAACGCAACCCAGGT
>CANIID010000125.1 GCA_947467315.1 Betaproteobacteria bacterium | reverse complement strand
GTTGCAGGGCGGGATTGCCCTGGCCCTCTGGGTCACGGCGCAGCGCAGCGCTCAAGGCCAAGCGCAGCAACGCCGCGCAGCGGTCGCCTTGAACGCGAGAACGACGTGACACCATGGGCGTTACAGGCAAGCCCCCCCCAATAAAATGAGTGGAATCTGCTTCGCCATCCATGGTTTAACGCCGGGTTCTGTTATTAGCGCCGCTTAGGCACGATCAGCCAACCTGTAATATGCGGGGTCAGCAAGTCAATCCAACTTTAAATGTTGCCTTCCAATAACCATGAATTTCTCTGCGACCATTGCCAGCCTCAACAGCGCCCCTGCTTTTGAGTTGTTCCGTCTGCGGGCCGCCATCGATCGTGTCCTTGCTCAGCCGGGATGGATGGATGCCGTTCGCTCGCGGCTGCGGGTTGGCCAAGCAATCCAGTATTTTGATGCGGGAGCCAATCGCGCCCAGCAAGGACAGGTGCTGGAACTGCGGCGCAAGCAGGCGGTGGTGCTTGAACTTGCCACGCAGAAACGCTGGCTGATTTCGTACGCCGCCATCAATCTGGATGGGGCTGACGTGGAAATTCGCGAGAAACCTAAACAGGGACTGGGTCGCAACGAGGTCGCCACCGGTGATGTGGTCGGTTTCCTGGATCGAAACCTTCAACAGCGCAGCGGACAGATCTTGCGCCTAAATGACAAGACCGTTACCTTGCTGTGCGGCCAACAGCAGTGGCGCGTGGCCTACGGATTGCTGCATCGCGTGGTTGACGCCAGCGCTTCGAATGGTGACATCCTGGAACTCGATGTTCATCACCATCGCATCGAGTCAACCGGTAATGAGTAAAGCCACCGGCAAACACGCCTGGACGTTTGCCCCACGCTTTCGCCGAGGGGCGTTCGGCTGGCGATCCGATCCGGCAATGACCCGGATCAGGGAAGCTATCGCTGAAATCAAGGCAATCAACCGCAAAGATCCCCTGCTCGCCGCTGAAGGCGCGGTTTTGTTCCTGAGCAAGCTCTCCCCGGCCCTTGAGCACATAGACAGTTCATCGGGCGCGATCGGTAGCGCCGTCAATCGGGCCATCGATGTCCTGGTGCCCATCATTGCCAAGGCGCCGGCCGACGAGGCCACACGACGCCAGTGGCTGGAGCAGCTTTATGACGCCCATGCCGAAGATAGCATTCCGTATATCGAGTGCCTTGGCGACTACTGGGGTGAGCTGTGCGCCTCGCCTGACCTTGCCGGCGAATGGGCCGACCGCCTGGCAGAAACCGTCGAGAGCGTGTGGAGCCGCTACCCTGCCGAGCATGGATTTTTCCACGGCACAACGATGTGCCTGTCGGCCCTGCTTGCCGCGGGAAGACACGACCAGCTTCTGGCGCTGCTGGGCAAGTGTCCGTAACACTTGAGCAAGCCTCCAAGGAAGCCCATTGCAGTGCGGAAAGCTTGCGGCTCGCCATTGCCGACGGTACGCTACGCGCTTACAAGCCACCGAGCCATCGGCGCTTTTTAATTTATGTTGACGACCTAGATAACTATATTCGATCATATCCGGTGAAAAAATGCGACTCTACAAACGCGGTGAAATCTGGTGGTGCAATTTCGGAGTCCAAGGCGGTAGAAGAAGCCTTGAAACCACAGAAAAAGGTGAAGCCGCAGCCCGCGCCCGCGCCCTCGCCGCCCGTTTCTGGCAGCAAGCCAGCCTTGGCGTACAGCAGGTAATTTGGTCAACCGCGATGATGGCCTATCTCGACGAATGCAAAGGCCACAAGTCTTTAGAAACTATCAAGTTACGGCTGCGCTGGCTGCATGGTGAACTCGATGGTACGTGGCTGCGTGACATAACCAGCGGTCGGATTGAGGCGTTGATAGCGAAATGCAGCACGGGTGACGAGAAGCCACGCGCTCCAGCGACAGTAAACCGTGTCACCGCCGCGTTGTCAGCGGTTCTGCACCTTGCCAAGCGTCGGGAGTGGATCGACTCCGTACCCTACATCCGAAAGTTGAACGAGGGCAAAAGCCGCATACGCTGGATCACGCAAGAAGAAGCCGCCCGACTTTTGGATGAACTGCCGGGACACCTGAACACGATGGCCGCGTTTACCCTGGCTACCGGACTGCGGGCTTCAAATGTCCAGTACCTTCAATGGGCGAATATCAGTTTGGAAAGGCGTACGCTGTGGATACACGCCGCCGAATTCAAATCAGGCAAGACACACTCAATCCCGTTGTCCGACGACGCTATGACCATCCTGCGCGGGCAGGTGGGCATCCATCACGCTTGGGTATTCCCGTATGAAGATCACGCGGTAGAAAAGGTATCGACGAAGGCTTGGTACGCTGCGTTAGAGCGTGCGGAGATTAAGAATTTCCGCTGGCAAGATCTGCGCCATACCTGGGCAAGCTGGCAGGTTATGCGTGGCGTACCGCTCGAAGTTCTGATGCGGTTAGGGGGATGGAGCTCATATGAAATGGTGCTGCGATACGCCCATTTATCGCAGTCACACATCGCCCATTATGTACAAAACAGGCACACTCACGTTGTAGATGATCAGGAAAACACAACGCAAGTACTTGATTCTATGGGGTGGCTGACGGGACTCGAACCCGCGACAACTGGAATCACAATCCAGGACTCTACCAACTGAGCTACAGCCACCGTAGAAACCTCTAATATCGCGCCAAAATCAGCGCCACCCATCGTATCCATCTTATTTATGGTGCGCCCGGCGGGACTCGAACCCACAACCCCCGGCTTAGAAGGCCGGTGCTCTATCCGGTTGAGCTACGGGCACATGTCATTCACCAACGCCGGGCACGGAAAGGGGCGTAATATACGCTCCGCGATACCCCCGGTCAATGTAGAATGCTGGCCGGTGCCGGGTTGGGCAGGCCGACAGCGCGCTTGCGGCCCTCACCCATTTCTGATATTAAATTGTTTTTTCGAGTGTATGAATGACTTCCATGGCAACCGATACCAACAGCGCACCAACCGCATACAAGCCCAAGGGGAAAGAGGAGTATATGAATCCCCGGCAGCTCGCGCATTTCCGTGCCATTCTGGATGAACAGAAGCGCGGACTTGGCCAGGATATCGACCGCACCGTGCATACGATGCAGGACGAGGCGACTATCTTTGCCGATCCCAACGACCGCGCCACGCAGGAATCGGACATGTCGCTGGAATTGCGCAACCGCGACCGCGAACGCAAGTTGATCAAAAAGATCGACGAAACCATTGCACTAATCGATAGCGGCGACTACGGCTACTGCGACAAATGCGGCGTCGAGATCGGCTTGAAACGGCTCGAGGCGCGGCCTACTGCCACGCTATGCATCGACTGCAAGACGCTGGACGAGTTGCGTGAAAAACAAGTCGCAAAGTAGTGTCTCTCGACTTGTTTTCAGTGGAGACTCAATTTTGCGTTAGGCAAAAGTTATGTCGGAGCTAAAAGCAGGTCGCAAAATAACCAAAATAACATCTGGCAATTTCGCGGTCTGCTTTCAGTTCGGTACAAACTGAAACAAAAATGGCAGCCTAGGCTGCCATTTTTGTTTTCCGCATAACGCTTACGCGCTGGTTGCAGCCTCTGCGGCGGCAGCCTTCATAGACAAGCGCAGGCGGCCTTTCTCGTCGGCCTCCAGCACTTTTACTCGCACGGCCTGCCCTTCTTTCAGATGATCGGCCACGGCGTTCACACGTTCGTTGGCGATCTGCGAAATATGCAGCAAGCCATCGCGGCCCGGCAACACACTGACAATCGCGCCGAAATCCAGCAGCTTTAACACGGTGCCGTCGTAAATCTTGCCGACTTCGACATCCGCGGTGATTTCTTCGATGCGCTTGCGCGCGGCTTCGCCACCTTCAGCGGACACGCAGGCAATCGTGACCGAACCATCGTCCTGAATATCGATGGTAGTGCCGGTTTCTTCGGTCAGGGCGCGAATCACTGCACCACCCTTGCCGATCACGTCGCGGATCTTGTCCGGCTTGATTTTGAAGGTGATCATGCGCGGCGCCCACTCCGACAACACGGTGCGCGGCGTATCCATCGCGCCACGCATCTTGTCGAGGATATGCAGACGGCCTTCGCGCGCCTGCACTAGTGCGGCATGCATGATCTCCTTGGTGATGCCGGTGATCTTGATGTCCATTTGCAGCGCGGTAATGCCATTCGCGGTGCCGGCCACTTTGAAATCCATGTCGCCGAGGTGATCTTCGTCGCCCAGAATATCCGACAGCACGGCAAAACGATTGCCTTCTTTAATCAAGCCCATCGCGATGCCCGCGACGTGGTCTTTCAACGGCACGCCGGCGTCCATCAGCGCCAGACAGCCGCCGCACACCGAGGCCATCGAGCTGGAACCATTCGACTCGGTGATTTCAGACACCAGGCGTATCGAATAAGCAAACTCATCCGCCTTCGGCAACACTGCCAGCAACGCACGCTTGGCAAGACGACCATGGCCAATTTCGCGACGCTTGGGCGTGCCCACGCGACCGGTTTCACCGGTGGCATACGGAGGCATGTTGTAGTGAAGCATGAAGCGGTCTTTAATTTCACCCATCAGCGCGTCTATGCGCTGCTCGTCGCGCGCGGTGCCCAGCGTGGCAACCACCAACGCCTGCGTTTCACCCCGTGTGAACAGCGAAGAGCCGTGCGTGCGCGGCAGTACGCCATTGCGAATGGTGATCGGACGCACAGTGCGTGTATCACGACCATCAATACGCGGTTCGCCGTTGAGAATTTGTCCGCGCACGATTTTGGATTCGAGCGCGAAACAGATTTCGTGTACCGCATTGGCGTCAGGCCCGCCTTCGCTACCCACACCCACTTCGGTATGCACACGCTTCCAGATATCGTCGATGGCAGCGGTGCGCGCCTGCTTTTCTTTCATCTGGAATGCTGCGTTCAGATCTTTGTCGGCAATCGCGGCGATGCGTGCTGCCAGCGCTTCATCTTTCACCGCCGGCGCCCAGTCCCACAACGGCTTGCCGGCTTCTTCAACCATCTCGTGGATGGTGTTGATGACGACCTGCATTTGCTCGTGGCCATAGACCACCGCGCCAAGCATGATGTCTTCAGACAGCACCTGCGCCTCGGATTCGACCATCAACACGGCTTGCTGCGTGCCGGCGACCACCAGGTCAAGCTGCGAGGTTTTGAGTTCGGTCTGCGTCGGGTTCAACACGTAACCGCCATTGATGAAGCCCACGCGCGCGGCGCCAATCGGCCCCTGGAACGGCACGCCGGAAATCGCCATCGCCGCCGAAGCACCGATCATGGCGGGAATGTCGGAGTCGATTTCGTTGTTCGACGACATTACCGTGGCAATGACTTGCACTTCGTTGTAGAAGCCATCCGGGAACAACGGACGCAACGGGCGATCTATCAATCGGCAGGTCAGAATTTCTTTTTCCGACGGACGACCTTCACGGCGAAAAAAGCCGCCGGGGATTTTTCCCGCAGCGTAGGTTTTTTCCTGGTAATCCACGGTCAGCGGGAAAAAATCCTGCCCCGCTTTGGCCTTGCGCTTCGCCACCACGGTGACCAGCACCACGGTTTCTTCCATTGTCACCAGCACCGCGCCGCCCGACTGACGCGCGATTTCACCGGTCTCCAGCGTCAACTGGTGACGCCCCCACATGATCGACTTTTTAACGTGACTCAATTCGCTATCCTCAATTATCAAAACGCACTATTCTCAATAGACTTCCGCTGGAAACGCCACACCGCACCTGAAAACCATTGCAAACCCCACGAACCCGATACAAACAAAAAGACCGCTGCATCAGCGGTCTTCGGTTTTACTTTTACTTTACCCGTGCCGGAACCATCACCCCAGCCAAGGGAAACCGAGCGTAAGCGCCCTTGGCTTGACAGGCACAGGTTCCCGGCATGACGGGCAGTCTCTTATGTTATTGCTGACTGGCGTATATTATTTACGCAAGCTGAGACGATCAATCACGTTTCTGTATTTATCCACATTGCTGGTCTTCAAATAGTCCAGCAGCTTGCGGCGCTTGCTCACCATGCGCAGCAAGCCGCGGCGCGAGTGGTGGTCTTTCACATGCGCCTTGAAATGCTCCGTCAAGTCTACGATACGCGCCGTCAATAACGCGATCTGCACTTCAGGCGACCCGGTGTCGCCAGCCTTGCGTTGGTAATCGGCCACAACTTGGGCCTTTTGGGGGGTGGAAACCGACATGTCATTTCTCCGCTCGAAAACCGAGCATTTTACCCGCTAACCGGGTGTTTCTTCAAGTGTTTCCTCGCGTGAGGCCTCATTTGTTTCCTGACTTTGCGCCAGCATGCGATAAGGCACCGTACGGCCACCCTCGCCCACTTCCACCAGACCTAAAAAACGTTGGTTGGGCCCATAAATGCGCGCAAATCCGGTGATTCCGACATGTTTCAAACCGAGCTTCTGCCCCAGCAATAAACGTTCGGCTTCGGCCGCATCCACGGTCAACACCGGCAGCGCCGCCAGCAACGTGTCCACCGGCAGCAAGCGTGCTTGACGATCTGCCTCCGTCATCGTCTGTAGCGCTTCCAGCGTACAGGCCGCCGGGTGTGACAGCTCCAGCGCGCCAGCCTGCGTACGCGTCAGCCCGGACAGGCTGGCGCCACAACCTAACGCCGCACCGATGTCGGCCGCCAGCACGCGGATATAGGTGCCCTTACTGCAGTGCACCCGGATTTTCATAAAAATATCATTTATTTCAATCAGTTGCAGATCGTGTATACGAATGGTGCGTGGCTGCCGCTCAATCTCTATGCCTTTGCGCGCATATTCGTAGAGCGGCACGCCCTGGTGCTTGAGCGCGCTGTGCATCGGCGGCATTTGCGTCAGTTCGCCACGAAATTGCTCCAGCGCGCCCAGGATCGTGATGCGATCCGTCACTGCCGGTTTGCTGTCGATAATTTCGCCCTCGGCGTCTCCCGTGTTGGTAACGACACCGAGCCGCACCGTCGCGAGATAGGTCTTGTCGGCATCGAGCAACAAATGACTGAATTTGGTGGCTTCTCCCAAACAGATCGGCAGCAGCCCGTCCGCGGCGGGGTCCAGCGTGCCGGTATGGCCCGCCTTCGCGGCATTGAACGCGTGCCGCACGCGGCTCACCGCTTGCTGCGAGCTGATGCCCAGCGGCTTATTAAGCAGTATGACGCCATCGACACGGTGCAACGCACGTTTTGCGTGTTGCGCACGCAGTGCGCGCGGCCCACGTTTTGGCGCGCTCACTTTGCGCCGTCAGGTTTGTTTCCGACGGCCTCGTCGATCAGGTTGGACAGGCGCACGCCACGCTCGACCGAGACGTCATACTCGAAATGCAGTTGCGGCACGATGCGCAGCCGCATGCGATGCGCGAGTTCGCTGCGCAGAAATCCGGCGGCATGTTCCAGCGCACGCAACACCGGCGTGTTGCTGTCTGCCACGCCAGGCTGACTGGACTTAACGAAATCACCCAGGCGCGTAAAAAAAACCTTCGCGTGTTCATGATCGGACGTTACCTCCACATCGGTAATCGTGATCATGCCCACGCGCGGGTCTTTCAATTCAAGCCGGATGATGTCCGACAGCTCGCGCTGAATTTGCTCGGCGATGCGCCGGCTGCGCGGATAATCTTTGGGCATGGCTACTGATACGCCGCTAATACGCCATTAAGCGATTACAAAATAATCGTTTAAAAACATATTGTTACAATGTCCTTGCCACTTCGACGACTTCAAACACCTCGAGCAGATCGCCGACCTTCAAATCGTTATAGCCCTTCATCGACAAGCCGCACTCGAAGCCGGATTTGACTTCGCGCACGTCGTCCTTGAAACGTTTTAACGAATCAAACTCCCCCTCATGGATCACCACGCTGTCGCGCAGCACGCGCACCTTGGCGTTGCGGCGCGCAAAACCGTCGTTGACGAAGCAACCGGCCACGATACCGACTTTGGAAATCTTGAAGATTTCGCGTACTTCAATCGTGCCCAGTATGCTTTCCTTGCGCTCCGGCGACAGCATGCCGGTCATTGCCGCCTTGATCTCATCGACAGCTTCGTAAATGATGTTGTAGTAGCGGATGTCGATACCGCTGCTCTCGGCCAGCTTGCGTGCAGCGGAATCGGCGCGCACGTTAAAGCCGATCACCACCGCCTTGGAAGCCAGCGCGAGGTTGATGTCTGATTCGGTAATGCCGCCGATGGCCGAATGCACAATGTTGACCTTGACCTCATCGGTCGAGAGTTTGCCCAGCGCGTGCGACAAGCCTTCATACGAACCCTGCACATCGGCCTTGATAATAAGCTGCAACATCTTTTTCTGGTCTTCGCCCATCTGATCGAAGATGTTTTCGAGCTTGGCCGATTGCTGCTTGGCAAGTTTGACGTCGCGGAACTTGCCCTGACGGAACAGTGCGATTTCGCGCGCCTTGCGCTCGTCGCCGAGCACCAGCACATCAGCGCCCGCCGCCGGCACGTCCGACAAGCCCAGCACCTCGACCGGAATGGAAGGCCCTGCCGACTCCACATTCTTGCCGGCTTCATCCACCAGCGCGCGCACACGGCCAAATACCGAGCCTGCCAGCAGGATATCGCCGCGTTTCAGCGTACCCGACTGCACCAGCACGGTCGCGACCGGGCCACGGCCTTTGTCCAGACGCGATTCGATGACCACGCCTTTGGCCGGCGCATCTTTCGGCGCTTTCAAATCCAGCACCTCGGCCTGCAACAGCACGGCTTCGATCAACGCATCGAGTCCCTCGCCGGTACGTGCTGACACGGGTATGAATTGCGTGTCGCCGCCCCATTGCTCGGGCACCACTTCGTGCGACGATAAATCCTGCATCACGCGCTCGGGATTCGCCTCGGGCTTATCGATTTTGTTCAACGCCACCACCATCGGCACCTTGGCCGCTTTGGCGTGGGCAATGGCTTCCTGCGTCTGCGGCATCACGCCGTCGTCGGCGGCCACCACCAGAATCACAATGTCCGTCACTTTCGAGCCGCGCGCGCGCATGGCGGTAAACGCCTCATGGCCCGGCGTATCGAGGAACGTGACCATACCCTTGGCGGTTTCGACGTGATAGGCGCCGATATGCTGGGTAATGCCGCCAGCTTCGCCCACCGCCACCTTGGTGCGACGTATGGCATCGAGCAATGACGTTTTGCCGTGATCGACGTGGCCCATCACCGTTACCACCGGTGCGCGATGCTCCACCACAGCCTCGGCGTGCGCCGGATGTTCTTCGGTAAGGAAGGCATCGGGATCATCGAGTTTGGCGCGCACAGCTTTGTGGCCCATTTCCTCGACCAGAATCATCGCGGTTTCCTGATCCAGCACCTGATTGATGGTGACCATGCTGCCGAGCTTCATCAGCGCTTTAATCACCTCGGCCGCCTTCACCGACATTTTGTGCGCGAGATCGGCAACGGAAATGGTTTCCGGCACCACCACGTCACGTACCAACGGTTCAGTAGGTGCGGAAAAATTACTCTGTGTATCGCCGTCGTCGCGATGGGACGAATGCTTGCCTTTGCGCTCGCGCCAGCCCAGACCGCCGCTGGCGTCGCCGCGCGTTTTGATGGTGCGGCGTTTGGCCGCTGTTTCATCGCGCCACACGCCCGGCTTGGGTGCGGTGGCTTTCTTGGTGGATTTCTTGTCGGCTCCCGGCACAGCAGCCGGCTTGTGCAACGTGCCCTCGACGGCCTTCGGTGCTGCGCCGTCTTTACCTTTCGCCTTGCCGGCTTCGGCCGATTTCGCCGGCGCAACGGGTGCCGCAGCCGCCGCTTCCGCCTTTTTACGGCGAGCCAGCTCCAATTCCTGTTTCTTGCGCGATTCTTCGGCCTGAAGATGCGCGAGCGTCGCGTACTGCCTTGCTTCGGCTTCGCGTATCGCCATCTGCTGGGCGTCAATGACCGACTTCTGCCCTCTGGCTTTTGGTGCTGCCGGTGCGGCTGCTGGCGCTATCTCGGGTGCGGGTGCGGGTGCGGGTGCGGCCACAGATGCTTCCGGTTCTTCCTCTACCTCCGGCACAGCTTCCGGCACAACCTCCACGACCTCTGGCACTACGGGTGCGGCAATAACCTCGGGCGTCTCGACCACTTCGGCCACTTCAGCCACTTCAGCCACTTCGACCACTTCGGACGCTGCCGGCGCCTCCGCCACCACGGGCGTTTCGTCTTCTACGGCATCTGCCAACGCTGGCGTATCGCGCTTAATCAGCACGCGCTTTTTGCGCACCTCAACCTGAATGGTGCGCGCCTTGCCGGTGGTGCTGTCGGCCTTCTTGATCTCGGTGGTCGAACGGCGAGTCAGCGTAATTTTCTTTTTCGCTTCGCCTTGACCATGAGATTGCTTCAAATAATCAAGGAGTTGCGCCTTATCGCCTTCGATCAGCACAGTCTCAACCGTCAGCGCCTTTTTGACGCCAGCCGCCTTCAACTGCTCCAGGAGCTGTTCCGGCGGCACGCCGAGTTCTTTTGCGAATTGTGTGACGTTCAGTTGCGCCATGCGATGTGGTCAGTCCGTAATCTGTCGGTACGTCAATAAATCAATATAAATCAATAACTAACTAAGCATTGCTTTCCGCAAACCACGGCGCACGCGCCGCCATGATAAGTGCGCTTGCACGCACCGCATCGAGACCGGTCTCCTCGACCAGATCATCCGTGGCGTAATCCGCGAGCGCTTCCTGCGTGCCCACGCCCTTCGAGGCCAGCAGCTTCGCGGTATCGCGATCCATGGTTTCGACTTTCATCAAATCTTCGATATCGTGCTCGACTTTTTCTTCGGAGGCGATTTCCAGCGTCACCAGCGCATTGCGTGCGCGGCTACGCAGTTCATCGACCGTGGATTCGTCAAACGACTCGATTTCCAGCATTTCGGCGCGCGGCACGTAGGCCACTTCTTCCAGCGATGAAAAACCTTCTTCCATCAAAATATTGGCGACTTCTTCGTCCACATCCAGTTTTTCCATGAAGATGGCTCGAATGCCGGAGGATTCTTCCTCGCTCTTGGTTTTCCACTCATCTTCTTTCATGATGTTGATTTCCCAACCGGTCAACTCGCTGGCGAGCCGCACGTTCTGGCCGCCGCGGCCGATGGCCTGGGCTAGGTTTTCCTCATCCACCACGATATCCATGCTGTGTTTTTCTTCGTCCACCGTGATCTTGCTGACTTCGGCAGGCGCCAGCGCGCTGATGACAAACTGCGCCGGGTCTTCGTTCCACAACACGATATCAACGCGCTCCTGCGCGAGTTCACCCGTCACCGCCTGCACGCGCGAGCCGCGCATGCCGACGCAGGTACCAATCGGATCAATGCGCTTGTCGTGCGACAGCACCGCAATCTTGGCGCGCAGGCCCGGATCACGCGCCGCCGCCTTGATTTCCATCAGGCCGTCTTCGAGTTCCGGCACTTCGAGCTCAAACAAACGAATAATGAATTCCGGCGCGGTGCGCGACAGGATCAACTGCGGGCCGCGCATCGCGCGCTCCACTTTCCACACCAGCGCGCGCACGCGGTCGCCCACGCGCAGGTTTTCTTTCGGAATCATCTGATCGCGCGGCAACAAGGCCTCCAGCCGCCCCGATTCGATAATGGCGTTGCCGCGCTCCATGCGCTTGATGGTGCCGGTGACGAGATGCTCTTCACGCGCCAAAAAGTCATTCAGTATTTGCTCGCGCTCAGCGTCACGAATGCGCTGCACGATCACTTGCTTGGCGGTTTGCGCGCCAATGCGGCCGACTTCAAAGCCCTCAAGCGGCTCTTCAATGAAATCGCCGACTTTCGAATCGGGTTTTTCCTCGACCGCCTCGTGCAGCTTGTATTCGCGCGAAGGCGTTTCGATTTCCGCATCGGGCACCACCAGCCAGCGGCGGAAGAATGAAAACTCACCCGTCTCGCGATCGACCGCGGCGCGGATTTCCACGTCTTCACTGAATTTCTTTTTGCTGGCCGATGCGAGCGCGAGCTCGAGCGCGCCGAAGACGATTTCCTTGTCGACGTTTTTCTCGCGCGCCAGCACATCCACCAACAGCAGAATTTCCTTGTTCATACGAACTCCTGAATCACGGGTATTTAAATCACCGGCACCAAGCGCGCCTTATCCAAATTCGCCAGCTCGAACACCACCGTTTTACCCTCGACTTCGATTGCCACTTTTCCTGCCTGGGTTTTCCCCAGAACCCCCACAAAATTACGCTGCCCATCCACCGGCACACGCAGTTTCACGCGCGCCTTCTGCCCCGCGAAACGCAAAAAATCACGTTCCTGCCGCAACGGCCGATCCAACCCCGGCGACGATACTTCCAGCCGCTCGTACGGCACATTCTCAACCGTCAGCACTCGCGAAAGATGGTTACTCACCTTCGCACAATCATCCAGATTGATGCCGCCCGGCTTATCAATAAAAATACGCATCATCCGGCCCTGGGCGGAACGCTCCATATCGACCAGCTCATAGCCCAGCCCGGCCAATGTTGTTTCCAGCAGGTTTGATAAATCCATTGCGAATCAACGCCACAAACAAAAAGTGGGCGAGCCGCCCACTTACATTTTTTGATACTTTTCAAATAGATTCTTACTGCTGCCCCGAGACGGCCCCCGCAGTAGCTCGCAGTGGCTTTAACCCCCGCTTCCACACGCTTCCACAAACGGCCCTCACAAAACAATTTGCAACAGAGCCTTGAAGTATAACAAAAATTTCTGCCTTGGCCAATACGCCGACACTATTTTGCGCTAAGGATACCCATAAATAGTCTTTTAAAAACAAAGATTTATTAAAATTACGAGGGGCAATACCCTCTCTCCGGCTTGACCTTCGGCTTGCCACGTCGGATTAACTGTATATAATAACAGTCAGTCGCAATCCCAAAGACTCGCAAGGACACACAAGGACAGCCCCATGGAAGACCTCACCGCGCGCCAAAAAGAAATCCTGCACCTGATTCGCGAGCATACCGCCACCTCGGGCTTTCCGCCCACCCGCGCCGACATCTGCCGTGCCATGGGCTTCAAATCCCCGAACGCCGCCGAAGACCATCTGCGCGCACTGGAACGCAAAGGCGCCATCGAAATGCTCCCCGGCGCCTCGCGCGGCATCCGCGTCTTGCAGCCATCGGGCATCCCGCTGATCGGACGCGTGGCCGCCGGCGCCCCGCTGCTCGCCACTGAAAACGTCTCCGCGCATTACAAAATCGATCCGCGCATGTTCAAACCCCACGCGGATTATTTACTCACCGTCAAAGGCGAAAGCATGCGCGACGCTGGCATCCTCGACGGCGATCTCTTGGCCGTGCATCGCACGTCCGACTTTAAATCCGGGCAAATCGTGGTCGCTCGCATCGCCGATGAAGTCACCGTCAAGCGCGCGCAGAAAAGCCGCCACCTGATTGAACTGCTGCCCGCCAATCCGGATTTCAAACCCATCGTGGTCAATCCGCGCAGCGAACCCTTTGCCATTGAAGGCATCGCCGTGGGCGTGATTCGCAACGGTATGCACTGATATTGAACGTCTCACCGAAAGCAATCACATGAATATATCCCCATCACTGAGCGCGGCAATCCATCACCCCGCCCACCCCAACCTTTGGCGCGGCAACGATTTCGCTCAAGTCACCACCCCTGGTGTACCCACCGGCTATGCCGAACTCGATGTCCATCTGCCCGGCGCGGGTTGGCCCACCGGCGTCATCACCGAGATTCACGTCGAACGCCCCGGTATCGGCGAACTGCAACTGGTCATGCCCGCCGCCGCGCGTCTTACACAGGCCGAGCGCTGGCTGGTGATGATCGCCCCTCCCTACCTTCCCTACGCGCCCGCGCTCGCCGCACACGGCGTCAAATTGTCGCGGCTGATGCTGATTCGCCCGAAAACGCTGACCGAACAACTGTGGGCCTGTGAACAAGCGCTGCAATCCACAAGCTGCGGCAGCGTCATGCTATGGCTCGATCAAACCACCGAACGTATTCCCGAAAACGCGCTGCGCCGGCTGCAACTCACCGCCGAGCGGCGCAACGTGCTGGCCATGCTGTTTCGCGCGTCGCGCGCATCTTCCTGCACGCAGGCCGCGCTGCGTCTGCACGTCAGCCGTGCGGAAAGCAACACCGTCGTACGCATCCTCAAACGGCGCGGCGGCAGCATCCCCGCGCCGGTCGCACTTGATTTGCATCACGCATTGCTGCGCCGCCCCGGCACCACGCGTCACGATGCGTTTGAACATACGCCTGAAACGGTTGCGCCTGCGTTTGCCACGCACTAACGCTCTAGCACCCTAGCGCCCTCCGGTTGCACCCATGCTGTGGCTTGCGCTGCACTTTCGTCATCTGCCGCTGGAAGTGTTTACACGCGGCATAGCGTCTAATTCGCAGCCCATTGCGATAATCTCCGGCGCCGAAACCGGCGCCACGGTCGTAGCCGCCAACCGCCCGGCACAGGCACGTGGCGTGAGTGCGGGCATGAGCGCACCTGCCGCCTGTGCGCTGGCCGCCGAGCTGCACACCATCACCAGAGACACCGCCAAAGAACACGCCACGCTGGTGCGCATCGCCGCGTGGTCACTGCAATTTACCTCGTTCGTCAGCCTCGCTGATTCAGGCGATGTCTTGCTGGAAATCGAAGGCTCACTCAAACTCTTTGGCGGCCTCGGCAAACTCTATCAACACATCGCGCGCGGCGTTGCCGAACTGGGTTTCAACGCCCACATCGCCTGCGCCCCCACGCCGCTCGCGGCGCTGTGGTTCGCGCGCGCGGGGCTGGCCATCCGGGTGCAGCATAAAGATGCACTACGACACGCGCTGGAAAAACTGTCCGCTGATTTGCTATGCGACAATCAAATTACGCGCAATCTGCTCGAAAGCTTCGGCGCACGCACCCTCGGCGATTGCCTGCAACTGCCGCGCGACGGCCTCGCGCGCCGCGCCGGTCAACGCCTGCTGGATCAACTCGATCGCGCGCTGGGCCTGCGTCCCGATCCGCGCCTGCCCTTCGTCGCGCCACAAACCTATAGCGCCGCGCTGCCGCTGCCCGCGCCGGTCGCACAAGCCGACGCCCTGCTGTTCGCCGCACGCCGCTTGCTGGCCGAACTGTGCGGCTGGCTCACCGCCACCGGCCATGGTGTGCAGCGCCCCAGATTTGAATTTATTCATGAAAAACAAATAGTTACGATAATCACCCTGGAACTTGCCAGCGCCAGCCGCGATCTCGATCACCTGACCACCCTGCTGCGCGAACGGCTGGCACGCACCGAACTGCCCTGTGCTGCTAT
>CANIID010000124.1 GCA_947467315.1 Betaproteobacteria bacterium | reverse complement strand
TACTGTCCAGCAGTTTTTCCATGTGCGCATCAACATGCTCGCGGTAACGCACGATGTCTTCAAACGCGGGCCGCGACAACAATCCGCGCTCGAGACGTTGGTGGCGTTCGCCGACGCCTACGTAATACGAATTGAACAGCACTCGAAATTGCGGATGGAAGTGACGGTATTCCGCATTGCCTTGTTCGAGTACAAAGGTTTCAAAAAACCAACTGGTGTGCGCAAGATGCCACTTGAGCGGGCTCGCATCAGGCATCGACTGCAGCGCACAGTCTTCCGCTGATAACCCCGTAACCAGCGCCATGGTTGCCTGACGCACGGCGTAATAGCGTCCACGCAATGTGTCGGCGGGCGCTGTATAGGGCATCGCCGCGCCTGGCGCTGGCCGGATACTGGCAATCTTTACATTACTCGACATGGGGACTCCGTTCTATATTTGCATCGACAGCCGCACATTTCGAGCATCGGCCGCCATCGAGCGTATGGGATCATAGAAAACATCATCCACTGAATCAAAGCGCGCCATGCCCCACGATTGCAGCGCCTTCAGCCCCTCGTCATCGTGGTGCATGTGCAAGAATGCAGTGCGCAACGCTTGCTTGAGCGCGAGCGGCAGGTTCGAGCGCATCACCCAGGGCGGCATCGGGCTTGGGCCCATCTCTTCGATAACGCGAATGTCCCGCTTCAATTGCGGTTCACGTGCCAGCTCGTTTTCGAGCACCGTGCTGTCGATGGCCGCCGCATCGATTTCGCCGTTGACGATCATGCGTAATGAAATCTGGTGCGCCCCGGATTCGATGGTATCGCCAAAATAGCCGTCGCTTTCGCCCAGCCTCTTCAGATGATGACGCACCACGTTGTAGCCTGAATGTGAATTCGGCTCGTTGTATGCCCACGACGCGCCGCGCAGATCACCAAACGATTGATAGGGGCTTTGTGCATGTACCACCACGTCTGAAAAATAGCGGGGCAATCCTGAATATCGGGGCGCTGCCATCACGGGTGCGGCGACGAGTTCTATCGCCGGCGGCGGCGTATCGGCCTTCCAAACGTAAGGCAATCCGCACAGCCAGCACAACTGAATTTCGCCTGTGTCGAACTGCCGCTCACGTTCGCGCCATGAAATGTCGCCGACAAATTCGGTGCGCAGATCGAGCGTGCGCGCCAGATACGCCGCGATGGCCCGGCAGGTGTCGTCGGCATTCGGCGCCATGCAGGATGCGATGCGCAAGGGTGAGTGTAAGGGCATGTTTTTAAACAACAAAATCCTTGTACATGATATCGACCCAACGCAGGTCTTCCTTCCATAATTCTTCGCGCCGTTCGTTATCGTCGATCTGTGTTTGCAGCAGCAGCCCGTCCGCGCCAATCTTGTAATCGAACTGAACTGAAATGGCCTCGCGCGGATTGTTGTTTACCAGCATGTAGCACAGGTTGTCGATGATAATGGGCTTGAGTTCCTGGCCCTTGGCCTGCGCGGCAATGTACTGCGCGACGGAGCGCCCCTGCCGATTGGCCACATGGCCCGCTTTCGGGTAATGCCCGAAGTGCGGTGAAACCGCACCCACGGAATCACCGATGACGAACACTTGCGGATCGTTCGGTGCGTTGTAAAACAGCGGATGCACGCCCGCCCAGCCGGTGGGTTTGCCGTCCGGGGTCTTGCCGATCAGATCGGCTTTCCATACGAGGTCTGCCGCCTGATGTGGTGACATCAACAGCGCGTCATCGAATTTAAAATCGCCAGCGGCGGTCTTCACCACTTTGTTGAACGGATCGACTTCCTTGATGGTGGCGTTGGGCACATGCGTAATGGTGTTTGGATACAACTCCTTGAACGCCTGCGCATAACCGGCGGTAATGGGCGCGATACGCGGTTTCGGATCGAGAATAATGATCTTGGCGTCGATTTTTTTGGTTTGATACAGCCAGGCCATCAGACAAGCGCGCTCATAGGGCGACGGCGGGCAGCGATGCGGCGGCGGAGGCAGCGTCATCACGAACGTGCCGCCCTTGAAGTTGTGGATTTTCTGTTTCACCAGCGCGTGTTCCGCGCTCGGAATATAGGCCGTGGCGTAATTTGTGCGCGTGTAATCGATTGCCTTGCGGTCATTGCCAAACCACGTTTCAAAACCGTAGCGGATGCCCGCCGAAATCACCAGCCAGTCGTAATCAATGTGGCCTTGCGCGGTGTGAACGCGGCGTTTGCCGCGGTCGATTTCCGAGACTTCGGCCTGTATGAAGGTGTAGCCGTGCTTGCGCGCCGGGATCAGGTACGAATGCACGAGGAAATTCGTGTCAACCACGTCAATCAGCCATTTATTGCTGAGCGGGCACGACCAGAACACCGGGTTGCGTTCGATCACCACCACTTCAAGATCAGGCGCCTGCTCGCGTACATGACGCGCAGCGGTCAGCCCGCCCCATCCGCCCCCAAGGATCAGTACACGACGTTTGCCGGATTTGGGCATGAGTTCCGACGACGGACTCATGATCAGCGATTGTGCTTTGACTGGAATCGTAGCCGCGAGCGCAGCGGTGGCGGCGCCCTTGAGCAATGTTCTGCGATTGGCGTTCATGGATACTCCTGGCGATGATTGAATTTGCGCGCGGATTGCGCAAGGACGTACGGCGCTACCGTACGGTGTCTACTTGTTTGATCGGCGACACGCGCCGGCGAACGCTATTGGCGGGACGGTGGATGTGCTTGGAAAATCGCGGTATGGGATCGGCGCGCAGGCGCGGAGGAAGGCAGGAAAATCATGACCGGACTATTATAACTGATGGCGAAGCAGCCCCCGGCCATCGAGCCGCGGGTGCGTATGCACCCGGGCTACGTGTGTTCTTGTATCCAGCCGACGCTTTTCGCCCATCCAAGCCCCTTGCGTTTGGCTTCGGCAAAGTCTCGCGGCGGTTTTCCGCCCTCGGATTCAACTTCCTTTTGATAGGCCGCCAGGTTGTCGTCTTCCGTGGCGGGTAGTCCCATTTCCCGCCTTCTCGCATCGAGATTCGGCGGATCTTCGACTATGCACGAGAGCTTGCCGTCCTCATCCCAATCCAGCACCGTTCCGTACACTTGGGGTTTGTTTTCGTTGAATCGAATCCGATCCGTCAGATACGCAACCTGCGCTTTCGGGACTGCTCCCTGCTTGGCCGCTTCAGTGAGTAGTGTGAGGAACTTGCGCTGCAAATCCGGCGTGCAAATTGAATGTTGCGCAATCAGCCAGGCCGCGCGACAGCCTTCCAGACCGACCCGTGGCACGGTCGGTCAACCCTGCTGTGCGATGAGCGTATTCAGTTGGTGTGCGTTTTCCCGATGCACTTGCTGCATTTCCTTGGCGTAACCGTCATAGAGCCGCCCCTCCCGCACCAGCCGCGAGCGCGTGTCGGCATCCCGTTGCTTCATCGCGATCAATTCATCAAGCAACTGCGTATTCATGTGCCTGGCTCTCTATGAAAGGCGTAACGCAACTATTCAGGTTCCAAGGAAAAGGCACTTCAAAGGAACTCCTTCCCCCTGAAGGGGAAGGAACTGAGTCGTAGGTATTTCCGCTAATTCGCCTTCGCCCCCGTAGCCTTCACCACTTTGCCCCACAACCCATGCTGCATACGCATGTAATCGCCAAATTCAGCCGCCGTGCCCGGCACAGCTTTTTGCGCCAGCGGGTGCAGGCGCTTTTGCACATCGGGTGCGTTGAGCGCGCGACCGATGGCGCTGTTGAGTTTGCCTATCACATCCGCAGGCGTGTTCGCCGGCGCGACGATGCCATACCACTCGCGCGCATCGCCGAAATCCTTGAAGCCGGCTTCGGTCATGGTGGGCACGTCGGGCAGGCTGTCTTCGCGTTTCATGCCGGACACCGACAGCGCGCGCAGTTTGCCGGAGCGGATGTGCGGGTTCACCGAGGTCGGTACTGTGAACATGATGCCGACGTGGCCGCCCAAGAGATCGATCACGGCTGGCCCCGCACCCTTGTACGGCACATGCACCATGTGGGTTTTAGTCATCAGGCGAAACAGTTCGCCCATCAACTGCGGGCCGGCGGAGGTGGAGGCGAAGGTGAGTCTGCCCGGATGCGCCTTCGCCAGTTGCGCGAGTTCGTTCATTGATTTTGCCGGCACGGACGGATGCACCACCAACACATACGGCATGTCGGTGCCGCGCGTCACCGGCGCGAAATCGCGCAAGGTGTCGTAGCCGGGGTTGTCATACATGTGCGGGTTGATCACCAGCGCGCCGGAGTGACCCAGCGTGATGGTGTAGCCGTCGGCCACGGCCTTCGCGCCGAGTGCGGTGCCGAGGCTGCCCTGCGCGCCGCCGCGGTTGTCGACGAGGACTTGCTGCCCCCACGACTCGGAGAGTTTCGCCGCGAGGATGCGCGCCAGCGCGTCGGTGCCGCCACCCGGCGGAAACGGCACGATAAAGCGCACGGCCTTTTCAGGGAAGTCCGCGGCACTAATCGGCAAGGTGACACACGCTGCAATCAACAGGGCTGTCACGGCACACCCGCGTTTACGCATGAGGTATCGCATCATTTAATCCGGCATCAGTGCAAAGGTCCACATCGAGCCGCCCAGCGGTACGCCGCCGCGCGACATGGCGCGCGCCGAGTTGCCGCCGATGCCAGAGGCGATGCTCACGTACTGTCGCCCCTTGTGCGTGTACGTCACGGCCGTGGCATTGATGCCGGAGCTGGTTTGGAACTCCCACAGCGTTTTGCCGGTTTCTTCATCCAGCGCGAGGAAGCGGCCTTCGACCGAGCCGGTGAACAACAAGCCGCCGCCGGTGGCGAGCATGCCTGCAGAGTTTGCGCGATCCAGCAGCGGGATTTCCCATTTCTTTTTACCGGTGAGCGGATCGAAAGCAATGTGGTGGCCGACCACTTCGCCAGGCTTGGGCACGTAGGCGCGCGAAATCACGCCGGTCGAGCGCTGGCCGATGACCTGCGGTTTGCCTGTCGGCGGCGCGACTTTAAAGATGCGCGGAATGTTCCATGAGCTGGTGTAGGCCAGACCGGTGTTCGGATTAAAAGCGATGGGCGCGGCGTTCACCCCGCGCTGCGGATAAACCGTCACTTCCTCGCCTTTGACGATCTGATCATAAAGCTCGGCGTTGACCACGGGGCGCCCGGTTTTTAGATCAATGCTCGACGCCCAGTTCACGCGGGTAAACGGGTGGGCCGCCAGCAGTTTGCCGTCGGTGCGGTCGATGGTGTAGGCAAAACCGCTCTTGTTGAACTGAATCAAAACCTTGCGCGGTTTGCCCTCGAAGCGGATGTCGGCGAGCACCGGTTCATCGGTGCCGTCCACGTCCCACACATCGTTCGGTGTGTATTGGTAATACCAAACGATCTCGCCAGTTTTGGGGCGGATCGCGAGCAGCGTGCTGGCGTAAAGGCCATCGAGGCCGTTGCGGCTGCCGGGCGTCCACGGCGCGGGGTTGCCCGTGCCCCAGTAGACCAGATCAAGCTGGGGATCGTACGCGCCGCTGCGCCACGTGGGCGCGCCGCCTTGCTTATAGGCATCGCTATCCTTGGGCCAGGTTTCCGAGCCGGGTTCGCCCGGCGCGGGCACGGTGTAACGGCGCCACAGGTGTTTGCCGGTTTCCGGGTCCCAGCCGTTGAGGAATCCGCGCGTGGTGAATTCACCGCCCGCCATGCCGGTAATCAACACGCCGTTGGCGATCAGCGGCGCGCTGGTGGCGGTGTAGCCTTCCTTGTGATCGGCGAATTTCTGCTTCCAGATTTCCTTGCCGGTTTTCATGTCGAGCGCGAGCACGTGGTTGTCGAGCGTGACGCGATACAACTTGCCGTTGTAGATCGTAGCCGTGCCGCGCGCGGTCACGCCGCAGCAGGCTTGCGCGGCGGTTTCCGGCGGCCAATGTGCCTCCGTGCGCCACAGTTGGCGACCGGTGGCGACATCAATGGCAAAGGTTTGCGTGGCGTTGACCACATACATCACGCCGTTATAAATCGTGGGCTGCGCAGTTTCGCCGTGTATGTTCATCAGGCTTATGGCCCAGACGGGCACCAGGCGTTTGACGTTCGACTTGTTGATCTGATTCAGCGGGCTGTAGTTTTTGAGATCGTAGCCCATGCCCTGCACCGGCACGTTGTCGGTGTTTTTACCGGCGTTAATCAGCTCCTCGGCGGTTTGCGCGCCCGCGTTGCCCAGCCATGCACACCATGAACACAATCCGATTGCCAAAAACTTTTTCATCGCTCCCCCTTCGGTTTAACAACACAGCCAGCATTGTGGAGTCTGCCCCTGATCCACGAAACGATTCTATGCCCGTGGACGCTGCGATGCCAGCCGGCGTTATTTACGCCGGCGATAAATTGACAGCCCATAGTGTGGTTTGTATAGTCGGCAAAAGATTGTCCGCCGTTTGGCTCAAGCGTTTCCCTTCGTTTCATTCGAATTCACCCCACACATCCGGAGATGTCTATGTCGCTCACCCTGAAGCAAGCCAATACCATTTGCGAAAAAGCGCTCGAACATGCGCGCGCGAAAAACTTCGCCAAGCTTACCGTCGTAGTGCTGGATGATTCCGGCAACGTCAAAGCCGCGCAGCGCGAAGACGGCGCCAGCATGTTCCGTTACGACGTAGCATTAGGCAAGGCATGGGGCGCGGTGGCGATGAGTTGCTCAAGCCGCGCATTGGCGAATCGCGCCAAGGGCAATCAGAATTTTTTTCTGACGCTGGCGGCAACCGCGCAGGGCAAATTTTTGCCACAGCAAGGCGCGGTGTTGATACGTGATGCGAGTGGCGCGATTCTCGGTGCAGCGGGCATCAGCGGCGCGAGCGGTGATGAGGATGAAGAGTGCGCGGCTAAAGGGGTAGAGGCGGCGGGTTTGACGGCGGATGCTTCTGCGTAGTAAGTATTTGTTTTTAAACGATATTTTTAATGTGGATGGATCGTCATGCGAGGCATAGGCATTTTTGCGTTCGGCGGGCCCGAGGTGTTGCAGGTAGTCGAGTTGCCCGAGACGCACGCGGCAGCCGGCGAAGTTCGCATACGCGTGCAGGCCTCGACGGTGAATCCGACCGACACCTATTTGCGTAAAGGCGCCAGAGCCGAAGCGCTGCGCACGGTACCGCCGCCCCACGTGCCGGGGATGGATGTCGCCGGTGTCATCGATGAAATCGGCGCGGGCGCCACGACAAATCTTGCCATCGGCGACGCGGTGATGGCGATGGTGGTGAATCACGCCAGTCACGGCGGTTATCGCGAAAGTATCGTGCTGCCGGCCGACGCCGTGGTGCGCGCGCCCGCGGGCAAATCCATGGTTGAGGCCGCGACGCTGCCGATGAATGGCCTCACCGCGCGGCAGTCGCTGGATCAGCTTGCGTTAAAGCCTGGGCAGACGCTCGCGGTTACCGGTGCCGCGGGTTGTTATGGCGGTTACGTCGTGCAACTCGCCAAGGCGGATGGGCTGCGCGTCATCGCGGATGCGTCGCCTGCCGATATGGCGCTCGTGCGTGCGCTGGGCGCGGATGTCGTGGTGCCGCGCGGCGACGACATCGCCGCGCAGATTCGCAAGGTCGCGCCCGGCGGCGTGGATGGTCTGGCCGATGGTTCGTTTCAAAGCGGCGCGGCTGTCGGCGCGGTGCGTGATGGCGGCAGCTTTGCTTCCGTGCGCGGTTGGGCCGGCTTTGATCGCGGCATTACGTTTCACAAGACGTCGGTGCGCGATTACAACCACCGCGCGGATTTGCTGGAACGCTTGCGTCAGCAAGTCGAGGCGGGGCGCATCACGCTGCGCGTCGCCGCGACGCTTCCGGCGGAGCAGGCAGCCGAGGCGCATCGGCGAATTGAAGCCAAGGGTGTGCGCGGGCGCTTGGTGCTGGTGTGGACGCATTCTTAAGATTCGCAAGATTCGTAATCAAACAAAAGGAAACTTCATGGCACAGCGTAAAAAAAGCGCGGAAGAATTGCGTTCGCACAAATGGTTTGGCGCCAAAGATCTGCGTTCGTTCGGGCACCGCTCGCGCACGCTGCAAATGGGCTACTCGCGCGAGGATTTTGCCGGCAAGCCGGTGATCGGCATCATCAACACCTGGAGCGACATCAATCCGTGTCACGCGCACTTCCGCACGCGCGCGGAAGAAGTCAAACGCGGCGTGTGGCAAGCCGGCGGTTTTCCGCTGGAGATGCCCGCAATCACGCTGGCCGAGCCGTTTCAAAAGCCATCGACGATGATGTATCGCAACATGCTGGCGATGGAGTGCGAGGAGCTGCTGCGCTCGTATCCGGTCGATGGCTGCGTGCTGATGGGCGGCTGCGACAAGACCACGCCGGCGCTGATTATGGGTGCGTTGTCGATGAATCTGCCGAGTATTTACCTACCCGCAGGGCCGATGCTGCGCGGCAATTGGCATGGCGAGCATCTGGGTTCGGGCACGGATTCGTGGAAATACTGGGCCGAGCTGCGCGCCGGCAACATCGATCAAAAAGCGTGGGATGAAGTCGAAGAAGGCATTGCGCGTTCGTACGGGCACTGCATGGTGATGGGCACGGCCTCCACCATGACCTCGATTGCCGAAACGCTGGGCCTCACGCTGCCCGGTGCAGCGTCGATACCGGCGGCGGATGCCAACCATCCGCGCATGGCCACGGCCTGCGGCAAGCGCATTGTTGATATGGTGTGGGACGACTGGAAGCCGTCGGATTTTCTCACGGCGAAATCATTCGATAACGCCATCATTGCCACGCACGCGCTGTCGGGATCGACCAATGCGCTGATACATATGCTGGCGATGGCGGGGCGCGCCGGCATTGATCTGAAGCTGGAGCGCTTTGACGAACTCGCGCGCAGCGTGCCTGTGCTCGCGAACATTCGTCCGGCGGGCGACAAATATCTGATGGAAGACTTTTATTACGCCGGCGGCTTGCGCGCGATGCTGAATGAACTCGGCGACCTGCTCAATCGCGATTGCCAGACCGTCAACGGCAAAACGCTGGGTGAAAATATCGCGGATTGCAAAATCTACAACACTGACGTGATACGCCCGCGTTCCAACCCGGTGTCGGCCACCGGCGGGCTGGCGGTGCTGCGGGGTAATTTGGCGCCCAATGGCGCGGTGATTAAGCCGACTGCGGCCGAGGCGCATTTGCACAAGCACACGGGCCCCGCCGTGGTGTTCAAGGATTACAACGAGATGAACGCACGCATCGACCGCGACGATCTTGTCGTCGATGAAAACTCGGTGCTGGTGCTGCAAAACGGCGGCCCGCTGGGCGGTCCCGGCATGCCGGAGTGGGGCCAGTTGCCGATTCCGAAAAAGCTGCTGAAAAAAGGCGTGCGTGACATGGTGCGCATTTCGGATGCGCGCATGAGCGGCACCTCGTACGGCACCTGCGTGCTGCATGTGTCGCCGGAGTCGTACGTGGGCGGCCCGCTGGCGCTGGTGCGCGAAGGCGATATGATCGAACTCGATGTCGAAGCGCGCAAACTCGAATTAAAAGTCAGCGATGCCGAACTCGCACGCCGCCGCGCCGAATGGAAGCAGGCGCCGCAACCTTTCAAGCGCGGCTACGGCGCGTTATTCGCGCAGCACGTCACGCAGGCAGACAAGGGTTGCGATTTTGATTTCCTGCATCAGACGGCGCCGACAGCGGATCCGGAAATTCACTAAGGCGTGAGGCGTGAAGCGTGAGGGGTGAGGGGTGAGGTGTAAGCTCCACTCCGCAGCGCGGTTTTGGCCGTGCGCGCCACGCTTTACCCCTCACGCAGTGCAAGCAAGTTGAAACCACAAAATATCATAGCCGCCGCGCTGACAGCCGCCGCGACAGTAATCTTCTTCGTGCCGCCGCCATCCGGCGCGCCGCCGCACCTGATGCATGCAGCGGGCCTGCTGCTGCTCGCCATCAGCCTGTGGGCGACCGCGGTAATCCCGGAGCACCTCACGGGATTGTTGTTCCTGTGCCTGTGCATGTTGTTTGCCATTGCGCCTGCCAATGTTGTTTTTTCGGGTTTTACATCGGGCACCTTATGGCTGGTGCTGGGCGGTTTGGTGCTGGCCGAGGCGGTGCGGGCGACTGGCCTGGGTGTGCGTATTGCGCGCGCCTTGTTTGGCCGTTTTACCTTGTCGTACTTCGGCCTTGTCGCCGCAGCCGCAACCATCGCTTTGCTGCTGGCGTTTCTGATGCCGGCCACGGTCAGCCGCGTGTTGTTGCTGTTGCCGATATTCGCGGCAATGGCGCAACGCGCCGGACTGGCAGCGGGAACGCCGGGGCACACCGGCATGGCGCTGGCGGCGATTATTGTCAGCTTTCAATGCGGCGTGACGGTGCTGCCGGCAAACGCGCCGAACCTGGTGCTGGCCGGCGCGGCGGAAACGCTCTACAACATCCCCATCATTTACGGCAATTATTTGCTGCTGCATTTTCCGATTTTGGGTTGCATGAAGGCGGCGATCATAGTCGTGCTGATCTGCTGGCTGTTTCCGGCAGTCACGCACGCGCCGGACGTACACGAAGCGCCGACGCCGATGTCGCCCGAGGAGCGCCGGCTGTCGGTGATACTGACCGGCGCGCTGGTGTTGTGGGCGACGGATTTTTCGCATGGCATTCGGCCAGGGTGGATCGCACTGGCGGCGGCGATCGTGACGCTGATGCCGCGCGTGGGTGCGATACCGCACTCGGTGTTTCCGGAGCGCATCAAGCTGGGATCGTTTTTTTACGTCGGCGCTGTGCTGGGCTTCGGCGCGGTGATGCAGGATAGCGGGCTGGGCAAGGTGCTGGGCGGCGCCATGCTCGGCACGCTGCACCTCGCGCCGGGCAACGACTTCACGAATTTCGTCAAGCTGACCCTGCTGGCGACGGTGACAGGACTCTTCACCACCAACCCATCGCAGCCAGCCCTGTTAGCGCCGCTCGCCGCGCAAATGGCGGAAGCCACCGGTTGGCGCATCGAGACCGCGCTGATGACCATGGTGATTGGATTCTCGCTGATGTTCATGCCGTATCAGGCGCCGCCGGTGATGGTGGGCATGCAGGTCGCGGGTGTGACGTTGCGGCAGATACTGCGGCTTACGCTGCCGCTCGCGGCGGTGTGCCTCTTTGTGCTGATGCCGCTGGATTTCCTGTGGTGGCGATGGCTGGGGTATTTTCGATAGACTCTAAAGTTTCATTTCTGTCAATTGATTTTGAAAAGGTAACGCATGAGCAAACTATTTTCTCCGCTGCAAATCGGCAAGCACACGTTGCCCAACCGCATCACTGTCGCACCCATGTGCCAGTACAGCGCCATTGATGGCTCAATGACCGATTGGCATTTGATGCATCTGGGCAGTATGGCGCTGTCGGGCGCGTCGATGCTGGTGATCGAGGCCACCGGTGTTTCGCCCGAAGGGCGCATCACGCCGCAGTGCGCGGGCCTGTATAGCGATGCCAACGAGGCGGCGATGACTCGCGCGGTGACCTTCGTGCGCAGTGTGTCGCCGATTGTGCTGGGTGTTCAGTTGGGACATGCGGGTCGCAAGGCTTCCGCGTACCGCCCCTGGAGCGGCAGCGGCGCGCTGAAGCCCAACGACGGCGCGTGGACGACCGAGGCCCCTTCGTCCGTGGCGCTTGCCGCCGGCTGGCCGGAGCCGCACGCGCTCACCGTGCAGGAGATGGAGCGCATCAAGCAGGCGGCGGTCGGGTCGGTGAAGCGCGCGGCGCGCATGGGGCTCGATTTCGTCGAGATGCATTCGACGCACGGTTATCTGTTCTCGGAGTTTCTGTCGCCGCTGTCGAATAAACGCACCGATGAATACGGCGGCAGTCTCGCCAACCGCATGCGCTGGCCGCTGGAAGTGTTTCGCGCCATGCGCGAGGCGTGGCCGGCGGATAAATTCATCGGCGCAAAAATTTCCGGCACCGATTTCGCCGACGGCGGCTGGATGCCCGACGATGCCGTGGCCTACGCGACTGAACTCAAAAAAGCTGGCGCGGCCTATGTCACCGTATCGGGCGGCGGCGTGGTGCTGGATGCCAAGGTGCCGCTGGGTCCCGGCTATCAGGTGCCGTTCGCGCAGCGCGTGAAAAATGAAACTGGTATCACCACCGGCGCGGTGGGCTTGATTACCGATGCGCAGCAGGCGGAGGATATTCTGGCGGCAGGCAAGGCGGATTTCATCTCGCTCGCCCGCGCGTTGCTGTTTAATCCGCGCTGGCCGCAGCACGCGGCGGTGACGCTGGGGGCAGAGGCATTTTATCCGCCGCAATACGAGCGGGGTTCGCCCAAGTACTGGCCGCCGGGTAAAACGCTGGGCAAGTGGTAGGTTTCGCGAAACACCAAACGACAGACGTAAAAAAGGGGAGCGATGCTCCCCTTTTAGTTGTGCTGAACGAACTTACTTGATCGGCGAAAAGCTCGCAGCCGTCATGAATTTATTTTCCTGCGCCACCAGGTTTTCGATCGGGCGACCGTCGGTTTTGGCGCGTGCCGAAGGGGGCCATGCGCCGGTCTTGTGCGCTTGATCGCGCACTTCGTTGCGTTGATCGAGCGATTTGTACGGCCACACGTGGATCCACTTGTTCAGGCCGCCGAGATCGGAATACCACAGCGCGGTGATGGGGCCGAATTTCAGGCGCGTTTCGAGCGCGACTTCCCAGTTTTTCATCATGATCGGCAATTGGCCGGCGGCGTGGGTGTACTGGCGCCACTCGAACCACGGGCCGTTGGTGCTGGGCTTCAATTCCGGCGAGAACGGCGTTTGATGCATGATCTCGGACTGCTGGCTCACCAGAAATTCGGAGATGGGTGGCGGCCATGCGCCGTCTTTGACGGCAGCGGCGCGGATGGTGGCGCGCTCGGCGAGGTCTTTGTAGCCCCACACGTGCATGAACTGGTTGAGCGGGCCGACTTCGGTTTTCCAGAACGCAGCGAGTTCGGAATATTTTTTGCGCTGCTCGTATTTTTCACCGAAACGTTTTTCGACTTCGGGCATGGAGCGCGGCTTGACGGTATAGGTTCTGACTTCGTAAATCATGGCGAGTCCCTTTTCAGGATTGAGGATTTAGAATTTAGGATTGAGTAAAGCGGACGGCGTCACTACCGCTTGAGTGTATCAAACAGCGCGCGCGCAGTGAAATTTTGGGGTTTCAGAAAATAACAATAAAAACAGATACTTACGATTTTATTTCGCATGACGGAATGGCTGACCGAGTGGGGAACCTGATAAACTTTGTGCATGATTAATTTTGGCCAGTGGTTTCGATGGTTATTGACGGCGTGGCTGGCTGCCATGCCCGTGGCGCAGGCCGCCGACGTGCTGCCGATTTTTGATGCGCATGTGCATTACAGTCAGGACGCGTGGGAGCGCATGCCGCCGAAAGAGGCAATCGCCTTGTTGCGCAAGGCCGGTGTGAAGCGCGCGCTGGTGTCGAGTTCCAACGACGACGGCAATCAAAAGTTGTATGCCGAAGCACCCGATCTCATATTGCCGTCGCTACGCACCTATCGTACGCGCGCCGACATTGGCACGTGGTTTAAAGACGAAGGGGTTGCCGCGTATTTGCAGGAGCGCCTGAAAAAATATCGCTACGCCGCCATTGGCGAATTTCATGTGTTTGGCGCGGATGCCGATGCGCCGGTGGCGCGGCTGGCGGTGCAACTGGCGAAGCAATACAAACTGTTTTTACACGCGCATTCGGATATCGATGCGGTGGAGCGGATTTTCAAGCAGGACCCGAACGCGCGCGTGCTGTGGGCGCATTCCGGTTTTGAGCGGCCCGAGAAAGTACGCGAGATGTTGCAAAAGCATAAGCATTTGTGGTGCGATCTGGCGTTTCGCAACGACCATGCCGCCGGGGGTAAGCTGGACGCCGACTGGCGCGCGGCGTTCATGGCGTTTCCGGATCGCTTCCTGGTCGGCACCGACACCTACACCGCCGAACGCTGGCATTATGTGGTGGAGCACGCCAACTGGTCGCGCGGCTGGATGGCGGATTTGCCGCGCGACGTGGCGGAGCGTATTGCGTATCGCAACGGCGATGCGATTTTTGGGAGTTTGCTGAAGCCATGAGAGTCTTGTTGTTGATGCTGTTGTCCAGCACCACTTGGGCGTGTATGCCCGAGTTACCGGGGGGCAAGGCGCAGATCATTGAATCCGCGAAGTACGCCTTGGCCTACCGCACCCAGCCGGAAAAAATCGTCATCGGCCAGCACTTCGTGGTTGAGCTCGCGCTGTGTGCCAAGGCCGGCGCCGCCGTGCCCGACAGTGTGCGTGTTGATGCGCACATGCCTGAGCACCGGCATGGCATGAATTACAAAACCAAGGTCACCAGCAACGGCGATGGAAAATATCGCGCCGAAGGTTTGATGTTTCACATGCCGGGCCGATGGGAGTATATTTTCGAGGTGCGCACCGGTGGTACCGCCGGCGCGCCGGAACGCATGACAACCAGCGTGGTGCTGCAATGAATAAATTGAAAAAAATGCTGTTTGCCGCCTTGCTCGCGATTGGCGTGTTGGTGTCGTGGGTAGCCGGCGTAACACAGGCGAACGAGCCGGGCGTGATTGAATTCACCAAAGCGGAAATCAACCAGATTCTGAGCCACGGGCCGTGGCCGATGGCATGGAAGCCGGACGTCAGCAATCGCGTCTCGGGCAGCACCCACGCGGTTGATCTGGGCGAGCGGCTGTTCTTCGACGAGAAATTGTCGGTCAAGGAGAACGTCTCGTGCGGCACCTGCCATATTGCCGAGTACAACTGGACCGATGGCGTGAAGCGCAACAAAGGCCAGGCGATGGTGGATCGTAATACGCCTACGCTGATGAACATGCGGCACCACCGCTGGTTCGCGCTGGATGGCGCGGCGGACAGTTTATGGTCGCAGAGCATGCGTCCGATTGTCGATCCGCGTGAGTTGGCCTCCAACGCCACGCATGTCGCGCAGTATGTGCGCAAAGACGCGGATTTATCGTGCCGCTATGAAAAAACCTTCGGCGTGAACCCATCGAAGCAGGACGACGAAGCGGTGCTGGTGGGCGTGGGCAAGGTGATGGCGGCGTTTCAGGAAACGCTGCTGACCGAACACACGCCGTTTGATGCCTTTCGCGATGCGTTGGCGCGCGGCGATCATGCCAAGGCATCGCTGTATCCGCGCGAGGCGCGGCGCGGCCTGCAAATTTTCATCGGCAAAGGCAATTGCAGCACCTGCCACACCGGGCCGATGTTCACCAACGGCGAGTTTCACGATATCGGCGTGTCGCATTTTATCGATGGTGACAGTAAGCGGGTGGACGGCGGCCGTCACGACGGCATCAAGATTCTGACCGCCAGCAAATACAATCTGCTGGGACCGTACAACGACGATGCCACGCGCGCCAGCGCCACCAAGACCGCACACCTGAAACCGGAGCATCGCAATTTCGGCGAATT
>CANIID010000123.1 GCA_947467315.1 Betaproteobacteria bacterium | reverse complement strand
CTGGCCGAGCCCGCGAAAAGCGGCAAAGTGCGCGCCATCGCGGTGTCCGGCCTCAAGCGGTTTCCCTCGTTGCCCGAGGTGCCGACCATCGCTGAGTCTGGCGTTCCCGGCTACGCGGCGATTGGTTGGTATGGTTTTTACGGTCCGGCGGGCATGCCGGCGGAACTGGTGCGCCGGCTGCACAGCGAATCGTCGCGCGCGCTGAACAGCGCCGATGCGAAGGAAAGGCTCGAACGCGCGGGCAATGAACTGGTGATGAGCTCGCAGGAAGATTTTGTCATCTTCCTGCGTGCGGAAATCGCCAAGTGGACGCGCGTGGTTAAAGAATCGAAGATGCGGTTTGATTGAGTGTTGAAGTTGTAGGGCGCAATCCCTATTGCGCCGCATGTGCCTTTAACGTCAACAACAAGTTATCCGTAGGATGGGTACTGGCCAATGTCTATTCATGCACCACTGTCTGTGATGGGTTGCGCTGCGCTCCACCCATCCTACGGCAGCTCGGTCAATAACCCTGCGGCTCCAACCCCCGCGCCTTGAACACTTCTGCCGCTGTCGGCGTCCGCAAGTAGTCGCGCAACGCTTCGGCGAGTTGCGGCACTTTGCTATCGGTGAACACGCCGGCGCGGTTAAGCGAAAGACTTTGTACTTCCGCCGGCAGCGGGCCGACGTAATCGACGCCGGGCACGGCCATGATTTCGGGAATCTGCTGCACGGCGAGATCGGCTTCGCCGCTGACCACGAACTCGGCGATTAAACCGCCGGCGCGGGTCTTGGCCTTGGCGCGAATTTCATTGCCGATGCCGAGCTTGTCGATCAGGCCCGCGAAGTAAATGCCGCTGGCGCCCTCGGTGGTGTAGGCCACGCAGCGTGCGTTGAGCAGGGCGCGCTTGAACGCTTCCACGCTGGAGATATCGGGCCGGGGCGCGCCCTTCAACACGCCCACGCCGATACCATTGCTGGTGAGCGGGCGTACGCTGTCGGGAATGATGTAACCCTGTTTGATGACCTGATCCATCACGCCGCCGCCGAGGATGCCGAGGTCGGCGGTTCTCCCGGCGGTGATCTCGCGCAGCAGGATTTGCGCGGGTTCGTACAACACATCCACTTTGCAGTCGTGTTCGCGTTCAAATGCGGGCAGCAGCACGCGCAATGACGACGACAGGCCGTTGCCGGAATAGAGTTTGAGGGTAGTGGTCATGGGAGTCCTTATTTGAGATTCATTTCCGCGAAGGCCTCGCGCGCGATGCGAAAGCTGTCTTCGGCCGCAGCGACGCCGCAGTAGACGGCGGTTTGCAATAATACCTCGCCGATTTCGTCCTGCGTCAGGCCGTTGTTGATGGCCGCCTTGATGTGCAGCTTCAATTCATGCGGACGGTTGAGCGCGGTGAGCATCGCCAGATTCGCGATGCTGCGGCGCTTGCGCGACAGACCGGGCCGCGCCCAGATTTTGCTCCACACATATTCCGCCATCTGCGTTTTCGGCAGCGACAGCGCATCGACATCGTACGACGCCTGCACATGCGAGGGGCCCAGCACTTCGCGGCGCACCTGCTGGCCGCGTGCGCGGGTTTCGGGATCGAGTAATGATTCATTCATCGCGCGCTCCTTATTTCGCCGGTGCCGCGTCAATCGCCGCAAACACTTCCCGCATGCAGCGAAACGCTTCAACGGCTGCTGGCGCGCCGCAATACACGTTCGCTTGCAGCAGCGTTTCCATGATTTCCTCACGGGTCACGCCGTTATCCAGCGCCGCGCGCATATGGGTTTTGACTTCATTCGGGCGATTGAGTGCAGTCAACATGCCGATGGTGAGCAGGCAGCGCGTGCGCGTTTCCAGACCGGGCCGCGCCCATACCGCGCCCCACACGTATTCGTTGACCACTTCCTGAAACGGCGCGGTGAATTTATCCACGCTCTTGTAGGTTTGTTCGACTTGCGCCGCGCCGAGTACTTTTTTGCGCATGGCGAGGCCGCGTTCGTGCAGTTCAGTGGTCATGGTGGCTCCCTGAATGTGATGGAGTTAAATAACGTAATAAAAACATATACTTACGGAAAATTATCGGCGATTACCCAACGACGCCCTTAGCGGCATGCAGATACTGCAAGGTGTACACGTCGCGGATGATTGCCGGCGCGCATCCGTGGGCGATGAGTTGTGCGTTGCTCAGCAGCGCGTCGCCTGCCTGAGTGACCGCTTGCGGGGTCATGCCTTCGATCATCACAATCCAGTTGGGTAGGGTCACCGCACGGCCCTGACGCTCCACCGGCTTCATCGCGCTCGCGTCCGGATCAGCGACGATCCAGTGCGCGCCGCAGATGTCCGCGCGTTGCGCGATCACCGGCAGCGCATCGCGCGTGAGATACGTTTCGAGCGCGGCCTCGCTGCCCGCGCGCGGCTGCGGGTCGAAGCGCAGCGTCAGCGCGCAGCCGCCCACGCCCGGCCCGTATGAAGCGCGCACACGAGCAAGGCCGCGCACGCTGTCGCGCACCACCGGCGTGGTGGCGCGCGTGAGCGGGCTGGGATCGTTGGCCTTGGCGAGATACGCCGCGCTGGTCAGCACCTCAAGGGCATCCACTTCATACAGCGTCAGAAACTGCCGATCTGCTTTCTCGGGAAACACCGCAATGCAGCGCCGCCCGCGCAGAAAACCGGGTATCGCCAGACGGCCCGGCGTGTGTTCGTGCGATTGCCATGCGTCGTAGCGCGGGCGATCTTCGGGCGCCGCGTTGGTCCAGTTAATCATGACACCTTTGCCGAGCAGCATGCTTGATCTCCGTTAATTTTTACAAGTGTAGCAGCGCGCGGCGCCGTGCAGCGCTGGAGGTTCCCTATATGGACGATAGCATTGCCGCGCAACGCAATGCCCTTTAGCATGGCGGCACTCTTGTCATGCGAGGTTTTGCTTATGTCCACCGAAGTCAAATCCAATGTGCGTTCCGGCCCTGATCGCGAACTCACCGACATCGCCGACTATGTCATCAGCTACCGTGCGAAAACCCGCAAGGTGCTCGACATCGCGCGCCTGCGCATGACCGACACGCTGGCGTGCGCGCTGGATGCGCTGGATTACCCGGATTGCACCAAGTTGATCGGCCCGGTGGTCAAGGGCACGACAGTGCCGCTGGGCACGCGCGTGCCGGGCACGGCGTTCGTGCTCGATCCGGTGAAAGCGGCTTTCGATATCGGCAGCCTGATCCGCTGGCTGGATTTCAACGACACCTTCACCGCGGCGCAGGGCAGTCATCCGTCGGATAACCTCGGCGGCATTCTGGCTGCTGCCGATGCGCTAAGTCGCGAGCGTGCCGCGCGTCGCGCTAAACCCTTGTTGATGCGCGATGTGCTGGAGGCCTTGGTCAAAGCCTATGAAATTCAAGGCTGCATCGCCATCGAAAATGATTTCAACGCCATGGGCGTCGATCACACGCTGTTGTCGCGCGTGGCGACGGCGGCGGTGGTCACACAGATGATGGGCGGCACGCGCACTGAAATCGTCAACGCGGTATCGAATGCATGGATAGACGCCAGCCTGCGGGTGTATCGGCAGGCGCCGAATGCCGGCTGGCGCAAGAGCTGGGCAGCGGGCAATGCGGCATCCGAAGGCGTGCGGCTGGCGCGCATGGCGATGGCGGGCGAGATGGGCTACCCGACCGTGCTCAGCGCGAAGAAGTGGGGTTTCTACGATTGCTACAACGGCGGCAAGCCGTTTACGTTTCAGCGGCCGTATGGCGACTATGTGATCCAGAACTCGATGTTCAAGTTTGTCGCGGCGGGCATGCACGGGCAATCGGCGGTGGAGTGTGCGTTCCGGCTGCATGAGCACGTGAAAGACAAATTGTCTGCCATTCAGCGCATCGAGATATTCAGCCAGCGCGCGCTGATGGGCATCATGGATAAAACCGGGCCGCTGCATAACCCGGCGGATCGCGACCACAGCGTACAATACATCGTTGCAGTGGGTTTGATCCACGGCAAACTCGATGCGTCTGATTTTGAAGATGCGTTCGCCGCCGATCCGCGCATCGATGCGCTGCGCGCGAAAATGACCGTGACCGAGGACAAGCGTTTTACGCGCGAATTCACCGATCCGAAAAAGCGTTCCAGCGCCAATGCGATACAGGTCACGTTCAAAGACGGCACGCGCACGCCGAAAGTGGTGGTGGAGTTCCCGTTCGGGCACCCGCGCCGGTTGAAGGACGCGGGCGCGGTGCTGCGCACGAAGTTCGAGCGCAGTCTGGCGCGGCGCTATTCCAGTAAACGCGTCAAGCAGATACTCGCGTTGTGTGATGATGGCGCGCGGCTGGAGAATACGCCGGTGCATGCGTTTATGGGGATGTTGGCGCTATGAGGAGGTTTGAAATGTTGAGCAGACGACTGAGTATCCATTCGCACAAAACTACCCTCACCGTCGTTCCCTCGCAGGCGGGAACCCATAAGCCGTCTCAAGTGGCACTGTGTTATGGGTTCCCGCCTGCGCGGGAACGACAGGGCAGGGGTATTGATTTCACGTGCGTCGCCATAGGGCTGGTTGCGGTAGCGTTATCGTTATCTATCGCGGGCGCCGCCCAAGCCGCAGACTGGCGCCCCGATCGCACCGTCGAACTCATCGTCGGTACCGCGCCCGGCGGCGGCAGCGACTCCACCGCGCGTCTGATCCAGCGCCTACTCAACGACAAGAAACTCATCGAGCGCCCCGCCACGGTGTTAAACAAAGTAGGCGGTGGCGGCGTGGTCGCGGCGGCGTACCTGGTGCAAAACACCGGCAGCGGCCATCATCTGTTGGTGGTGTCGCCCACGTTATTGACCAATAACATCCTCGGTAAGACCACCGTCAACCACACCCACCTCACGCCGCTGGCGCAGATCGGCACCGAGTACGTCACCTTCGCCGTGCCGGTGGATTCGCCGCTTAAAACCGGCAAGGACCTCGCCGCGCGCCTCAAACAAGATGTCGCCGGCGTCAGCTTTGCACTCGCCAACGCGCTGGGCAATCACAACCACAGCGCCATCGCGCAACTCGCCGGCGCCGTCGGCGCCGATGTGAAGAAGCTGCGCGTGGCGGTGTTCAATTCATCGAGCGAAGTAGCGAGCACGGTGATGGGCGGGCACGTCGATGTGATGGTGTCGCCAGGCGCCGCCGTGATTCCGCATGTGCAAAGCGGCAAGCTGCGCCTGCTGGCCGTGGCGGCGGGTGAGCGTCAGGCCGGTGCGCTCGCTTCCGCACCCACTTGGACGGAGCAGGGCATCAAAGTGGTGTCATCCAACTGGCGCAGCGTGGTCGGGCCGCAGAGCATGAGCGCGGCGCAGGTGCACTATTGGGACAGCGTGTTCGCCAAACTGGTGCAGCAGGACGACTGGAAAAAAGATGTGGCGGCGAATCATTTCGCCAACACCTATCTCAACGGCGCCGATACGCGCAAGCTGATGGACGCGCAGTTTGTGGAGCTGACTACGGCGCTGCGGGGGTTGGGGTTGGTGAAGTAGAGTTCATAAATACCCCTTTAAAACATATACTTATATTTTATTACTCAATGCGGTCAGCGCGCAGCCATTGCGCGCTATCGACGGAGCGCACATGTCCACAATGAACATCCTCAATCCCACCATCCACGACGACACGCAGCGCATTCCGCTCGCGCCGCAACTCGCCGCGCTACGCAACGCGCGCATCGCGTTCGTCGATAACAGCAAGGTCAACGCCGATATTTTTCTGGGCCGCGTCAAAGCATTGCTCGGCGAAAAATATGGCGCGGTAACCGGCAACACGGTGCGCAAGCTCGCGCCGAAAGATGATTTGACCGCAGCCGATCTCAAGCTGCTCGGCGACTACGACGCGGTGATTCAGGGCTTCGGCGACTGAGGGACTTCCTGTTCCGTCAGCGTGTCTGACGGCGTGAAGCTGGAACAAATGGGCGTGCCGACGGTGACGGTGTGCAGCACCGCATTCGCGGGCGCGGCGCGCAGCCAAGCGGCGGGACGCGGCATGGACGATTTGCCGGTGGTGGAGATTCCGCATCCGATGCACTCAGCGTCTCAGCAGGCGGTGACGGAGCGTGCGGAAAAGGCCATCGCCCATCTGGCGGCGGCGTTAACCGAGCGCAAAGCTGCGGTGGCGAGCGCGACGGCGGTGCGTTTGCCCGAGGTGCTGGCATTGGATGCCGACCCGACGGCGCTGGAAGAATATTTCTTCGATCACGGCTGGACGGACGGTCTGCCGATCACGCCGCCGACGCGCGCAGCGGTGGACGCGATGCTGGCGCATACCGCGCGCGACCGGAATGAAACGCTGGGGCCGATTCCGCCGCGCATGCGTATCGTTTCACTTGAAAAAATTGCCATCAACGCGGTGATGGCCGGCTGCAAGCCGGAATATTTTCCCGTGGTGCTGGCGGCAGTGGAAGCGGTGCTCGACGAGAACTGCCGTCTCTATGGCATCCAAACCGCGACCAATAACACCACGCCGCTGATCATCATCAACGGCCCGGCGATTGAACGCTTGGGCTTTAACGCGGCGGGCAATGTGTTCGGCGCGGGCAATCGCGCGAATGCGAGCGTGGGCCGTGCATTGCAATTGGTGCTGCGTAATCTCGGCGGCGATGTGCCGGGTGAAACCGATATGGCCACACACGGGCAAAGCGGCAAATTTACGTTTTGCATCGCGGAGAATGAAGCCGACAGCCCGTGGCCGCCGTTTCATGTCGAACGCGGCTTTGCGGCGACCGACAGCACGGTAACGGTGATCGGCGCGTCACCGGCGCACAATCTGTTTACCTACGGCTGCGAAACGGGCGCGGAGATACTCGATCACTTCATCGGCGGACTGACCGCGCTGGGCCATAACAACGTGATTTTCCCCACCGGGCCGCTGCTGGTGATCGGGCCGGAGCACGCCGGCGTGCTGGCGCGGGATGGCATCGATAAAGCCGCTATCCGCAAGGCGGTTTTTGAACGCGCGCGCATACCGCTGTCGCGTTTCGCCGCGCGCACCGTGCGCGGGTTGCACCACCGGCGCTCGCGCTGGTTTGAGTTGTTTCCGAACGCGGATCACATCGGCGTGGCGGATGATGCGGCGCACGTGAGCATCGTGGTGGCGGGCGGCGCGGGCATACACTCGCAGTTCGTGCCGACGTCGTTTAGTTATCATCCGGTGACGCGGGTGGTGAAGTTTAAATAGCGTTCGATAAAGGTATTCGTGCTAAGCAAGTAAATCTCTCACTTGTCGTTCCCGCGCAGGCGGGAACCCCATAACACAGTCTCATGCGCACGTGCGTTATGGATTCCCGCCTTCGCGGGAACGACGGCGTTGGTATAGGGCGTGCATAGGCGCGCAATTTGCAACCTTCAAGAAAAAATCATGACCACAACCATCACAGCAACCCTCGCAAATTGGCTTTGCACCCAACGCTGGCAAGACCTGCCACCCAACGTGCAGCAGAAATCCGTTGACGTGGTATTCGATTCCGTCGGCGCGATGATCGCCTGCTCGCAATTGCCCGAGGTGAAAGCAATCGTGAAATTTCTGCAACGCATGGGCGGCACGGCGGAGTGCACGATGATCGGCCACGCGGGGCTGACCAGTGTGGTCAATGCCGCGATGGCCAATGGCGGCATGTCGCATGGCAACGAATCCGATCCGGTGCATTTGAAATCGGTGGGCGGGCATGTGGCCTCCGGCCCGGTGCCGACCGCGCTGACGGTCGGGCAATGGCTGGGGTCGAGTGGTGAAGAGGTGCTGCGCGCCGTGGCGTTGGGCTACGAGGCGGGTGGTCGCATGATGACGATTTTTTATCGTGAGCGTGATTACGTCGCGCGGCGGTTTTATCCGACGGCGGTGGTCGGCACGATGAGTTCCGCCGTGGCGGCAGGCGTGTTGCTGAAATTGACGCCGGAACAGATGCAGGTGGCGCTGTGCCTCGCGGCGTATCAGGCCGCCGGCCCGGACAACATGACCAAAGACCCGGCGCACATGGGCAAAACGTTTCAGGTGGGCGCGGCCAATCGCAACGGCGTCACCGCCGCACTGCTGGCACAGGAAGGGTGCCATGCGCCGCTGGATATCCTCGATGGCTCGCACAGCTTTTTTGATGCGTACCTGAGTGCGCCGGACGCAGGCGCGGATTTGCTGAAAGACATCGGCAGCTACTACTCGATCACCGATGTGATGCACAAGCGTTACCCGGTGGGCAGCCCCAATCAAACCTATCTGCAAGGCGTGTTCAGCCTGATGGAAAAGCACGCGTTGCGCGGCGACGACATCGCCGAAATCGAAGTGCAGATACCGCAGCGCGGCTTGAAGCGCATCCCCACCACGCGGCATGCGTCGATCTCGGCGCTGACGGTATGCGCCATCGCGGCGGCGCACGGCAAGCTGGATTTTTATCAACTGCATGATCCCAAGGGTGCAATGGATGCAGCCGCGCTCGCCATGCAGGAGCGCGTGCGATTTGTCGGGCGCGATGACTGGACGGACCTTGAAGCGGGGCGGCGCGCGATTGTGACCATCACGACCAAGGCGGGTAAGGTCGTTACCGAAAACGTCCAGCACACGTCTATGACGAAAGATGAATTGGTCAATAAATTCAATAACTTAGTTCCACAGCGCTTTGGCGCAGAAAAAAGCGCGCGGATCGCGGACATGCTCAGGTATCTGGCTTCGGCGGATAGCGTGAAGCCGTTGATGATGGCGTTGGCGGCGGAATGAACCGTATTGCAATTTTTTCTGTCAACAATAGATATGATGGTTCTATCGCCTACGGTCGATCCCTCTCCCCTACCCCTCTCCCGCAGGCGGGAGAGGGGATGAGAGTCGTGGTGACATTGAGCTCCCCTCGCCCGCTTGCGGGACAAGGGCACACTTGCAGCGACGCAGAGGGGTTGGGGGAGAGGGGGGAAGCACGATGAATAAACCACGACTGATCTCCGACCAACTCGCCGGGTTTGTACTCAACGCCACGCTCGACCGCATTCCGGCTGAAGTGCAACACTGGTCGAAGTTGCTGATGCTCGACGCCATCGGCAACGCCTACGCATCCAGCCGCTACGATTTCGCGCAACGCGCGTTGGCTGCGTTAAAGGGGATGGGCGAGGGTGACAGTTGCGTGATCGGCTCCGACACGCGCCTCGGTCTGCGTGACGCGGTGATGATGAACGGCACGCTGATCCACGGCCTTGATTACGACGACACCTATCTGCCGGGCGCGACGCACCTGGGCGCGAGTTGTTTTCCCACAGCGTTGGCGCTGGCGGCGCAAGCGGATGCCAGCGGCGCGGATTTACTCGCGGCGTACGCGCTGGGGATGGAAGCCGGCACGCGACTGGGCGGCGCGAGCAAGGGCGCGTTTCTCAAGGGCGGATTTCATCCCACCAGCCTGCTCGGCATCTTCGCCAGCACGCTGGCGGCGGGGCGCTTGTCGCAACTCACCCACGCGCAACTGGTGATGGCGCAGGGCATCGCGCTGTCGTGGGCATCGGGCAATATGCAGCCCACGCAGGAAGGCACGTGGGCCAAACGCCTGCATGCGGGGCTCGCGGGCGCGGGGGCCATCAACGCAGTGGCGATGGCGAAAAACGATTTCACCGGGCCGTTCGAGGTCTACGAAGGGCGCTACGGTTTGTATCCGTGTTTTTTGGGCATGCACGCCGCCGAAGCCGACTTGCCGTTTATCACGCGCGATCTGGGCGCGCACTGGGAGCTGCTGCGCATCTCGGTGAAGCTCTTCCCCGCGTGTTACCAGTCGCATGCGTTCATGAACGCAGCGCTGGAACTGCGCGCGCAGGAAGCCATTGATATTGACGCGATTGAAAGCATCAACACGCGGATCGCCGAAACCGCAGTGCCGCTGGTGTGCGAGCCGCTGGCGGCGAAACACAAACCGCACAACAGCTACGCGGCGTCGTTTAGTCTGCCGTACGCGGTGGCGTGTTGTTTGATTCGCGGTCGTTTCGGGCTGGAAGAAACCGAAGAAGCGGCGTTTACTGATCCTGCGTTGTTGAAGCTCGCGCAAAAAATCAGTTACGAAATCGATCCCGACTCGGGCTTTCCGAAATATCGCTCCGGTGAAGTGATCGTGCGCATGAAGGATGGGCGCGAGTTATCGCGGCGCAAAGATATTTTGCCTGACGACCGTGCGCCGCAAGCGGAAGTGCTGCGCAAGTTCGCCGACAACACGCGCCACGCGCTGACGCCCGCACAAACCGCGTCGCTGATCGACATGATTCTGAACCTGGCGTCGGTGCGCAACGCGCGGACGCTGGCACAGGTGCTGACCGGCGGCGCAGTACGCTGATCCCGACAGTGTTAGCAGTAAGGCGTGCCTGCTAACAAACCGGATACTTGTTGTGTGGTCGCAAAGGCTATGCCGATCCGGCGCGCCGCCGACAAAGGTGTCGAAAAATGCGACAACTTTTGGCTACCCGTGCGAGGGGGTGTTCGTAAGTAATTGTTTTTTATAATAAAAATTATAGGCGCGATTCCTGCACTGTTTCCAACAAGCGTGGCGGGATAGCTCGACAACCGGGCTTTTGGCGCTCCAACATAAGCAGGTATTCACTGATTAACGTGCGGTCACCTATTTGCCGGCCATTGATGGAAATCAACCAAACACCGTCAGCTTCGTTCATCGTAATCGGCGAAAGATGCAAAAAGGGGTCGATCCATCCGCTTTTTCGCATCTAATTATTACGGGAGGCGTGTAACTATTGAGCCCTAATGGCAGACTAAGCATTGAAGCGTATGCAAAAATAAAATGCAGGTAGGGAAACAATCCACTCAACGCAACGGTCACATCGCGCGTTTGAGCAGATAGGTAGACGGCTTCTGACATGAGGATAGAGGGGTGCGATGACTTTTACGCAGGCGCCCGAAGGTTGACCGGGCGATTCTGCAAATACAGGAGAAAACGCCATGATCGACTTGTTTGAAAGCTACAAGAGCCGCTACGCCGAAGCACAGGATGAGGAGATGTCCATCAAGGACTACCTGGATCTGTGCAAACATGATCCGGGGGCGTATGCCGGCGCCGCCGAGCGTATGCTGGCCGCGATCGGGCAGCCCGAATCGGTCGATACGCGCAACGATCCGCGCCTGTCGCGCCTGTTCTCCAACCGTGTCATCAAGCGTTATCCGGCCTTCGCCGAGTTCTATGGCCTGGAGGACGTGATTGCCCAGATCGTCGCCTTCTTCAAGCACGCGGCGCAGGGGCTGGAGGAACGCAAGCAAGTCCTGTATCTGCTGGGGCCGGTCGGCGGCGGCAAATCCTCGATTGCCGAGCGCTTGAAGCAGTTGATGGAAGCCAAGCCAATTTACGCGCTCAAGGGCTCGCCGGTGAACGAATCGCCGCTGGGACTGTTTTCGCCGGTGCAATACGGCGCGGTGCTGGAAGCGGAGTACGGCATTCCGCGGCGCTACCTCTCCGGCATCATGTCGCCGTGGGCGATCAAGCGGCTGACGGAGTTTGGCGGCGATATTTCCCAGTTCCGCGTGGCGCGGGTGCAGCCCTCGGTGCTGCGCCAGATCGCGATCTCCAAGACCGAGCCCGGCGACGAGAACAATCAGGACATCAGCTCGCTGGTGGGCAAGATCGATATCCGCAAACTCGACCAATATTCGCAAAACGATGCCGACGCCTACAGCTACTCCGGCGGTTTGTGTCTCGCCAACCAGGGCCTGCTGGAGTTCGTCGAGATGTTCAAGGCGCCGATCAAAATGCTGCACCCGCTGCTCACCGCCACGCAGGAAGGCAACTTCAAAGGGACCGAAGGCATTTCGGCGATCCCGTTCAACGGCATCATTCTGGCGCACTCGAACGAATCGGAGTGGCAGACTTTCCGCAATAACAAGCACAACGAGGCGTTCCTCGACCGCATTTACATCGTCAAGGTGCCGTACTGCCTGCAGGTGACCGAAGAGGTCAAGATTTACGGCAAGCTGCTGGCGAACAGCTCGCTCGCCGACGCGCCCTGCGCGCCGGGCACGCTGGAAATGATGGCGCAGTTTTCGGTACTCACGCGCCTGAAAACACCGGAAAATTCAAGCATTTATTCAAAATTGCGCATCTACGACGGCGAAAGCCTCAAGGATCAGGACCCCAAGGCCAAGGCCTATCAGGAATACCGCGATTACGCTGGCACCGACGAGGGCATGAACGGCGCCTCGACGCGTTTCGCCTACAAAATCCTGTCGTCGGTGTTCAACTACGACCAAACCGAAGTCGCGGCCAATCCGGTACACCTGATGTACGTGCTGGAGCAGCGCATTGCGCGCGAAGACCTGCCGGAAGAAGCGCAGCGCCGCTACCTCGAATTCATCAAGGGCTGGCTGGCGCCGCGTTACGCCGAGTTTATCGGCAAGGAAATCCAGACCGCGTACCTCGAATCGTACTCCGAGTACGGGCAGAATATTTTCGACCGCTACGTCACCTACGCCGATTGCTGGATACAGGACGAGGATTTTCGCGATCCGGAAACCGGCGAGTGCTTCGACCGCGTCGCATTAAACGCCGAGCTGGAGAAGATCGAAAAACCCGCGGGCATCGCCAACCCGAAAGACTTCCGCAACGAAATCGTCAACTTCGTGCTGCGCGCCCGCGCCAATCACGGCGGCAAGAATCCGGTGTGGAACAGCTACGAAAAGCTGCGCGAAGTGATCGAGAAGAAGATGTTTTCCAACACCGAGGATCTGCTGCCAGTGATATCGTTTAACGTCAAGGCCTCGGCCGAGGACATCAACAAGCACCGCAATTTTGTCTCGCGCATGGTCGAAAAAGGTTACACCGAAAAGCAGGTGCGCTTGCTCTCCGAATGGTACTTGCGCGTGCGGAAGTCGTCCTGAGCGGAGCATAGACCGCCGTGATCCACCTCATCGACCGGCGCCTCAACGGCAACAACAAAAGCGCCGCCAACCGCGAACGCTTTCTGCGGCGCTACAAGGAGCAGTTGCGCAAATCGGTGAAAGATATGATCGGCGAGCGTTCCATCACCGACATGGACAAGGGCGGCGATGTGCGCATCCCCGCCAAGGACATCGCCGAGCCGAGATTCCGCCACGGGCCGGGCGGCGACCGCGAACTGGTCCATCCGGGCAACCGCGAATTCGTCAAGGGCGACACCATCAAGCGGCCCGATGGGGGCGCCGGCGGCGCGGGCCGCGAGCCGGGCACGGGCGAGAGCGAGGACGACTTCGTGTTCAGCCTGTCGCGCGACGAATTTCTCGACATTTTCTTCGAGGATCTGGAGCTGCCGCGCCTCCTGCGCAACGCGCTGGGGCAGGCGATGCAGAAGACGTTTGTCCATGCCGGCTTCGTCACCGACGGCGCGCAGTGCAACCTGTCGGTGCTGCGCACGCTGAAAATGTCGCTGGGCCGGCGCATCGCGGTATCGGCGTCGATTCGCGACAAGCTGCGCGAGGCGCAAGCGTGCCTGCAACGCGCGCGCGCGGCGGGCGATACGGCGGCGACGGCCACATGGGAAGCCGAGATCGTGTTGCTGGAACGGCGTTTGCTGCGCGTGCCTTACCTGGACGAACTTGACTTGCGCTTTCGCAATCGCGTCGCGGTACCCGCGCCCATCTCACGCGCGGTGATGTTTTGCCTGATGGATGTTTCGGCCTCGATGGACGAGGCACGCAAGGACCTTGCCAAGCGGTTTTTTGCGCTGCTGTATTTGTTTTTATCGCGCAAGTACGAGCAGGTGGAAGTGGTGTTTATCCGCCACACCGACGAAGCCGAGGAAGTGGACGAAAACACGTTCTTTCACGATCCGCGCAGCGGCGGCACCGTGGTGCTCACCGCGCTCGAACTCGCTCACCACATTGCACGCGAGCGTTATGCCGGCGGCGGCTGGAATCTGTATCTCGCGCAGGCATCCGACGGGGATGCCTTCGGCGCGGACGCCGGCAAGAGCTCGCGATTTGTCGAACAGAGCCTGTTGCCGCTGCTGCGCTATTTTGCGTATATCGAAGTGTGCGACGGCAGCGACGCGCACGCCAGCAGCCTGTGGGCGAGTTACGAGACGGTGCAAAACGAGAATTTCGCCAAGCGGCGCGTCGGCGCGCGCGCTGACATTTATCCGGTGTTCCGCGAGCTGTTTAAAAAGGAGCACGCATGAAGCCGATTTCAACCGGTTCCGACTGGGACTTCGCGCTGATAGAGCGCTACGAAAACGAGATCGGCCAGTGCGCCGCCGAGTTCGGCCTCGATACCTATCCGAATCAGATCGAGATCATCACTTCCGAGCAGATGCTGGATGCCTACTCCTCGACAGGCTTGCCCACCGGCTACCAGCACTGGTCGTATGGCAAGGAGTTCATCGCCAACGAGCAGGCCTACCGCAAGGGGCGGCAGGGACTCGCCTACGAAATCGTCATCAACTCGGACCCTTGCATCGCCTATTTGATGGAAGAGAATTCGATGATGATGCAGGCGCTGGTGATCGCGCATGCGAGCTTCGGCCATAACTCATTCTTCAAGGGCAATTTTTTGTTTCGCCAGTGGACGCAGGCCGACGCCATCCTCGATTACCTGGTGTTCGCGCGCCGCTACGTGATGGATTGCGAAGAGCGCCACGGCGTTACCGCGGTGGAGGACATGCTCGACTCCTGCCACGCGCTGATGGACTACGGCGTGCATCGCTACCAGCGCCCGCCGCCGCTCTCGCCCAAGGCGGAAAAGGCGCGCGGCGACGAACGCCGTGAACTCGCGCGCCTGCAATACAACGACCTGTGGCGCACCGTGCCGGTGGCGACCGTGGCGCCGAACGTGCGCGAGCCCGCGCAGCATGGAAAACACGCGTCGTTTCCCGCGGAGCACGAGGAAAACATCCTCTGGTTTGTCGAGAAATACTCGCCGCGGCTCGAGCCCTGGCAGCGCGAGATCGTGCGCATCGTGCGCAAGATCGCGCAGTATTTTTATCCGCAGGGGCAAACCAAGGTGATGAACGAAGGCTGGGCGACGTTCTGGCATTACACGCTGATCAACCGCCTTTACGACAAGGGCCTGGTTACCGACGGCTTCATGATCGAGTTCCTGCAAAGCCACACCAACGTGGTGGGCCAGCGCGGTTTCGATCAGCCCGGCTACGGCGGCATCAATCCGTATGCGCTCGGATTTTCAATGATGCAGGATTTGCGCCGCATCTGCGAAAAGCCCGAGGCGGAGGATCGCCGCTGGTTCCCGGAGATCGCCGGCGCGGACTGGCTGAAGGTGCTGGATTTCGCCATGCGCAACTTCAAGGACGAATCGTTCATCGCGCAGTACCTGTCGCCGAGACTGATCCGCGATTTTCATCTGTTCGCGGTCGCTGATCACCAGCAGCAGCCGACGCTGGCCATCGACAGCATCCATGACGACGACGGTTACAAACGCGTGCGCCAGCTTCTGTCCGAACAGCACAAGCGCG
>CANIID010000122.1 GCA_947467315.1 Betaproteobacteria bacterium | reverse complement strand
GGTTCTTCCAATAACGTAATCGCAGTTTACCGCGTTCGTGACCGCTCATTGATCGAGCTCATTAATCGAGCTCACTAATCGAGTTTAAGCCGCGTTGCTTTCGCCAGTGCACGCCAGCGCGCGATTTCGTCGCCGAGAAAGCGGTGATATTGTGCGGGCGTGCTGCCGACGGCGTCACCGCCATCGGCGGCGAGTTTCTCGGCGATTGCAGGCGCTCGGATGAACTTGGCCAGCTCGTTGTGGATCTGCGCGACGATAGCCGCGGGTGTGCCGGCGGGCGCGAGCCAGCCGTGCCAGGTGGTGACGTCAAAGCCCGGCACGCCGGACTCGTCGATGGTGGGAATGCTTGGCATCACGCTTGAGCGTTCGATGCCCGACACCGCCAGTGCGCGCAGGCGCGCGGCTTTGACATGCGGCGACACGTTGAGCATGTTGGCAAAGGTGGTGTGTATCTGCGCACCCAGCAGATCGTTGAGCGCCGGCCCGGTGCCCTTGTAGGGCACGATCACGATGTTCGCGCGCGTGGCCTGCGCGATCCATGCCGCGCCGAGATGAATAGTGGTGCCGATGCCGCTGACGCCGAAATTGAGCGGGTTGTTTTTTGCATACGCAATCATTTCCGCAAACGACTTGCCCGGAAACGACGGATGCACGACGACTAGGTAAGGCGCCTTGGTCAGCAACGATACCGGCGCAAAATCACGCAGGGGATGGTGTCGAGACGATTCATTGAACGCGGGCACGATGGTATACACCGGCGTGGCGACCAGCAGCGTGTAGCCGTCGGGCGCGGCGCTGGCAGCGGTTTGATAGGCAATCATGCCGCCCGCGCCGAGGCGGTTATCGACGATGAATTGCTGGCGCAGGTTTTCCGCAAGCTTTTGCGAAAACAGCCTTGCCTGGTAGTCGGTGCCGCCGCCGGGCGCGAGTCCGACAATCACGCGCACGGGCTTTGACGGATAGGGTTGCGCCGGCGCACCGGCGGGCAGGGCGAGCAGGCAGAGCAACGCCGGCAGCGCGCGGTATACACGGGATTTTCTTGAGGGTCGGGACATTGCTGCGGTGCGAAATGAGCCGGCTACAGTATATCGCCGGGACGGATCAGCGAGTGCTCAGCGAACATCCGGCGACGGCGCAGCGTGCCACGCGCACAATATTGGTGTAATAATTCGTCACACGCTGGCGCGGTTGCGTTTGCTTGCGCGCACAAATTTCCAGTCTGTTCCAATTCAAAACCTGAACGCAAATTACGATAAGGAAGATCACCATGAAACTCATGTATTTCAACGATTTTCGCCTGGGTGTGCTCAAGGGCTCCGACGTGGTGGACGTGACGGCAGCCGTGCAGAACGTGGTGCCGCATACCAACCCCGGCAATCTGATTAACGGCGTGATCGAGCGCTGGGCCGAGGTGCGCGGGCGCATCGAAAGCGCCGCGAATTCGGGCAAGGGTCTGCCGGTGTCTCAGGTGAAAATTCGTCCGCCGCTGCCCAAGCCCGTCAACGTCGATTGCATGGCGGTGAATTACATGGAGGACGGCACGCGCAAGCAGGCGGCCGAGATCAATGCGTTTCATAAATCGCCGGGCTGCATCGTCGGCCACGGTGACAGCATGATCATGCCGGATATTCCGCTGACGATATTCGAGGGCGAAGCCGAACTCGCGGTGGTGATCGGTAAGCGCGCCAAGCACGTGTCGCAGGCGAACGCGATGGAGCATGTGTTCGGCTACGTCAATTTCATCGACGGCTCCGCGCGCGATGCCACCAAGCTCGGCAACTCGTTTTACCAAGTGAAATCGCGCGACACCTTTGCGCCGATAGGGCCTTACATCGTGACGGCCGACGAGATCAAGGATCCGCACAAGCTGCAGGTGCGCCTGTGGGTCAACGGCCAGATCAAGCAGAACTACAACACCGACGATATGGCGAACAAAATTCCGCGCTGCATCTGGTGGATTTCCGGCATCCATGAGCTGGAGCCGGGCGACATTCTTGCCACCGGCACCAACCATCGCGGGCTGTCGGCATTTCAGGGCGGCGACACCATCGATCTGGAGTGCGATGGCTGCGGCAAACTTACCGTCAAGGTACAGGATGAATTCAATCGCACCTGGGCGCGCGAGACGCGGCTGGATCGCGAGCAAAAAGGGTTGAAGGGCACGACGCCGCAGTTGACCGGCAAATACGCAAAGGCGGCAGGCGGCGCCACGGGCGGTTAAACCTTGTTGCGCGCGGTGGGACGTAACGCGCTGGCGGTGCTGCTGTTCGCAGGCGTGCCGCCAGTTTTTGCGCAGTCTTATCCCTCGAAGCCGATCCGCATCGTTGTGCCATTCACGGCCGGCAGCGCCAGCGATATCCTTGCGCGTTTTATCGGCCCCAAGTTTTATGAGACATGGGGCCAGCAGGTCGTGGTGGACAACCGTTCCAGCGCGGGCGGCACGGTAGCCGGCGGCATCGTGGCCGCGGCAACTGCCGATGGCCATACGCTGATGCTCACGTCGTCTGCGTTCGCCGGCAGCGCCGCGCTCTATGACAAGCTGCCGTACGATTCGGTGAAGGATTTTTCCGGCGTGAGCCAGGTCGCTGCCACCGCACTGGTGGTCGTGGTGGCGCCGGGGCTGGGCGCGAAAACGCTCAAGGAATTGATCGCCATGGCGAAGCAGAAGCCCAAGCAATTCAACTTCGCCTCATCCGGCATCGGCAGCGGCACGCATTACGGCTCCGAGCTGTTCAACATGGCCGCCAACATCAGCGCCGTGCATGTGCCATACAAGGGCGTGCCGGAGGCGGTGAACGACACCATGACCGGGCGCATCCATTATTTTGTCACGCCGCTGCTGCCGACGATTTCGCTGATCAAAAGCGGCAGGCTGCTGGCGCTGGGCGTAACCACTGCGCAGCGCACGCCGATGCTGCCGGATGTGCCCACCATCGCGGAAGCGGCGATCCCCGGTTTCGAATACGACGGCTGGTTCGGTATCTTCGCGCCCTCAAAAACGCCGCGCGCGGTGATCGAGAAACTCAATAAGGAAGTGGTGCGCATCCTCGAAACCACCGATGTCCGCGACAAGATTCTGAATCAGGGCGCCACCGCCAAGGCCAGCACGCCGGAGGCATTCGATAAACTCGTGCGCGAGGAAATCGTCACGCGGCGCAAAGTGTTTGCTGCGGCGGGGGTTAAGCCGGAATAACAACAGCGTTTGATCTTGCCGCATTCGTGACGGCGGCAATGGTTGTTTTTTTCGTCATTTCAAATGCTTGTGCGTTTGTTGTGATGCAGCATCCGCCGCCCGCGGCTGTTCGTCCACGGCGGTGGCGATGCCGCTGTGTCGCGCAGCCGTAGTAATTGCGCGGGTCAGTTGCTAGAATCAATTCACTGGCAGCGGGAGCATGGATAAAAACTAAAAGCCGCTGGTATGGCCGGTCCATTTCTCGTAATACACTACATTGGAGTTATTCTCATGCGGCGATCAGCCTTCGTAACGTCGGCAGCGGCGTCATTGTTGCTGTTTACAGTCAGCGCGTTTTCACAGTCCCAGCAGGATCTCATCCAAGGCAGCGCCAATACCGATAACGTCGTCAACTACGGCATGAGCTATAGCCAGCACCGCTATAGCACGCTGACGCAGATCAACAAGGGCAATGCCAAGCGGCTGGTGCCGGTGTGGAGTGTGTCTCTCGAAAGCGAACTCGGCGAGCAGGCCCAGCCGATGGTGTACGACGGCGTGATGTATGTTGCCAACTCGAAATTTACCGTGGCCATCGAAGCGGCCACCGGCAAGGTGCTGTGGCGTACGCCGGTGAATTTTGACCCCGCCTCGACGCGGGTGGTGTGTTGAGGGCAGTCGTATAGAGGCGTGTCCCTCTATAACGGCAAGGTCTACCGCGGTACGCTGGATGCGCACATGGTGGCGCTTGATCAGAAGACCGGCAAGGAAGTCTGGAAAACCAAAGTCGCCGAATGGAAAGAAGGCTTTTCCATCATCGGCGCGCCGATGGTCGCCAACGGCGTGGTGGTGACGGGCGTGTCGGGCGCGGAATTCGGCATTCGCGGCTTTCTGGATGGTTACGATCCCGAGACCGGCAAGCAATTGTGGCGGCGCTACACCATCCCCGCCGCCGGTGAGAAGGGCAGCGAGACATGGCCGAATCCGACAGCGGCTTCACGCGGCGGCGGCTCGACCTGGATCACCGGCTCGTACGATCCGCAACTGGATTTGATGTACTGGGGCACGGGCAATGCTGCGCCATGGAATCCGGATTCACGTCCGGGGGATAACCTCTACACGGCATCCGTGATCGCGGTGCGTCCCAAAACCGGCGAAATCGTCTGGCACTATCAACTGGTGCCGAATGAAATGTTCGACCTCGACGCGAACTGGGAATGGATCATCGCCGACATCCCGCATCAGGGCGTCACGCGCAAGGTGGTGATGCACATGAGCCGCGGCGGATTTTTGTATGTCGTCGATCGAACCAACGGCCAGTTGATCGCCGCGCCCGCGTTTGAAAAAGTGAATTGGGCGAGCCATGTCGATCTTAAAACCGGCCGCCCCGTCGAAACGGAGTTGGCCAAAAAATTCCGCGCGGGCGAGCAAATTGAGCTGTGGCCGGGCCAGTGGGGCGCGAAGAACTGGGCGCACGCCGCATTCAATCCTGAAACGGGACTGCTCTACGCCAACACCATGCATAACTCGCGTCTGGTGAAAAAATTGCCGCCGGGCGAATTCAAGGTAGGTGCGCGCTACATGGGTTTTGAAAATCTGCCTGCGCCGCGCGAGCCGGGCCGGCCCATCGGCCATATCGACGCGATCAACCCGATCAGCGGTAAACACGCCTGGCGCATACCGGTGCAAGACACGCCGAGCTACAGTTCGATGCTCGCGACCAAGGGCGGCTTGTTGTTCACCGGCAAGGCCACCGGCGAATTTACCGCGGTCGATAGGGATAGTGGTGCAACGCTGTGGTCGTTTAAAACCACATCGGGCATTAACGCGCAGCCGATTACGTTTACGCACAAGGGCAAGCAATATGTGACCGTGCAGTCGGGCCTCGGCGGCACGGGCGTGCTGCGCATGGGTGATTTCTTCCAAGGGCAGCCGCGCAACGGTTCAGTGTGGACATTCGCGTTGGCGGATGATTGATTGCAACCGTTGAGGCGTAGAGAAATAAAGGGAAATAAATGTTTAAAAACAAATACTTAATTTCGGCCCTCGCGTTCGCTTTGGTTGCCGGTTGCGCTACTGAAAACATGGGGCCGGTGCCCGAGGCCACCAAAACCGGCGTCGGGCCGACCGATGCCGAACTGGTGGGGGACAAAGCCAGCACCGACAACGTGCTGACCTACGGCATGGGCTACGACCAGAATCGTTACAGCCCGCTCAAGCAAATCAACAAAAGCACCATCAAGAAATTGACGCCGGTGTGGACGGCGGGCCTCGACAATGATTTCGGCGAGCAGGCGCAGCCGATGATTTACGACGGCGTGATGTACATCAGTAATGCGAAGTGGACGTATGCCATCGACGCGCTCACCGGCAAACAAGTCTGGCGTACCGCCACCAATTTCACACCGGATACGCCGCGCGTGGTGTGCTGCGGCATCTCCAACAAAGGTGTGGCGCTGTACAAGGGCAAGGTGTTCCGCACCACGCTCGACGCGCACGTGGTGGCGTTGGATCAAAAAACCGGCAAGGAAGTCTGGCGGCAGAAGGCGGCCGAGTGGACGGAAGGTTACTCGCAAACTGTCGCGCCGCAGATCGCCAATGGCGTACTGATCACCGGTATCTCCGGCGCGGAGTTCGGCATTCGCGGCTTTCTCGATGGCTGGGATCCCGATACGGGCAAGAAGTTATGGCGGCGTTACACCACTGCCGGCCCCGGTGAAAAGGGCCATGAAACGTGGGAGCCGCGCGATACCTACAAGAACGGTGGCGCCAGCACCTGGATCACCGGTTCGTACGATCCGGAACTCGATCTCGCGTATTGGGGCACGGGCAACGCGGGGCCGTGGAATCCGGCGAGCCGCAAGGGCGATAACCTGTACGCGGCGTCGGTGATCGCGATACGTCCCAAGACCGGCGAAATCGTCTGGCATTATCAATTTATCCCCAATGATGCCTTCGACTGGGATTCGCTATGGGAACTGATCCTCACCGACATGGTGATTGACGGCCAGAAGCGCAAGGTCGTGATGCAGATGAACCGCTCCGGCTTTCTGTATGTGATTGACCGCACCAACGGCAAGCTCATTTCCGCCAAGCCATTTGGCAAAGTGAATTGGGCCACGCATGTGGACATGGCCACGGGCCGCCCGGTCGAGTCAGACGAAACCAAAAAACTGCGTGCCGGCGGCACCATCGAAATGTGGCCCAGCGTGCGCGGCGCGAAGAACTGGCCGCATGCCGCATATAACCCCAACACCGGTTTGTTGTACGCCAACACCAATCACCAGGGATCGCACTATCGTTTTGTGCCGTACGCCCCGTTTAAACCGGGCTTGCGTTACCAGGGCATGGAGAACCGCTTGACGGAGGTCAAGCCCGGTGAACCGTTGGGGCATGTCGAGGCGATTGATCCGCTCACTGGCAAAGCCAAGTGGCGCGTGCCGCTGACGGATAACCAGAACTGGTCCGCGATGCTGGCGACCGGCGGCGGTTTGTTGTTCAACGGTAAACACACCGGCGAGTTTTACGCGATGGATGCCGACACCGGCCAAACCCTGTGGGAATTCCGCACCAGTTCCGGCGTGAATTCGCAGCCGGTCACCTGGACGCATAACGGCAAGCAATACATCACCGTGCTGTCGGGCTTGGGCGGCCTCTACGGCCAGGCGCATCGCGCGCGCGTGGCTAACGTGCCGCTGGGCGGATCGGTGTGGACGTTTGCGCTGCGAGATTAGGACTTGTTCGTTTAACCCGATTCACCCGATTCACCCAATTAACCAAAGTAACCAAATTCACCAAAGGGAAAATCATGATGAAGCACCTGGCACTGTTCTTAACGCTGTTGGGTTTGGCGGGCGTGGCATCCGCGCAAACCGATGCGGAGTTGCGCGCGGACGGCACCAAGGCGGGCAACACCGACAACGTGTTGACCTACGGCATGGGTTATCACCAGAACCGCTACAGCGCGCTGAATCAAATCAATAAGAACACGGTGAAGAAGCTGGTGCCGGTGTGGAGCACCTCGCTCGATAACGAGCTGGGTGAACAAGCGCAACCGCTGATCCACGACGGCGTGATGTATGTGTCCAACGCGCGCTGGACGTATGCGATGGACGCGCTAACGGGCCGGGTAATCTGGCGTACGGCGGTGAACTTCGACCCGGACACGCCAAGGGTTGTGTGCTGCGGCAACTCCAACAAAGGTGTCGCGATCTACAATGGCAAGGTATTTCGCGGCACGCTGGATGCGTTCGTGATCGCGCTCGATCAAAAAACCGGCAAGGAAGTCTGGCGTCAGAAGGCCGCCGAGTGGAAAGAAGGTTATTCGATGACGGTCGCGCCGCAGATCGCCAACGGCGTGGTGATTACCGGCTGCTCGGGCGCAGAGTTTGGCGCGCGTTGCTTCCTTGACGGCTGGGATCCCGAAACCGGCAAGAAACTGTGGCGTCGTTACACCACCGCCGGCCCCGGCGAAAAAGGCCATGAGACGTGGGAGCCGCGCGAGGCCTACCAGCGCGGCGGCGCTTCGACTTGGATTACCGGTTCGTACGACCCGGAACTCGATCTCGTGTACTGGGGCACCGGTAACGGCGGCCCGTGGAACGACGCCAATCGCAAGGGCGACAATCTCTATGTGGCGTCCGTCATCGCGATACGCCCCAAGACTGGCGAAATCGTGTGGCACTACCAGTTCGCGCCCAACGATGTGTGGGATTGGGACACCTGGGAACTGATCCAGGGCGAGGTCACTGTCAATGGCCAGCGGCGCAAGGTCATCATGCAGATGTCGCGGAACGGCTTTTTGTACGTGATCGACCGCACCAACGGCCAGTTGCTTTCCGCCAACCCCTTCGCCAAGGTTAACTGGGCGACGCACGTCGATTTGAAGACCGGCCGTCCGGTGGAATCCGAGGAGTCGAAGAAACTGCGCGCCGGTGGCACCATCCAGGTCTGGCCCAGCATCAACGGCGCGAAGAACTGGCCACACGCCGCGTTTAATCCGAACACGGGGCTGCTGTACGCCAACACGCTGCACAGCTACTCAACATTCAAATTCGTTCCGCTGACCGAATACAAGCCTGGATTCCGCTACACCGGCATTGAAAACATTTATCCGCCCACCCCCACTGATGAACCCTCCGGCCACATGGAAGCGATCGACCCCGTGACCGCCAAGCCCAAGTGGCGTGTGCCGCTGGTCGGATACCGAAACGCGTCGGCGATGCTGGCGACGGGCGGCGGGCTGATCTTCACCGGCAAGTTTTCCGGCGAGTTCATCGCGCTGGACGCCGACACCGGCGCGCAACTGTGGTCGTTCAAGACCAGCTCCGGCATCAACGCGCAGCCGATTACCTGGACCAAAAACGGCAAGCAGTACGTCACCGTACTGTCGGGCCTGGGGGGTGTGTCTTCCGCCCGCCGCGGCCTGCCCAACACGCTCCCAGCAGGCGGTTCGGTGTGGACGTTTGCCTTGTTTGATCAATAAGCCATCAGCAAGGACGGATCAAAGTTGAAGAATGCCATTCGTACTATGGTGAGCACGATAGCGGTGTGCGCCTTGGCGCAGACCGCGGTTGTGCGGGCGGATGCCCCTGACGCGCCCGCGCCGGAACAGGTCAAAAAGGGATCGGCAATCTATTCACAAAACTGTTCGCCGTGTCATGGTCCGCGCATGCTCGATCCGCAGGGGGCTTTTGATTTGCGCATCTTTCCGCGTGATGAGAAGACACGGTTTTTGACCTCGGTGAGCAAAGGCAAAAACCAGATGCCGCCGTGGGGCGGGCTGTTGAGTGCGGATGACATTGAGGCGCTGTGGGCCTACACCATCGCAGGCGAAAAATAATCATTGGGAGAGTACGCGCATGAGCAATGCCGAACGCTACACACGAGTCGCGATCATTCTGCACTGGCTGATCGCGCTGGGTTTGCTGGCGCAGATTGCGCTCGGCTGGTGGATGATCGACATCCCCAAAAGCCCGCCGGGCGTGCGCGCCTATTGGTTCAACATTCATAAATCCATCGGCTTGACGCTGGGCATGTTGATCCTGCTGCGCGTGGTGTGGCGCTTCACGCATGGCGCGCCGCCGCTGCCGGATCACATCGCCGGCTGGCAGCGCATGGCGGCGAAAATCAGCCACTACGCCATGTATGCCTGCATGGTCATCATGCCGGTGTCGGGCTATCTCGGTTCATCGTTCACCAAGTATCCGATCAAGTATTTCGGCCACACCCTGCCGCATTGGGGCTGGGACGCGCCGGCGTACAAAGAGATTTGCAGCCAGGTGCATTACATCACGGTGATTATTTTCATGGTGCTGATTGCGATGCACTTTGCGGCGGCGGTGAAGCACATGATGGCGCGCGATGGGGTGATACAGCGCATCACGCGCTGGGGATAGCGTGCGCACCCAACTCGTTACCATCCCGACCGACGGCATTCCCCTCGACGGCGCCTTTCACGAGCCGGAAGGCGAGACCAAAGGCGCGGCGCTGTATTTCCACGGCAACACGATGAATTTTTACACCGGCGGCGCGCGGTTTTTGCCGCCGGTGCTGACCAAACTGGGACTCGCGGTGCTGGCGTTCAATCGCCGTGGCCACGACATACTCACCACGCGCATGAGCCGCGCGCCCGAAGGCGGCGCGTTTCAAACCACGGCGGAAGCGATAGCGGACAACCGTTTTGCGGCACAGTGGCTCGCCGTGCGTGGCGGCGCGTATGCCAACCCGGTCATCATCGGCCACAGCAACGGCGGCATGCTGTCCACGCGCCATGTCGTCGATCACCCGGACACGCCCGCGCTGGTACTGCTGTCGGCGGGGCGCGGCAGCGCGCGGCAAGACCATTCCGGCGGCACGGAGAATCTTTTCGCCGGAGACAAGCTCGGCGAGTTGACGCAACAGGCGCGTGATCTGGTTGCCGCAGGTCGCGGACGCGAGCTGATGTTCATGCCCGGCTGGTGGTACGTCATCAGCGCGGAAAGTTTTCTCGACCGCATCGTTTCCGTGCCCGACACCATCGCGCTTGCACCCCAAATCAAATGTCCGGTGCTGGCGATACGCGGCGACAAGGAAGACCGCGACCGTTATCCTGCGGAAGCATTCGCGGCGGCGTGCGGCGGGCCGTGCGAGGTGAACATCGTCTCCAACTGCGATCACTTTTACAATGACCGCGAAGACCATGTGGCTGGGATAGTGTCGGCATGGCTGGCGAAGACATTAAAACTGTAGGGCGGAAAAGCGCAGCGCCTTCCGCCACGCAGGGTGCGCCGCCAAATCGTTCGGCGGAAGGTGCTGCGCTTTTCCGCTTTACAGATCGGATGTTTTTTTAAATAATGTTTAAAAACATATACTCACATACTATTTGGCTGTCGTGTGTGATGGCGTCCGCACACGCCGCCTACCCCGACCGCCCGATCCGCATGATCGTGCCGTCCACACCGGGCGGCGGCACCGATTTGGCCGCGCGCATGGTCGCGCCCAAGTTGTCTGAATATCTTGGCCAGCAAATCGTCATCGACAATCGCGGCGGCGCCAGCGGCAACATCGGCGCTGAACTCGGCGCGCGCGCCGCGCCGGATGGCTATACGCTGACGGCGGCAGTGGCGTCGCTCACCAGCAATGCATCGCTGATGAAAAAAGTGCCGTTCGATATCGAGCGAGATTTTGCGCCGATCGCGATGACGGTGATCGTGCCGAATCTGCTGGCGTCGCATCCGTCGCTGCCCGCGGCCAACGTCAAGGAGTTCATCGCGCATATCAAATCGCGTCCCGGCCAGATGCAGTTTGCCTCGGCGGGCGTGGGCAGCATGCCGCACCTGATGATGGAGTTTTTTGTCAGCAGCGCGGGCCTGAAAATGATCCACGTGCCGTATAAAGGCGCGGGCGTGGCATTGGTGGACGTCATTGCGGGTCATGTGCCGGTGATGGCGGCGAATATTCTTTCCACGCTGCCGCAGGTGCGAGCGGGCAAGCTGCGTGCCTATGGCGTGACCAGCGCCAAACGTTCGCCCGGCGCGCCGGACATACCCACCATCGCCGAAGCGGGCTTGCCGGGTTACGACGCGGTGACGTGGTTTGGCGTGCTGGCGCCGGCGGGTACGCCGCGTGACATCGTGATGCGTCTGCATGTGAATGTGGCGCGCGCTGTGAACGATACGGGTGTGCGCAAACGTTTCATCGATGATGGCGCCGACCCGTCGCCGAGCGCATCCCCCGAAGCCTTTGCCACACTGATACGCGGCGAAGTGCGCAAGTGGGCCAAAGTCATCAAGGATGCCGGGATTCAACCGGAATAGTCAAAGCGATCAAGGGAGGAACAATGCACAAGCGATGGTTGGTGGGCATGGCAGCGCTGGGTTTTATCGCGAGCGGCACGGTGCAGGCGCAGACGCAAACGTACCCGAATAAGCCGATACGCATCATCTCAACCGGCGGCGCTGATATCGTGCCGCGCCTGCTGGGTCAAAAGTTGACCGCTAACCTCGGTCAGCAAACCCTTGTTGAAGAACGCACCGGTGCAGCGACCACCATCGGTGCGGAATTCGTGGCGAAGTCCGCGCCGGACGGCTATACGCTGCTGACGGCGGTGGCCTCGATGATGATCGCGCCGAATTTCTACAAGATCAACTACGACACCACGCGCGATTTCGCGCCCATCACGCTGGCGGTGACGTCACCGTGGGTGTTTGCCATTCATCCCTCGCTGCCGGTAAAAAACCTGGCGGAATTCGTGCGCTTCGCCAAGGCGCATCCGGGTCAGATCAATTTCAGCGCCTCGACGCCGGGCGCGGCCAGCCACCTGACGATGGAGCTTTTCAAGCAAACCGCGGGCATCAACGTGGTGCATGTGAGTTACAAGACACTCGCCGCGGCGATCACCGATACCGTCGGCGGCCAGGTGCAGATGGCGGTCAGCATCGCGCCGACGGTGATGCCGCACATCAAGTCCGGCAGATTACGCGGACTGTCGGTATCGACCATCAAACGGTCTGCCGCTGCGCCGGAACTGCCGACCATCGCCGAGTCGGGCTACGCCGGCTTCGATTCGCCGGGGTGGTATGGCTTCATGGCGCCGGCCAAAACGCCTGCGGCGATTATCACTACGCTCAATCGCGAATTCGTGACGGCCTTGCGTCAGCCGGATGTGCGCGAGCGGCTGATCGGCAGTGGCCTGGATCCCGTGGGCGATACGCCACAGGAATTCAGCACCTTCGCCGCCGCCGAACTCGACAAATGGGCGCGCGTGGTGAAACAAGCCAACATCAAGATCAACGCGAATTGAGCCGCGCTATTTAAGTTGTGCCGCAAGCGCGCCCGCAGGCACACGGGCATCGTACCCGCGCATCAGGCGCGCCGTAGTGGTGACCACCAGTAAATCCAGCAGGCAGTAAAACACCCCGGCCGCTAGCGGTGGATTGGTGGTGGTGAGTCCGAGCCACGGCACCACCGGACGCCACGCCCAGTTGCCCAGCCAGGTGCCGTAGATTTCCATCGTCAGCGACAGCACAAACATCACCGCGTAGAGCTTGCGCGCGCGGCTGAACACCATGCACAGGATCAGAATCGCGAACAGCAAAAAGCCGAAGGTATCCATGCCGGTAAATCCCAACAGCAGCACACACGGCGCCGATGCCAGCGGCACGAACCAGTTGATCCAGTCGCGCAGGCGCCGGGCGACGATGAGGCCGAGCATCAGCAGCAAGGCGTGGCCCGGCGGCACGAACGCTGGAATGTTTTCCAGCCGGTAGTCGTACATGCCCCACACCAGCGACAGAAAACATTCGCCGAGCGTGGCGTAACCCAGGCACGCGATGAGCGTGATTTTTTCTTCGCGCCCGGCCCGGCGCATCCAGTGCAACAGCAGCCACCACAGGCCCACGTTGGTCAGCGTCTGTCCCCAGAACGGCACGAGCTGATCGAAGGCGAGGCCGATCACGATCACGGTGCAGATCAGCGCCGCGCGGCGGGTATCGCGAGTGTGGTGGGTTTCAGTGGGCATGACAGGGTGCGATAATACCAAAGTGGCGGGCGTGCTTCCCGCCTCTCGCATTCCCCCTTTTTCCTATTCAAATACCGAATGGAGTCACCATGAAAACCTGCTGGATCAAATCCGACGACAAAGCCGCCGTACTCGAATATCGCGATATGCCAATTCCTGAACCCAAGGCCGGTGAAGTCGTGCTCAAAAATTACGGTTCGTCACTGAATCGCGGCGAATTGATCGTTGGCAGCGTGGTGCATGGCGGCCCGCTGAAACTCGGCGGCGGCGACGGCGCCGGCGTGGTGCATGCCATCGGCGCGGGTGTTACGGGCTTCAAGGTCGGTGACAAAGTCTACGGACGCGTGATGGGCGGCTGGGCCGAATATTGCGCCGCGCGCGCCGAGCAACTGATGCCGATGCCGGAGAAGCTGACGTGGGAGCAGGCGGCGTCGGTGGGCGTGGCGTTTCTCACCGCGTATGAACTGATTTTCGCGCCCTACGGCAAACTGAAAAAAGGCGAAACCCTGCTGGTGGCCGGCGCGTCGTCGGGCGTGGGCGTGGCGGCGGTGCAAATCGGCAAGGCGCTGGGCTGCACGGTGATCGGCACCTCGGGCTCCGCCGACAAACTGGCGAAATTGAAGGCGCTGGGTATGGATCACGGCATTCACACCCGCAAGCCCGATTTCGCGGCCAAGGTGAAAGAACTCACCGGCGGCAAAGGCATCGATCTCGCGATCAACCTCGTCGGCGGCTCGGTGTTCGCGGAATTGGTGCGCACGCTGGCGCGCAAGGGCCGCATTGGCATCGTCGGCTATGTGGATGGCGTGTTCAAGGCCGAGATCGATCTGAACGCGCTGCACGCCAACCGCTTCGAGGTCTACGGCATTTCGAATAGCAAGGCGACGGCGGACGAAAAAGCCGAAGCCATGCGCTGCTTTGTTCGCGATGTCGCGCCCATGCTCAACGACGGGCGCATCGTGCCGGTGGTGGATAAAGTGTTTGCGTTTGATCAGTTGCCCGAGGCGAAGAAATATGTGGAGTCGGATGTGCAGATGGGCAAGGTGGTGGTGCGGGTGCAGTAACGCGGCAGCATAGGGCACCATCGTTCATTGCGCCGGATGCGCTCAGGGGGGGGGCGCGGTCACCAGTGTCTGATTTGTAGGTTGGCGCTGAGCTTGCGAAGCCCAACATCAACCTACTTCGCAAACCGAAACGTCGACGAAGGCTCATCCATGCGATCGCGCGGTTTGCGAATGCGATTGGCCATTTCCAGAGCAGCGGGCGCATTTTCAAGCAGGATGGCCATTTGGCGCTCGGTAAGTTTTAGGCCGGCGCGTGTTGCCATGGTTTCCACGATGCCGCGTGTGGCCGCATCCACATTGGGCTTGGGCTCGAACACACTGACATCGACTGTCGGTGCTGTGGCCTGGGGATCCAGCGGCGGTCGGCGTTGGTGCCAATCGGTGGCTTGTTGATAGGCGTGCCCCACGGCCAGCACTTGCGCGTCGTTATAAGGGCGGGTGATGAGTTGCAGGCCCAGCGGCAAACCGTTTTTTGACAGCCCGCCGCACAGCACCAATGCCGGTGTGCGCGCTGAATTCGAGGGCGTGAACGCATTGGATTTGCGCCAGAAATTAGTGACGCGGTAATCCTCGAAGCGCGGCGCGGGGCCGAAGCCCGCAGTGAGCAGCACATCGTATTTTTGCAGCAGCGGCTGCATGTCCGCGATGTAACGGCGGTGCTCCCGCAGCGCCTGCACGTAATCGCTGGCCTGAAACAGGCACGCTGGCAACGCGCGGCCGAGAAAATCACGGCCGAAGTCGCCGGGCCGCGCGATCAGGTCTTTTTGATTGACCGAGTAAATTTCGCATTCGCCGATCAGCACTTTGACATCCAGGCCGTCCATCATCGGCCGCGCACGGCAGTCTTCAAGCGTTGCGCCCAACTGCTTGAAGGTTTTGATCGCATCTTCCATCGCGTGACGCAGGTCTTCGTGCGAGGGAAGGTCTTCTTCCCAATAGTGGCGCAGCACGCCGATTTTCAGGCCCTTGATGTTGTGTTTGAGCGCAGCACAGTAATCTGGAATAGGCTGCTCGGTGCTACCCGCGTCCTTGGGGTCGTAGCCTGCAAGCGTCTGAAGCAGAATCGCGCAGTCCTCGACGGTGCGCGCCATCGGCCCACAGTGGTCGAAGGTGAATGAATTCGGAATCACGCCCGCGCGGCTGACCAGCCCATAGGTCGGCAT
>CANIID010000121.1 GCA_947467315.1 Betaproteobacteria bacterium | reverse complement strand
GCGCAAACACTTAACGCTGGTGACCAAATCCAACGCGCAGCGTCACGGCATGGTGATGTGGGATGAAATCTTTTACGAAGTCGCGAAAGACTATCCCGAGGTCGAAACCCAACGCATCCTGGTGGATGCCGTCACCACCAATATGGTGCTCAAGCCGTGGTCGCTGGATACCATCGTCGCCTCCAACTTGCATGCTGACATTTTGTCCGACCTGGCGGCTGCGTTGACCGGCAGCCTGGGAATTGCGCCAACGGCCAACCTCAACCCGGAACGCCGCTTCCCGTCGATGTTCGAACCCATACACGGCTCCGCCTTCGACATCACCGGCAAGGGCATCGCCAATCCGGTAGCCACTTTCTGGACGGCATCGATGATGCTGGCGCATCTGGGTGAGCAGGAAGCATCCGTGCGCCTGATGGCCGCCGTCGAAAAAGTTACCGCGCAGAAGCTGCTCACGCCGGACCTGGGCGGCGAAGCCACCACGGCCATAGTCACAGAAGCGGTTTGTAACGCATTGTAAAGAAACGCAATTCCAGTCATTCGCAGGCAAGCGGTTCCCTGTTACAATATTTATGCAACTGGGGTTCCGCGCGAACGGCGCGCCTTGCACCACGCAGAGAAACACGATGGATAAATGGGCACACACCATAAAGTGTGCCATCCGTGTCGGAGTTATATGTGCATTACGCGTAGTAGGGAGATCGTTTGAAGCAATTTCTAACTGTGCTCGAAGCGTTGGTAACCCTGATCCTGGTCGTGGTTGCCATCATCGGCATTTCATATCACGCCTTTCGTGATGAGGGATGGATAGCGCAAGGCTTCGGAAAGATCTCCAGTGCCTACGTGAACTATCCGCTGATGGCGTTGGCGGCAACCATTGCAGCCTATTTCGGTTATCGTGCATGGCAAGGCCGCAAGACACGGGGTTTGCGCACCAACTACTTCGATTATGTCGTCTATGCACTGATGGCCGTGGGCATTTATTTCATCGGTCGTTACGTGCTCAAAGGCGAACTCTGAGCGGGTCGCGATTGCGCTAGATTTCCTCCAGGCTGACCGGAAACAACGCCGGCAAATCATCAGCCTCCATGACATGGTAAGCACTAAAGCGATACGCTGGGCCGGTGGCCACTTCCGGCGGTGTAAACGGAAACGCCAGATTGCCGCCGGTGGATATGCGTCCCGGAAAACCATGGTGCAATAAAAACTGCTTGAATACCGTGGCCACGGATTTCGCCGCTTCCGCGGTCTGCGCGATGATTTCCACCATCACGAACACCTCGCGCGGCATCGTCGCGGGCGGCGATGGCCAGTTGAACACGCCATCGATGCCGTAGACGCGGTGATACACCTCGAATTTTTCGGTCACAGTTTTTGCGGTCAGCTCACGCACGGTTTTTTCAACTGCCGGCAGAATTTCTTTCATCGCCGCAATCGCGCGCGGATCGGCGCAGCCGGCCAGCATCAAAGCGCGCTCACCCACTTTGGCGGCGCCTTCTATTTTTACCGTAAATTGCGTTGCCGGTTCCCAGCGTGCGCCCGACATGCGGCAGCGATGCGCATCGAGTTGTTCGTAGCGCGCGGTATCCACATGCAGCGTGCCTTCCGGTTCATACACGCGATACGGGTCGCCCTGCTCATACAGGCTGTGCGCCGCCACCGACATCGGCGACGCATTGCGGATCGGGTTCATGCTGTCGACGATAAAGCTCCCGCTGCCGGACGCATCCAGCGTGCCGAGCAGCGCATCGCGTCCGCCGGGCGTGGTGCAAAGCGACGCGCACTCGACGATTTTCGCCATATGCATCGCCGGGCCCAGCGGATAACCGAGCATGCCGGGGATTGCGGCATACACCGCCGTGTCGCAAGCGCGTCCTGCAATTACCACATCGGCGCCCGCATTCAAGGCGCGCTGAAAGGCTTCGATGCCCATCTGCCCCACCAGTTGCGTCGAAGCATCGACATCGGCTTCGGTCAAATCAGGGATTGCGCCCAGCGGCTTGACCTTGCCCCCGCGTATCGCGCTTTTCACCGCATCGCGAGGCATGTCGGCGCGTATCGACGCGAGTTTGAAATGCAGTCCTTCCTTACGTGCAATGTCGCGCACCATCGCGAGCACTGCATCCAGATGCGGCGATGCACCCGCACAACCGGCGGTGCCGATAATCAGCGGCACGTTGATCGAACGCGCGCCACGCAGTACGGTGGTCAGATCGCCGCGCGTTTGCGCATCACTGGTGGCGATGTTGCCACTGCCGAGATAATACGGCCCCGGATCAATCGAGCCCATGTCGCAACCGATAAAATGCGGTTTGCGTTTTACGCCTTCGTTGAACGCAACTTCAGGCACGCCATAACCGAGTTGACCTGAAGCAGACAACACGCGCAACGGCGCAAGTCCATTCGCGGTGGTCACTTCGGTGCGTAGTTTTCCGATGGCATTCATAGATCCAGCTCCAGCAGCGGGGTATGTTGTTGTGCGCCGTAGACATCACGGTCGCCGGGATTGCCCGCGACAATGGTGCGATCCATTGCAATCTTGATCGCCATCGCCGGCGGATACGGAATCAGTTCCACTTGATCCGCACGTAAGCCATACAGCGGCGCAATCGCCGCCGGTTGCAACGCGGGCGAATGCAGCGCGAGCTGATACCCCGCTTCGTCGTTAAATAATAAATCCAGCGTCAGCGTGGTCGGGCCGGCGTTTTTGCTGCGGATCACGCGCGCGATATCGATGAGTTTCATGGTGGCATAACTATATGTTTTATAAGGATAATACTGAATTTTCGTCTATGAGTTTTGTGATCGCCGCCGCGTCATAACCCAGCGACGCCAACACCTCCCGCGTATGCTCGCCGATCTTGGGAATGTCCAGTCGCGTACCCAAACGCGCGCCGTCCATTTCCATCGGCAGCCCCGGCACCTTGGTCTTGATGCCACTGTGCGGCATGGTCACCGGCACTAAGCCGCCTTTGGCATTCAAATGCGGATCGTCGAATAAATCTTCCGGCTTGGCTATCGGCGCAAACGGCAAGCCGAGTTCGTCGCACTTCGCCATCAGGTCTTGCTTGCGCATCTTGCTAAAAATATCCGTGACGATAGGCAGTATTTTCGGCCGCGCCACCACGCGCTGCGGATTGGTTTTCAAAGCCGGATCAGCGAGCAACTCCTGCAAACCAAACGCTTCGCAAAATACTTTCCATTGCGTGTCGGTCACCACGCCGACAAACACCAGTTCGCCTTCCAGCGTTTTAAAGTTGTCGTACAACGCCCACGCGCGGATGCGATCCGGCATCGGCTTGACCGGTTGTCCCGTGGCAAACCCTTCCAGCATGTGCTGCCCCATCAGGAACGCATTGTTCTCAAACAGCGCGCTTTGCACATACTGCCCCTCGCCCGTGGCCTTGAGTTGATGCAGCGCGCCGAGGATGGCAATAGCGCCGAACATGCCGCCCATCACGTCGTTCACCGAGGCGCCCGCGCGCAGCGGGCCGTAACGCCCGCCGGTCATATAGGCGAGGCCTCCCATCATCTGCACCACTTCATCGAGCCCGGTGCGATGTTCGTACGGTCCCGGCAAAAAACCTTTCAGCGAGCAATAAATCAAACTCGGTTTCATTTTGCGTAGCGCTTGTTGCCCGAAGCCGAGTTTGTCCATCGCGCCGGGACGAAAATTTTCAATCACCACATCGGCGCTGGCAACGAGCTTCATCGCCGCCTCATGTCCGCTCGGCGATTTCATATCGACGGCGAAACTTTTTTTGTTGCGGTTATAGGTCGGAAAAAATCCCGCGCCCGAGGCGGTGAGCTTGCGCGTGTGATCGCCGTCGAGTGGCTCGACCTTGATTACCTCCGCGCCCATATCCGCCAGCACCAGACCGCAGGTCGGCCCCATCACTACGTGACAAAACTCGACGACGCGTACCCCTTCCAAAGCCAATGCGTGTGCCTGTGCTTGCGTCATTGCCAACCTTTAGTAAAATACCAATAAAAACAATTACTTACGATATAACACTCACGGGCGTGCCAGTATCTGCGCCAATTCAACCTCACGCGCTTCGCGGGTTTTAAACGTCGGATCGGCGCGCACGATCTTTTCCGTCTGCGCGTAGATGGCCTCATCGGACTGGGAAAAATCCATCGGATCGCCATGCGGCTGGGCGACGTGCCACGGCGTGTCAAGATAGATCTCCACGTGATTGCCTTCCGGGTCGGGGAAATATATCGACCACGCATTGCCGTGACTGGTTTGCCGCATCTTGATGCCGCGCGCCGTCACCTTGGCGGCAACCGCGCGCAACTCGGCGAGGCTGCCCACCTTGAACGACAATTGGTTGACGGTGCTCGGCGCATCCTTGGCGCGGCCCTGCACCATCACAAACTGGTGATGCTGATCCGGCGTGGAACTCATAAACGTGATCGGCAACTTCGAGCTGCTGCTGATGCCGCGGTCGGTGACCGTGAGTTCGAGCACCTCCTGATAGAAGGCGATCATCTTTTCGGTGTCGATAATATAAATGCCCACATGGCTTAATTGCGGTTTCATGATTTTCTCCTTACGTTAAACTCACTTTAATCTCACACTGACGTCACCGGCGCGCCGTTGCCGGCACGAATCCCTTGGTCAAACCCGCATCCGGCACATAACCATACAACGGTTCGCCGGGCATGCCTTCGGCGACGATCTTGCGTATAGCGAGCAGCTTATCCATATCGATGCCGGTACGCAGCCCCATCGATTCCAGCATAAACACCAAGTCTTCAGTAACGATATTACCCGTGGCGCCCGGCGCGAACGGACAACCGCCGAGGCCGCCGAGTGAACTGTCGAATGTCGTCACGCCGACGTCCAGCGCCGCCACCACGTTCGCAAGGCCCAGCCCGCGCGTGTTGTGCAAATGCGCGCCGGAGAGCTTATCGCCGATCGCCGCGCGCACTTTTTTGAACACGCGCCGCACTTGCTCCGGGTTGGCGTAGCCGGTGGTATCGGCTAGGCCCACTTCATCGCAACCCGCTTCGACCGAGGCGACAGCCATGCGCACCACTTCGTCTTCGCTTACTGCGCCTTCGAGCGTGCAGCCGAAGACCGTGGACAGCCCCGACTCAATAATCGGCCGCTGCGCCTTCGGCAGACTGTCGCGGAAATCGCAGATTTTTTTCGCACTCGCGATGGCTTCGTCGGGCGTCATGCGCACGTTCGACAAACTGTGTTCGCGCGACACCGAAATCGTCAACGTCAGCTTGTGCACTCCTGCTTCCATCGCGCGCACCGCGCCTCGAAAGTTGGGCGCCAGCGCCGCGACATGCAAACCCGGAATCGTCAGCGCATGCGCCACCACCTCCGCCGCATCCACCATCTGCGGAATCAGCTTCGGCGGCACGAAGGAACACACCTCGATCTCGCGCAAGCCTGCCGCAGCCGCTGCCGTGATCCATGCCTTCTTGTACTCGGTGGGCATGAACTGCTTGGTGTTTTGCAGGCCGTCACGCGGACCAACTTCGCTGATCAATATATCGATGTCTTTCGACACGGGGTTCTCCTGAAGGGGTGTTTGCGCACTCGACATTACGCCTAAAGCGCGACATCATACCAAGCTGTGGGGCCTCACTGCCCACTAACCAAACCATTCATCTCGGGAGATCGCATTATGACCACAGCCATCAAACGCCACCACCCCGGCCCCACGCTTTGCCGCGCGGTCGAATACGGCAACCTCGTATTTGTCGCCGGCACCACGGCCGACAACAAAGCCGGCAACGCCAAGGTGCAGACCGAGGAAATCCTCAAAAAGATCGACGGTTTTCTGGCCGAATGCGGCACCGATAAATCCAAAATCCTGTCGGCTAACGTGTGGGTCGCCGACATGGACGAAAAACCGCTGATGGATGCGGCATGGCTGGCATGGGTGGATCCGAACAACAAGCCGGTGCGCGCTTGCGTCGAAGCCAAGCTCGGCTCGAACGATACGCGCGTGGAAATCATGGTAACCGCAGCGAAGTAATCCTCGGAATTCTTATGACCGACATCACCTACCACACGCCGATGAAAAAGCTGTCGGACGCCACCGAATACAACGGCGTGATTTATCTCGCCGGTCAGGTGGCCGAAGACTTGAACGCCGGCATGAAGGCGCAGACCGCCGACGTGGTGCGGCAAATCGATACACTGCTGGCGAAATGTGGCAGCAGCAAGTCGCGCATACTTTCCGCTACGGTGTACGTTACCGACATGTCACTCAAGGCTGACATGGATGAAGCGTGGATGGCATGGGTGGATCAGTCGCACCCGCCCGCACGCGCCACGGTCGAGGCGCGACTGGGGGCCAATGTGCTGGTGGAAATCATGCTGATGGCCGCAAAAAATACGCAATAAAAACATATGCTTACGGCGAAGCGCTGGCTCGAACTGTGGCAGCGGCTGGGGGTGACGCGGCAGGCGGATAGCGCACTGGCAGATACCTTCGCGGCCTTGGCCGCGCGTTTCGCCGAACCCCACCGCCACTATCACACCGCACAGCATATCGCCGAATGCCTCGCGCATTTTGATGTCGCGTGCTCTCGCCCGCCGCTATGCGAACACCCCGAAGAAGTCGAACTCGCGCTGTGGTTTCACGACGCCATCTACGAGCCGCGCGCGAAGGACAACGAGGCGCAAAGCGCGCAATGGGCGTTGCGCGTGATGCATGAATGCGGCCTCGCCCGTGACGCGCAAGCCCGTGTGCAAGGGCTAATCATGGCGACCTGCCACGACGCGCTGCCCGACACGCCCGACGCTCAAGTACTGGTAGACATCGATTTGTCGATACTCGGCGCGGACGCGGCGCGCTTTGACGAATACAAAAATCAGGTGCGTGCCGAATACGGCTGGGTGCCGGATTTCTTGTTCCGGCGCACGCGCAAAAAAATTCTTGCCTCCTTTCTCGCCCGCACGCCGATCTACGCCACGCCACATTTCAGAAATCAGTGCGAAAAAAAAGCGCGCGAGAATCTCGCGCGCTCTTTATCCGCCTTGGGCTAAAAATCAGCTTGTTGCAACCTTGCTGGCGCGCACTTCAATGCCAGCCCAGCGGGCGAGGTCGCGATGAATGCGCGCCACGCGCTCGATTTGCCCCTTTGCCGGGAAACGCTCATAAAACCCTTCCGAGCGGAACCCGCGCATTTGTTCTTTCCACGGTAGCAGCCGCGCTTCCCACCGCTTGGCGCGACCTTCCACCGGATCCGCATCCGCGCGCGCCAAATCGGCGCACACACGAATCATCGCTTTGATGGTGACCGGCTTAGTCACCATGTAGCCGTCGTGATCCCAAGAATCGCCCCACACTTTTTCGGCGGCCTTGAAGAAATCGCGGATCACTTCGTAATACCGCTCACCTTCACGGTAACTGTTTGTTACCAAACGAATTTTTTTCCAATCCGAACTGATCCAGCGGTGCAGTTCGTTGAACAACTCGGCCTGTAATATCCATTTGTCCAACTGGCTGCGACCGCCCAGACGGTTGATGCGGTAACGCAGCGGGCTGTCGCTTTCGCGATACAAATCTTCAACCAGCCGCGCGGCAAAACGCTTGTCGGGATCGGCCCAGGACACGCGCTCGTACAGATCGATCAGGTGGCTCTTGCTGATACGCGTGGTGGTTGAATTGATAATCACGAACATCTCAGCGGCGAAATCTTCGCTGCGGCCATCGAATATGATGCAGGGCACGTTGATCGCGGCGGCTTCGGTCGGGTGCTCTTTCAAATAAAACCGCAGCGCCGCAAGCCGATGTTGGCCGTCAATGATCAAATACTTGGAATCAGGCTCCTGAATATTGCCGACGCTTTCTTGCCCAGCCAATGCGGTGAATTTGATGGTTTCAGAGGTAAAAAGCAGCACAGTGCCTGGAATCGGCGGCTGACTTTGCGCCATTTCGTAAAAATTACGCAGTGATTTCACTTTGGCGCGCGACAAGGAGCGCTGAAAGGCCTCGTCATTGCGCTCAACGCGCGCGATAAACTGCGCTATTTCGTCATTTTGCGGTACGGACTGAGCGGAGATCATTTCCTCTCCCTCGCCGTAAAAGCGGCTGATAAAGCGGGCCTTCTCCAACACGGCTTTCGCCGGGTAGCTGGCAAAATAGAAAAGTCCGTCCTTTTGGCGTATGCGCGTAGCTAGCATAGTGCTCTCTTTCGTCCCTGATTCTTATAAGAAATCTCGGATTCCGCCCGTAAAATATTAACGAAAAGGCGGAATCGTTATTCTAACGTTCCACGAGAGGTAATGCGAGCAAGTTGTTGATAGCGGCCAGTTAATGGACTGGCGGCCTGATTGGCTATTTTGCCTCAATGGGCTGTGAAAACATCCGCAACGTCACCGCGAGGTTCACAATGCAACTATTTGTTTTTATTGAATTTTATGCTCTTAAAATCGCAAGGGGAGCAAATCGCCCACGCAACGCCACACTGGTGTCCAGGCCCCACCAACGCTCCAGGACTGTGGCGTAAATGTCGCGAAAGTCCACCGAAAAGGGCATGTTGCCGTTGCCATCCAGTCGATCCAGCGCCGGCCGCTGCCCATAAAGCCCACCTTTAACCCGCCCACCAAGCACAAAATGCGCGCTGGCGGTACCGTGGTCGGTGCCGGCGCTCGCATTCTCGCGCGGCCGCCGGCCGAATTCCGCGTATGTCACCACCAGCGTATCGTCCCAGCGACCGATTTCACTCAAGGCGCTTTTGAGCGCGGCCAGCCCTTCGGCCAACTGCTTGAGTAGGCCAGTATGCGTTCCCACTTGGCCGCTATGGGTATCAAACCCATTCACCGAAAGCTTCAGCGCCGCCACGCCCGATCCGCTGGCGACCACCTGCGCCGCCGTGCGGACCGCATTGCCAAAGGCCGTTTGTGGAAACACCGTGCTAAATGCAGGCTTGCCGCTCGCGTTCACCAGTCCCGCTGCCGCCTGCACAATATCCTGCTCCACCCGCAAGATATGATTCAGCGCCGCGTTGCCCGCTTGCCCCGCCGGTGCCGCGAGTTTCGCCTGTTGTAAAAACTGTTCGGTATTGGTGAGGGCAATCGTGCGCGTGGCACGCGCGCCGCCGCCTGAAAATGGACCCAACTCCGCGCTGCCGATCACCACGGCGTCCGCAGCGAAAGTGCGCGGCACCGGCGCTTGCGCGAACGCGCGCGTGAGCCAGCCTTCTTGCAGATACTCAGTGCTTTTCGAAGCGGTGTCCCAGATTTCAATAGAGCGAAAATGCGACAGGTTGGCCGACGGATAACCCACGCCCTGCACCACTGCCACCTCGCCCGCTTTCCACAGCGGCATCAGCGCCGACAGCGCGGGATTAAGTCCTGTGGATTCATCGAGTTGCAGCACCTGATCACGCGCAACCGCAATACGCGGACGCAGCGCGGCATACTGCGAATCGGCATACGGGATAACGGTATTCAAACCATCGTTACCGCCCTTCAACTCAACCAGTATCAGCAGCTTCTGATAGTTGACCGCGGCCCAACAGGGTTGCGGCAGCCACGCCAGCACGTTGCCGGTGGTAAACGCAGCGGCGGCAGAACCCAGAAATTCACGACGATTCATAGTGGCCTCTGCTACTTCAACTGATACACCGGGTCTTGCGTCAGACGCCGGATCAACGCCATGCGCGTTTCGCCCTCGGGCAACGCCTGCTGCGGCGCCATCGCCAGCGCAAGACGTTGCACTTGCGCGGGTTCATTACCCGCCTGCTGCAACCAGCGCTCGCTATCAAAATGCACTTCGCCATAAGCACGCTGCAATCGCTGCCGCATGGCGGCGACCGGGTTCGGATTCGCCGTGGGCGACGGCGCGGCAGCCGTCATCGCCGCCGGGCCCGCTGGCCTTAGGGCCTCGGAGCGGAACAAGCGATCCAGAAACTGCTTGCGCGCGAGCAGCGTGGTGGAATTGATCCACGCGTCGCCGCCGGGCCAGCCTTTGACGTTGGGTGGCGAAAACAGGTTTTGTCCCAATTGCGCCACCACCAGTGCAAACGGCGCCACGTCACCGGCGCTAAACTGAAACTGACGCAGCGTGCCTACCACCAGGTCCACCGGCGACTTCACCAGCGCCGCGCGCACCTGCGGTGCGTAGAATGCATCCGAGGTCAGTAGCGTGCGCAGCGCAACGCGAATGTCGTAGCGGCTGTCGCGAAATACGCTTGTAATACGCCTTACTTCAGCCGCGTCCGCAGCGTTAACATGGGGCGACACAAATTCGCGCCACAGCTTGCTCACGATCCATTCCGCGGTCTGCGGCTGCGCGAGCAGAATATCGAGTACCTCATCACCATCAAAGTTGCCGCTCTGCCCCAGCACACTTTTCACACCGTCGTCGTGTGCCAGAGGGCGAAACAGGAACTCACCTCTTTCGCCGTCAATGCTCCAGCCGGTAAACGCTCGCGCGGCTTCCTTGATGTCTCGTTCGCTGTAGTGGCCTTCGCCCAGCGTGAATAACTCCATCACCTCACGTGCGAAATTTTCGTTGGGCTGGCCTTTGCGGTTCGACGCACTATCGAGATAAATCACCATCGCCGGATCACGCGCGATGGCATGCAACAACGCGCCAAAATTCCCCAGCGCATGTTCACGCAACAACAGATTCTGCCGATACAAATACTGGGGTTGCCGCACTTTCTGCTGGCTCGACACGAAATGGTTGTGCCAGAACAACACCATTTTCTCGGCCAGCGGACTGGGCGTGGCCACCATTTCCTGCAACCACCAGCCGCGCATCTCGAGGCCGCGCGCAATGTTATTGCGCTGAAACGCCTGGCGCGCTTCGACGCTCATGTCGCGCAAGCGCGACAGCGGCGTCACCGGCTCGCCCACCCACGCCGGCGGCGGTGTGATGCGGGGCTTGTCCGTCCATGACAGCAGGCGCTCAACCGCCTGTTCACGCGTCAGCCGGGAAAACTGCTCGATGTCGGCGGGCGACGCGGCGAAGCTGGTTCGCACCAGCAGGTGCCACGCGGCATCAAAACCGAGGGGCGCGGCTTCAAAATGAGACGGAGCAGCCAGTGTGACCTGTGCTGCCCCGCTCAACAGTAACATCAGCGCCGAAATCAGCCGCCGTATGGAACTGGAACCAAACACCTTGCACCTACATCTTGGTCGGTTCTGCGTCCGGCTTGCGCCCTTTGCGCTGCTCAAAGTGAGCCTTGCGCGCCGCCGCGAATTCTTCGCGTGTCACCTGCCCGTCCTTATTGGCATCGATGCTATCAAAGCGTCGCAACAGACGCGGCATGGCTTTTTCGGCTTCGGCGCGGCTGATGGCGCCGTTGCCGTCAGCATCCGCCTTCTTGAAACGCTCGTTAAATTTGGCCTGGCGCTCGGCACGGCATTTTTCCGGACTCGCCTTGCATTCTTCCATGCGCTTGGCCATCTTCGCTTTCATTTCCTTGCAGCGTTCCGGATTTTCGGCGCAGCGCTTCTCGAACATCGCTTGACGTTCCGCGCGGCATTTCTCCGGATTGGCTTTACAGGCCTCGATGCGCGCCTGACGCTGTTCCGCCGTCAGACCCGCGCCTCTGCCCTCGGGCTTGGCCGTAGCCCCCGGCTCCGCAGCCATTGCACCCATCGGAATCAACGCAGCCGCTATCAGTACCAACCATTTGTGTTTCATGACAGTCCTCCTAGTGATGTGATCAACGACCGCGGTTTCCGCCGTAAATTTCGCGGTTTGCCTTGTCGAGATCGCGATGCAATTGGCGGCGTTCATCTTCCGTCAACTGCCCCCGCGCGCGCCCTTTGTCTTGCGGCACAACCTGCGGGGGCCGGGTTTCACGAAACTGGCTCTTGCCTGATCCGCCTTTGTGCCCGCCAAAACCCCGGTCTTGCACACTGAACGTCGCGCCATCGAACACGCCAGCCCATGCAACCGAGGCCGGCAGCATCGACAACCCGCTGCTCAACAGCACAACAACCATCAAGATTTTTATCGTGCGCATTACGTTAACGTCCTTTCAGGCAGAACATGGAACCTGTTTCGATGACTCGGGATTCGCGTTCCCTTGCTGACAAAAACGCGTCCCGACCCGCACCGTTGACCCATCGTCGCATCCAGTTGTAAGCAGACTGTTACCGGTAGCCGAAATTCTGTAAGCATCTGTTACGGGCTATTCGCCACTGCAGCCTGCCGCCACTGTCTGCCAACCCTCTGAAAGCTATCGTAGCGCGTTTGCGCCTATTTGCCACAATAGCGTTTTTCCCATTTGTAACAATTTGTTACCGCAGCTTCCAGCCGGCCCGCCCATCACAAAATTGGCCCTAAAGCGCCCAAAATTGCTAGGATTGCGCCATGACTGAAACCAAAACCCGAATTATGGTGGTTGACGACGACGCGCGGCTGCGTGATCTACTCAGCAAATACCTCGCCGAACAGGGCTTTGCCGTACGCGCGGTGGCCAATTCCGCCGACATGGATCGTTATCTCGCGCGTGAACGCTACGATTTGCTGATCCTCGACCTGATGATGCCCGGTGAAGACGGCCTCGCCATCTGCCGCCGGCTGCGAGGTGCGAGCGAAAATATCCCCATCATCATGCTCACCGCCAAAGGCGATGAAGTGGATCGCATCGTCGGTCTGGAAGTCGGCGCCGACGACTACCTGCCCAAACCGTTTAACCCGCGCGAGCTGGTGGCACGCATCCAAGCGGTGTTACGTCGCCGGCCCGCGGCAGGCCCGCCCGGCGCGCCCACATCCGTTACCGAAATTGCGGTGTTCGGCGAATTCAAACTGAATCTCGGGACGCGCTCACTGACAAAGAATGGTGTAGAGATCACCGTGACCAGCGGTGAATTCGCCTTACTCAAAGTGCTGGCACAGCATCCGCGCACGCCATTGTCGCGTGACAAGTTGATGGAAATGGCGCGCGGACGCGAGTTCGGCGCGTTCGACCGCAGCATCGACGTGCAAGTCTCTCGCGTGCGCAAACTCATCGAGCCCGATCCCGCCAAGCCGGCGTTCATTCAGACTGTGTGGGGATTTGGTTATGTGTTTATTCCGGATGGCAAGGAAAAAGCGTGAAGCATGAAAAATAAAATGTGAAACGGTACGGCTACTCCACCGACTATCACGTTTCACTTTTCACGCTTCACTTTTCACGCAATGCGTTACTGGCCCCAAACCCTGCTCGCGCGCAGCGTGCTGCTGATCGCAGCACTGCTGCTGCTGGCGCATCTGGCGTGGCTGCAAATTTTTCGTATCTCCACGCGCGAGCCGCGCGCGCGCCAGGTATCGCAGCAAATTATCAGCACCGTCAATCTGACACGCGCGGCATTGGTCACGGCGGAGCCTTCCAAGCGGTATAGCCTGCTGGGAGAAATCGCCGAGCGTGAAGGCGTTCAGGTGCATGTGGCACAACCCGGCGAAAAACTAACGCCGTTGCCCAAAACCGGATTTTACGAATTTATCGAAGCGGATCTGCGCATGCAGCTGGGCGCTGCCACCCAGTTCGCGCTGTCGCGCAACGGCATCGAAGGCATCTGGGTCAGCTTCGACATCGATGGCGATGGCTTCTGGGTGCTAATGCCGGAGTCTCGACTCGCGGTCGACGAGTCATGGCGCTGGATCGGCTGGGGCGCGCTGGTGCTGCTGCTGGCGATGGGTGGCGCATTTCTGATTGTCGCGCGCATCAATCGCCCCTTGCGCGCGCTCACCGAAGCGGCCGAGCAGATGGGACGGGGCGCGACACCCTCCCCGGTCGACGAAAGCGGGCCGTCGGAAATCCGCACGCTGTCGCGTGCTTTTAATCAAATGGCGACCGACCGCAAAAAACTCGATGACGAGCGCGCGCTGCTGCTGGCGGGCGTATCGCACGATCTGCGCACGCCACTCGCACGCATCCGCCTCGGTGTGGAGATGCTGGATGACAAGGGCGATCCCACGCTGCGCGAAGGCATCGTGCAGGACATCGAAGATATCGACGCGGCCATTAACCAGTTTCTCGATTTCGCCCGCGCCGCGTCATCCGAAAACGAAACGCCCGATGCCGATCTTAACGGATTGATTACAGGGCTGGCCGTGCGTTATGAACGCGCGGGCAAGCACTTGATCGTGTACACCAGCCCAGTTCCACCGTTGCCGCTACGCGTGGTTGCGATGCAGCGGCTTATCGGCAATCTGATCGACAACGCGCTGCGCTATGGCACCGACGGCGGCAATGAGGTCACGGTAGCGAGCGGCTGCACTGACGGAGTTGCCTTTGTCGAAGTGCTCGACCGCGGCCCCGGCATTCCCCTCGAACAAGCCGAACGCATGCTGCAGCCGTTCACGCGCATGGACGCCGCGCGCAGTACCAGCGGCACCGGATTGGGCTTGGCGATAGTCGACCGCATCGCACGCATGCATGGCGGCTGCGTGCGCTTGTTGCCGCGTGATGGCGGCGGGCTGCGCGCGCGCGTGGAGTCGCCGCTAACGCCGGCCAGCCCCAGTAAAAATAACCCAATAAAAACAAATAGTTAGATAAACTCTCGCGCACATAACCGTATTCAGCGCGTTAAGCGCCGGTTATCGTTTCAATCAGCACCACCGCCTCCGCCACAATCCCTTCGCCACGTCCGATGGCGCCCAAGCGCTCCGCCGTCTTGGCCTTGACGTTCACGGCATCTACCGAGATATCCAAATCTGCCGCGATGTTTTCGCGCATCGCCAAAATATACGGCGCGAGTTTCGGCGCCTGTGCGATGACGGTGCTATCGATGTTCACGATGGTATAGCCGCGCGCGCGCAACAGTTGCACCACCTCGCGCAGCAGTTTGCGGCTGTCAACGCCGGCGTAACGCGGATCAGTATCGGGGAAATGTTTACCGATGTCGCCCAGCGCCGCCGCGCCGATCAATGCATCGCAAATGGCATGCAGTAACACGTCGGCGTCGGAATGACCAACCAAACCCCGTTCATACGGAATGGTGACGCCGCCGATGATGAGCGCGCGGCCCTCGGCCAGCGCGTGGATATCGAAGCCCTGGCCTATGCGCATGGCACCGCCTTACAGCTCAAACAGGGAAACCACAAAACAACAAATAATTGGGGTGGCTGACGGGACTCGAACCCGCGACAACTGGAATCACAAAACGCTCCCAAAATCGCTACCGCTGTAAGTTATTGATTATTAAGGATGTTGCAACACGGAAAAAAGCCTAAAACCACCCACGGCACGCACAATTATCGCACAGCCCACTGGGAGGACGCACAAATCAAGCACAATGCTTCGCCTCGGCACGGGTGGCAAAGTCACGCTCACGCATTTCCTCGACTTTCAGTGAGTGCTAGTGTAGTGCGTCAAATAGAAGTGCGCTTATTTAAGGCCGCCCGGGCACGGGTGACTTTGGCAAGAATGTCAGTTGCCTTAGCGGTCCAGATGAAAGGTTTGGGGTTCGCGTTGTGCAAGGCGATATATTCGTTGATGGCGATC
>CANIID010000120.1 GCA_947467315.1 Betaproteobacteria bacterium | reverse complement strand
TCACCAAGAAGGTCTTCTGGCTTCTTGTAGTCAGCTAACAGAACATCGATCAGGTCGGGCTGTACAACTTTGCGTTTGGTCATTGGGTTCCTTGTGGAAAGGCAGTTTCCTGCCTAATGACCGATTACACAAAACTATTTACACCCTCCGCTTTTCCGCCTTACCATTATTACGATTGCCGTATTTTTCTCGCCGCCACCGCCAACCCCGCCGTAACCACCAAAAACACCCCGCCAATCACGTAAAAGCTGTTTTCTATGCCGTAGGCTTCCGCGACCACGCCCATCACCGCCGGGGTGATGATGGAGCCCAGGCGCACCACGGCGTTGCGCAGGCCGACGCTGGCGCCGTGACGGTTGCTGGCGACTTCGTTGCTTAAGATTGCGTACATCAGCGGCTGGCTCATGCCCTGCACCACGCCGCGCAGCACGCAGGCGGTGATCAGCACGATCAGCCAGTGGGCGATCAACGGTGTCGCCGACATGCATAGCAGCGATACCACGATGCAAAGTATGACAAGCTTTACCGCGCCCAGCCGGCGTTCGGCGGGGGCGGCGAGCAGTGAGCCGGCGACGCCGGAAAGCTCCGCGATGGCGACCAGCGCGCCGATCAGCGTGCCGCTCATGCCGATGCCGTTGAGGTACACCACGAACAACGAGCTTTGTACTGCGCCCGATGAGTTGCGCAAAAAACTCGCGCAGAGGATGAACGCGACCGAGGGTATCAGTGCCAGCAGTAGCGCCTCTTTGTGCAGCGCCCAGCTTGGCAGCAGCACTTTGATGCCGCGAGGGCGGGGTGCCTCTGGTGCCGCATTGGTACTCAGCGCGGTGGCGAAGATGACGCCCGCGCCGCACAGCGCGACCGTGGCGAACGCCGTCCACGCGCCGAACAAATCCCACGTTGCGCCCACGACCACCGGGCCGATAAAGGTGCCGATGCGCGTGGCGACCGAGTAGCGTGCGAGCAGGGCGGTGTTGCCGTGCGCCACCTGCATGGCCCAGGTTTGCGACGCGGCCATGCCCAGCGCGGAGGCCAGCCCCAGCAGCAGTTGCAGCAGGATCAGCACGGTGAACCAGCCGGAGACGGGATACAGCAGCGGCAGGGCGGTGCAGCCCGCCGCCACCCACAACAACACGCGCCGCGTGCCGAGTTGATCCATCAGGATGCCACCGTGGATGGAAAGCAGCGCCGGCAGCACCGAACGCGCGGCGACGATCAGGCCAATCTCGGCGGCATTCAGCCCGACCGCTACCGCGTAGAGCGGCACGATCACCGATAGCATGTCCCACACGCCGTTGGTGAAGAGGCCCGCGCCTAGCGTGGCGAGCAGGTCGCGGTCGGCTTGTGGTTTTAGGGGTGGGTGCGGTGACATGGGTGGCAATTCAAACAGGCGTCTCGATACAGGATGCAGTGCCCCCATCCCCACCTTTCCCCGCAAGCAGGGGAAGGAGCCGTGTCGTGGTGATATTTAGTGATCGCGCTTCGACATCAGTCTGAATCGCACTCTAACAGGTGTGGCACGTTGTGGCGCTGGTAGTGCGGAGTATCGTAAGTAGTTGTTTTTAAACGATTATTTATTCTGCCCGAATTCGCGCCGCTTTGATGACCTTGCTCATACGGTCGGTGTCTTCTTTGATCATCTTGTCAAAGCTTGCGGCAGTGCCGCCGACCAGCTCCATGCCGACGCCGAGAAATTTTTCGCGGATGTCGGGGCGCGCGAGCACATTATTCAGTTCCTGATTCAGCCGCGCAATGATCGCGGGCGGCGTTTTCGCCGGCACGAACAGGCCGCTGGTGGATACGCTTTCAAAGCCGGGCAGCCCCGCTGATGCAACCGTGGGCGTGCCGGGCAATATCGGCGATGGCTTCGCGGTGGTGACGGCCAGCGCGCGCAGGCGACCCGCCTTGACCTGCGGCACTGCGCTGCCCACCGAACAGAACATGATCTGCACGCGCCCCGCGATCACATCGTTGACCGCAAGGCCGACGCCTTTGAACGGAATATGCACGATGTTCACGCCGGCCATGTATTTGAATAATTCACCGGCCAGATGCGGCGACGCGCCCATCGGCCCCGATGCGTAATTGAGATCGCCGGGTTTGGCCTTGGCCAGCGCGATCAGTTCTTCGGTGGATTTCGCCTGCACGGAAGGATGCACCACCAGTATCAAGGGGGATGCGGCCAGAAAAATCACCGGTGCGAGCTGGCTCATGCTGTAGGGCGTGTTGCTGCGCATGAACGGCATCAGCCACAGGCTGCTGCTGTAGATCATCAAGGTGTAGCCATCCGCCGGCGCCTTGGACGCCAGATCGCCGATGATGACGCCGCCGACGCGATTGTCGATGACGATCTGCTGGCCGAGATTTTCGGTCATGCGCTGCGCCAGCAGGCGCGCGGCGTAATCGCTGCCGCCGCCGGGTTCGGCGGTTAACAGGCGGATGGGTTTGGTGGGGTAGGCCTGTCCTGTCGCTGCGGGTTGGGCGTGGGCAAGCGAACTTCCCAATACCAACAATGCCGCTGATAAAAACACACCCACACTGTCGTTTCCGCGCAGGCGGAAACACATGCGTTGTGCCCAGTAGCACGGTGTTATGGGTTCCCGCCTGCGCGGGAACGACGGGCGTAATTTTGTGTGCTTTGCGAACAGCGCTGCGATATTCAACATGACCTTACTCATAAACTTACTCCGGTGTAATCCCTGCATCTTTAACCACCTTCGCCCAGCGGGCGCGATCTTTGTTGACGAAAGCCTCGAACTCGGCGCGTGTATGGCCGTGTATGTCGAGGCTGGCGGCGGTGAGACGCTCCTGCACGTCGGGCGCTTGTAACGCTTGTCGTAAATCGGCGTTGAGTTTGTTGATGATCTCCGCCGGCGTTTTCAGGGGCACGTGGATGCCGTTCCAGCCGATGATTTCGTAGCCCGGTACGCCGGCCTCATCCATCGTCGGCAGTTCAGGTGCGAAGCGTGATCGCTTTGCGCTGCTGACCGCCAGCCCGCGCAGCCGGCCCGCGCGCACCACCGGCAGGCTCGACGGGCCGTACTGAAACGACACCTGTATCTGCCCGGCGATTTGATCGGTGACCGCTGCGGCGACGGTTTTGTACGGCACATGCACCACGTTGATGCCTGCCATGCTTTTGTACATTTCGGCGGCCATGTGCGGCGGCGTGCCCAAGCCCGACGAGCCGTAGTTGAGTTGCCCCGGTCGCGCTTTCGCCAGCGCGGTGAGTTCCTTAACCGTCTTCACCGGCAGCGACGGATGCGTCATCAGATAAAACGGTGCGCTGGCGAGCAGCGTCACCGCCTGAAAATCGCGCACCAGATCAAACGGCGGATTCGCCAGCAGGCTGGCGCTGACGGTGAAGGTGGCGGTGGAGAGCAGCCATGTGTAGCCGTCGGGCGGCGATTTTGCCACCGTATCGGCGGCAACGGTACCGCCGCCGCCGGGACGCGGATCGACCAGCACCTGGTATCCCCACATCGTCGATAACCGTTGCGCGACGATGCGCGGCAGTACTTCGGAACTGGGGCCGAGGATGAGGCGCACGGGTTTGACGGGGAAGGATTGCACTTGCGCAACCGCGGACGTTGAAAAAACGGTCATGCCGGCCAGCAGGATCTTCGGCGAAAAAATCATGGGGTGAGCCTCATGGAATGATTTTATGTGTCCGATAATTTTCAAACTGCCTGCGAAACATGTCCCGCGTATCCACCGCATCATTAAAACCCAGCTTGCGCGCTTTTTCCATGCTGGACATCACATCCCACTGCGGACTCAGTTGATAGTCCCCGTACGGCCATAACGCCAGTTGATGCACATCGGTGGCGCGCAGCTTGTGTTTTTTGACCACGGCTTCCCACGCTGCGCCTTTGTCCTTGATCCAGTGTTCGAGTTTGATGTTTTGCGGCGCGCCAACTGCCATGCCGAATGTGGCGGCAAAGTCCGGCCATAGTTCTGACCAACGCAACCAGTCGCCGTTCACCACGTTAAACGCCTGATTGGCGCAGCGCGGCTCGCCGGCCATCCACACTGCGCTGCGGCCGAGTAAGGCGAGATCGGTGAACTGTGTCAGCGCGTGAAAGCCGGTTTCGCTGGCGGGGAAGTCCAGCGGCAATCCCAGTTCGCGCTGTATCGCCGCATACACCGCGATCACCAATCCGATAGAGCGCGGATGATCAATGGCCGGGTCGCAGAACGCATGCGGGCGCGAGGTCGAATAGTGCCATGTGGCGCGCTGGCTTCGCTCGATCAGAAAATCTTCCTGATTGAAATAAAAATTCTGGTTCGGCGCGCGCGATTGATGTTCAACCATCGGCACTGGCACGGGGCCGAGCTGATGGCCGTAGTATTTGCTGCCGTGAACGACATGCACATGCTGCAACAGGGAGACGGGTTCCAGCGCGTCGATCATATTGACCAGCATGGCGGTGTTGATTTCGACGGATTCCGGCACGCCTTCCGGGTGATCGTAGCGGCCTGCGTAGAACACATGCGTCACTTCGCTCAGTGGTTTTAGCGCACGCTGGCAATCCACCGCATCCGCGAGATCCACCGCGATCCAGCGCACGCCATCCATGCTTTGCATGCGGCGGCCAAGGCCGATGATGTTCCAGCCGCCTGCTGTTTGAAGTTGATTGACGATGCAGCGGCCCACCAGACCGGAGGCGCCCGCGACCACAGCGGTACGCGTCATCGACGAGCGCTCAAGTTGAATTTCGATGGTGAATCCGACATCATGGCGCTACGTTCCCTGTTCGTTGTCCAGTATATGATTTCGCTGCTCTGAATTTCACACCGCTGATTTTAAAGGATTCTTGTGCCCTCACATCCCGGCGTTAAAAAAATGCGTGATATGTTGAACCGCCCCGGCTTTATTTACATGCTGGGCATCTGGGATCCGTACACCGCGCGCGTGAGCGAATCGATGGGCATGAAGGCCGTGCATATCGGTGGTTATCAGTTGGGCATTGGCAACGCGACCAGCGAACCGCTGATTACACTGACCGAACTGGCCTACACCACGCGCATGGTCAGCAACGCGGTGAAAATTCCGGTGATCGTGGATTGCGGCGCGGGTTACGGCGAACCGCTGCACGTGATGCGCTGCGTGCGCGAGATCGAGCAGGCGGGCGCGGCGGGCTTGCATATCGAAGACCAGATATTCCCCAAGCGCGTGCATTACCATCAGGGCATCGAGCACACGGTGACGCGCGAGGAACTGGTGATGAAAATCAAGTACGCGGTAGCCGCGCGCAGCGATCCGAATTTCATGATCATGGGCCGCACCGACGCGATGAAAACCCATGGCTTTGAGGAAGGCGTGATCCGCGCCAACATGATGATCGAGGCCGGCGCCGACGCGGTGCAGTTGTTTCCCAACACGATTGAGGAATGCAAGCGCGTGACCAAAGAGGTTAAAGGCCACGTGTGTTATGTGAACAGCGAAGGCAACCGCTTCGAGCGACCGATTTTCAATGTGAAGCAGTTCGAGGACATGGGGTTCAAGATGACGACCAACCCCACGGCGCTGCTGTGCCCGGTGACGCAGACGATAAAGCAGGTGCTGGCGAATTTCCGGGAAAAAGGTGAGAGTGGTTTACCGCAAAAAGAAATGATCGCGTGGCGCAAGGAGTGTGAGACGCTGATCGGGCTGGATGAGATGTACAAGGTTGAGCGGGATACGGTGGAGAAGTAAGTGGATTGCGTTACGCGAGGTATTTGCCAAATCAAAGAAACCCCCTCGCCCCGTTTGCGGGGAGAGGGCGGGGGTGAGGGGCAACGTGCTTCCCCTACCCTCACCCCCACCCTCTCCCGCCCCAAGGCGGGCGAGGGGGCCGAGTTGTGGCGATGTATAGATACCTTTGCCTTGAAGGGAAGAGGGCTGTTTGGCGCGGCGGTTCTTGCACTGGTCTCTGCCGTATCTATCGCGCAAACCGGCTACCCCAACCGCCCCATCAGAGTCGTCATCCAGTTCGCTCCTGGCGGCTCCGATGTCGTGGCGCGCATCCTCACACAAAAAATGGGCGAAAGCCTCGGACAGCCGTTTGTGATCGACAACCGCCCCGGCGCCGCGGGGGTGATCGGCGCGAACATCGTGGCGAAGGCCGCGCCGGATGGCTACACCACGCTGTTCGCCACGGCGTCGTTCGCGGTGACGGCCGCGTTTAACAAGAACCTGCCGTACGACTCGATCAAGGATTTTGATTCCATCGGTTTCATCGGTTCACAGCCGTTTCTGCTGATCGTGCATCCGTCGGTGCCGGCGAATTCGGTGAAGGATTTTATTGCGTTGTCTAAAGCCAAGTCGTTGAACTACGCGTCCACGGGCGGCGGCGGCATCGGCCATCTCACGCATGAGTTGTTTAACTACGAGACCGGGATCAAGGCCACGCACATCCCGTACAAGGGCACCGGGCCGATCGTCACCGCGCTGATCGCGGGTGAAGTGCCTTCCGGCATGGTGAATATCAGCGGCGCGTGGGGGCATGTGCGCGGCGGGCGGCTTAAAGCGCTGGGTGTCGCGAGCCTGAAACGCACGGCGTCCGCGCCGGAGTTGCCGACGATCAGTGAGTCCGGCGTGCCGGGATTTGAATCCGGCACCTGGTATGGTTTGAACGCGCCGCGCAGCACCGCTGGTGCGGCCATTGCGTTGTTGAATCGTGAAATTGCCGCCGCGCTAAAGACCGACGCACGCGAAAAGATTGCAGGGCTGGGTGTTGAAATTGCGACTTCCACACCCGGTGAGTTCAGCAACTATATGCGCGCGGAAGTGGCTAAGTGGAGCAAAATCATTAAGGTGGCGAATATTCGTGAGGAGTAAGGCGTGAGGCGTGAGGTGTGAAGCGTGAATTTACGGAGTAAAAATATGTTTAAAAACAAATACTTATATTTTTTTCTGTTAGCGGCGTTCTGTATGCCGGCACACGCGCAAGATTTTCCCACCAAGCCCGTGCGTTTCGTCATCGGCCCGGCGCCGGAGATGTTGCCGCGCCTTGTCGGGCAAAAGCTATCCGAACTGTGGGGGCAGCAGGTGGTGATCGATCAGCGTCCCGGCGCCGGCGGCATCGTCGCGGGTGATCTGGTGGCTAAGGCCGCGCCCGATGGCTATACCTGGCTGATGTCCACCGGCGCGTTCTATGTGGTCGACGCGCTGTATCCGAAGTTGAGCTACAACATGGTGCGCGACTTCGCGCCGGTGACGCTGATGGCGAGCATTCCATTCATTGCGGTGGTGCATCCCGCGGTGCCGGCAAAATCGCTGGCGGAACTGGTGCAACTGGCGAAGGCGCAGCCGGGCAAACTCAACTTCGCTTCCGCCGGTACCGGCACCACCACCCAGCTCGCGGCGGAACTCTTCAAGCTGTCCGCCGGGATCAACATCGTGCATGTGCCGTACAAGGGCGTGGCGCCCGCGGTCACCGATGTGCTGGCCGGGCAGGTGCAGATGATGTTTGTCGTCGCGCAGGCCGCGGTGCCGCACGTGCAAAGCGGCAAATTGCGCGCGCTCGGCATTACCAGCCCCAAGCGCTCGCCGGCGGTGCCCGAGGTGCCGACGATTACCGAAGGGGGTTTCCCGGAAATCGATATCGTCGGTTGGAACGGCGTCAGCGTGCCGATCAAAACCCCGCGTGCGCTGGTGAACAAACTCAACACCGACATACGCAAAATTCTCGGTCAAAAAGACATGCAGGATCGCATGATCGCGGCAGGCTTCGATTTGGCCGATACCACGGTGGAGCAGTTCGATGCCTTCATCAAAAAGGATGTCGTGCTCTACAATCGCATCATCAAGGAATCGAAGATGAAACTGGATTGATAGTTCCGCATCCCAAACAGTTCATTCCCTCGCCCCGCGTGCGGGGAGAGGGCTAGGGTGAGGGGCGTACCCCCACCAAAGAAGCCCATGCAAGCAACCACCATCACTCTAACCGAAACCGAAGCCACGCAATTAGGCGAACGCGCGCTGCAACACATCGGCTTCACCGCCGAAGAAGCCGCAGTCATCACCGCCAGCCAGATCGACGCCGAACTCTGCGGCTACCCCGCGTTGGGTCTCGCGCGCATCCTCACGATAGCCGAGCACGTCAACTTCAAAGAGCCGCGCACGCCGATTTGCATCGAGCACGAAACGCCGGTGTCAGCGCGCATGGACGGCGGTAATTATCCCGGCTTCTATGCCGTGTATCGCGCGACTGAACTCGCGCTGGAAAAAGCCAAGGCCAGTCGCTTCGCCATCATCGGCATGCACAACAGTTGGCTCTCCGGACGCAGCGCGTACTACGCCGAGAAAATCGCGCGCGCGGGTTTTGCCTGCGTGCATTTCGCCTGCAGCGGCGGCGTGGTCGCGCCGCTGGGCGGCAAAAAATCCGTGTTGGGCACCAACCCGATGGCGTTCGGGCTGCCCGGCGAACCACATCCGTTCGTGCTCGATCTTGCCACCTCGGCCACCAACAACGGCGACGTGATCCTCGCCAAGCGGTTGAATCAATTGCTGCCGGAAGGCGTGGCGATCGATCCGGACGGCAACCCCACGCGCGATCCGGTAGCCGCGCTGGCCGGCAGCGTGCTTACCTTCGGCGGACACAAAGGCTTTGGCCTTTCGCTGATGACACAGGCGATGGGCCTGCTGGCCGGCACGCCGCTGACCAACGGCAAGTCGGCAGACTTCGGATTTTTGTTTCTGGTGTTCGATCCCGAACTGCTGATGCCGCTGCCGCAGTTCAAGCAATACCTGTCCACGCTGCTGGCGGACATCAAGGCCACGCCGAAGCAGCCTGGTGTGGACGAGATACGCATTCCGTCCGAGCGTGCGTTCGCGGAGCGCGACGCGCGCCGCAAGCAGGGCACGGGCATTACGTTCGACCGCCGTATTTATGATCGTCTCAATGCGTTGTAACCTGGAGTAACACCATGCCTGCCATGCTCGGCGCCGACTGCCACTTTCACGTATTTGATCCTTCGCGTTATGCGTATCAAGCCGGCGCTGCGTATCTGCCGCATCCCAGTCAGGAAGGCACACCGGAGCAATTGCTCTCGGTGCTCGACGCGCACGGGCTATCGCACGGGCTGATCGTCAGCGCCGGGCCTTATGGCACCGACACGCGATGTCTGCTCGAAGCGATTGCGCGCTCGAACCATCGCTTGAAAGGCATCGCGCTGGTGGAAAACACGGTCAGCGAAAAAGAAGTCGCGCGTCTCAAAGACGGCGGCGTGGTGGGCGTGCGCATCAATTTGCACAACCTCGGTTCGGCGATGCTGAAAGATGCATCAATGACGCGACTGCTCGGCCTGCTGAACGAGGCGGGCTGGTTTTGTCAGATTCAATGTAGTAGTACGCAGCTTTGCGATGCGATGCCTTTACTCAAGCAATCGGGCGTGCGCGTGATGATCGATCACTGTGGGCGTCCGGATTTGGCCAAGGGCTTGCAGGAGCCCGGTTTTCAAACCTTGCTGCAATTAGGGCGCAGCGGCAATGCCGTAATAAAACTTTCCGGGCCGTTTCGTTACTCACAGCAGGCTCAGAGCTACACCGATACCGACGCGGCGGTGGCGGAGCTTATCAAAGCATTCACGATTGATAATTGCGTATGGGGTTCTGACTGGCCATTCGTGCGCCACGACGCGCGCGTGGATTACGGCCCCATGCTGGCGTGCGTGAAGCGCTGGCTGCCGGATGCTGGTGACTATCGCAAGGTGCTTTGCGATAACCCGCAGCGACTGTTTGGGTTTCGCTAAATTCTGGCTGGCACTACGGTCGTATATTCGCCGCCTTGATCAGCTGCACCAATTGCATTTTGCGTTCGCGAATGAACTGCGCGAAATCCTCCGGCGTGCCGCCGCGCGCGGTGAGGCCGTCGTTCAATAGCTGTTGAATGATTTCAGGCTGTTTGAGCAGCGTCTCGGTGTCGCGGTTTATTTTGGTCACCACATGGCGCGGCGTGCCCGCGGGTGCGCCGAAGCCGAAAAAATTCGGCATTTCGTAACCCGGCAATCCGGCCTCGTCGAACGTCGGCACCTCCGGCAGCAGTACGAAGCGCTGCTTGCTGCCTATCGCCAGCGCGCGCAGCCGGCCCGCTTTGACGAAGGTTTGCACCGCCGCCGCGCCGGCGAACACCATGTCGATTTGTCCGCCCACCGCGTCGGTGAGCGCGGGGGAGTTGCCTTTGTACGGCACATGCACGAGCTGGATGCCCGCCATCAGCATCAGCAGTTCGCCGGAAAAATGATTGGAGCTGCCGACGCCGGATGTGCCGTAGGTGAGGCTCGCGGGTTTGGCCTTGGCCGCCGCGATCAGTTCCTTCAGGTTTCGGTGCAGCGCGGTGGATCGCACCGACAACACGTTGGCGCCGGTCGCGCACAGGGTGATGAGCGAAAAATCGCGTTCCACATCGATGCGATTGTTCGGTGGCGCGAAGGAGGTGCCGGTGTTGATGACGGTCGAGGTGCCGACCATCAACAGCGTGTGCCCGTCGGGCGCGGCGTTGGCGACAATTTCCGCGCCGAGCAGGGTGCCGCCGCCGGGCCGGTTATCGGCCACCACCTGCTGTCCCCACAGACCCGACAGCCGCTGTGCGACACTGCGCGCCACGATGTCCGTGGTGCCGCCGGGGGCGAAGGGCACGATGAGGCGCACCGGGCGTTGCGGGAAACTCTGTGCACACGCCGTTGATGCCACGGTAACGGTGGCAATGGCTGCGCAGCGGTGTATCCAATGTCGACCGTGGTTCACATGGATCATTTGGTTCTCCTGAAAACCCACGGTGCGATGCTATACTAAATTTTGCTGGCCCCGCACGATGTGCGCGGGCAAAAAACGTTTTCAATTCATTCCACACACAGGACGCAAGATGTTTTACGGAAAAGTAATCACCGTATGGGTGGCGCTTTGCGCAAGCGCATGGGCGCAGGAATTTCCCTTGAAACCGCTGCGCGTGATCGTCGGTTTTGCGCCGGGCGGCCCGGCGGATCTGGTGGTGCGGCCGGTGGCGCAGAAGCTGCATGAGATACTCGGCCAGCCGGTGGTGGTGGATTACCGCCCCGGCGCCAACATGGTGATTGCCAGCGAACTCGTCGCGAAATCGGCGCCAGATGGTTACACGCTGCTGGCCACGACGTCGGCGTTCACCATGAACCCGGTAACGCACGCGAAGCTGCCGTTCGATACGCAGCGGGATTTCGCGCCGATCAGCCTCACCGCGAACAGCGATTTCGCCTTCATGGTGAATCCGGTGGTGCCGGCGCGCACGGTGAAAGAATTTATCGCCGTGGCCAAGGCGCGCAGGAACGTGTTGACGTACGGCTCGTCCGGCAATGGCGGGTCGCTGCATCTGGCGGGCGAGATGCTCAAGCTGGCCGCCGGCATAGACATGCTGCACGTGCCGTACAAGGGCGCGTCGCTGGCGATGGCGGATGTCATCGGCGGCCACGTGGATGTGATGTTTATTTCCGTGCCGCCGGCGATTCCGATGGTGAAAGGCGGCAAGTTGCGCGCGTTGGGCACGGCGAGCGCAAAACGTGCGCGCGGTCTGCCGGAGGTGCCGACGTTTATCGAACTCGGCTATGCGGATTTCACGGTGGATGCCAACTATGGACTTGCGGCGCCGGCGGCGACGCCACGCGATATCGTATCGAAGCTGAGTGCCGCCGTGGCGAAGGCTGCGCAGATGGCCGACATGAAAGAACGTTACGCAGGCCTGGGACTGGAAGCGCTCGCCAATACGCCGGAGCAGTACGCCGAATTTATTCGCCGCGATATCGCCAAGTGGCGCAAGGTGGTGGCGGCAGCAAAATTAACGCCACAATAAAAAGTGTTTATAAACATATAGTTATGAAGATATCTCTGCGGTGGGTATTGATCTGCTCGGTGGTGATGCTGAGCGGTGTATCAGCCCCATACGCGCAGACCGCTTCGACGGGCTCAGGACAGGCCTATCCCGCCAAGCCCGTGCGCATCATCTCGCCGTATTCCGCCGGCGGACTCGGCGACATCCTGCCGCGCGCGTTGGGTGCGAGCCTGCACGAACAAATGGGCCAGCCTTTTGTTATCGAAAATCGTCCCGGCGCGAGCCAGATGATCGGTGCGCAGGTGGCGGCGAAGTCCGCGCCGGATGGATACACGCTGTTTTTCGGCAGCGTGACCAGCCTCGCGATCAATGTCAGCGCACAAAAGAATCTGCCGTACGATCCGCTGCGCGATTTTGCGCCGGTGTCGCTGTGTTTTTCTACACCGCTATATCTGGTGGTGAACCCGGTGGTGCCGGCGCGTTCGGTCAAAGAACTGATCGCGCTGATGAAAGCGCGACCGGGCAAGCTGACGTTTGCGTCCGGCGGGCCGGGGTCGTCGAACCATCTGGCGGGCGAGCTGTTCAAATATTTGACCGGCGGCGACATCGTGCACGTGCCGTACAAGGGCGCGGGGCCGGCGATGATTGATGTGGTGGGCGGCCACGTGGACATGATGTTCGAGGGCGCGGCGATCAATTACGCCAAAGACGGCAAGGTGCGCGCGCTGGCGGTGAGCAGTGCGCGCCGTTCGCCGGTGGCACCCGAGTTGCCGACCATGGAGGAAGCCGGCGTGCCGGGTTATGAATCAACCATCTGGTTCGGCATGCTGGCGCCCGCCGCGACGCCGGCGCCCATCGTCAACCGCTTGTCGCAGGAGATGGTGAAGGCGCTGGCGCAACCTGCATTGCGCGAACGGCTCTCCACCGTGAATCTGATCGGCACCACGCCGGAAGTGTTTTCGGCGCACATCCGCGCGGAAATTCCCAAGTGGCGCAAGGTGATTGAGGGCGCGAAGATACGGTTTGATTAGGCCGGGTCAGGAAGACAAGGTAAGGAAAAAACGAAAGTGAAAAACACCCTCCACGTCGTTCCCGCGCAGGCGGGAACCCATAGCCCATTTGCCGCTTGTGAAACCGTATGGATACCCGCCCGCGCCGGTATGACGGTGTTGAGCGATTTGAAATTCAGATGAAGTCGCTTTCCATAGCCATCATCGGCGCAGGCATCGGCGGCCTCGCGGCGGCGGCCTTACTGCTGCGCCAGGGGCACGCTGTGCGTGTGTATGAACAAGCGCCGGCGTTTGCGCGCGTGGGCGCGGGCATCCAGATGGCGCCCAACGCGGTGAAGGTGCTGCGCGCGCTGGGCGTCGAAGACTTTTTGCGCCGCACTGCGTTTCGCTCCGAACGCGCGTTAAGCCGCGTGTGGGACAGTGGCGAGATCACCAGCGATCTGCCGCTGGGCGATGATGTCGAGGCGAAATTCGGCGCGCCGTATTTTTTTCTGCATCGTGCGGATTTGCATGAGGCGATTGCGTCAGTGGTGCCCGAGAGCCTGGTGCAATTGAATCGCAAGTTGACCGGCTTTGAGCAGCACGATAACAAGGTCAGGCTGGCCTTCGCCGATGGTTCGTACGAAACCGCCGATGCGGTGATTGCCGCCGACGGCGTGCATTCGCTGGTGCGCGAACTATTGCTGGGCCCGGAGCATGCGCATTTCACCGGCAAGGTAGCCTACCGCACCACCTTTAAGGCAGAGCGCATGAAAGGCGTGCATGTGCCGACGGTGCGCACCAAGTGGTGGGGCGCGGACCGGCACATGGTGATTTATCCGGTGACATCCGAGCGCGATGAAATTTATTTTGTCACCAGTCAGCCGGAAAAGGCCGAGTGGCGCACGGCGGAATCGTGGTCGGCCAAAGGTGATCTGGATGAATTGCGCGCGAGCTTCGCCGGCTTTCATCCGGAGGTGCAGGCGGTGCTGAATGCCGCATCGGAGGTTCACAAGTGGGCATTGTTCGAGCGCGAGCCGCTGCCACGCTGGCGTCTGGACGGCGGGCGTGTGGTGTTGCTCGGTGACGCGTGTCACCCGATGACGCCGTACATGGCGCAGGGCGCGGCGTCCGCGCTGGAAGATGCGATGGTATTGAGCCGCTGCCTGGAAGACATCGACAACGACGGCATCGCCGCTGCGTTAAAGCGTTATGAGGACACGCGCAAGCCGCGCACCTCGCAGATACAAATGCAGTCGAGCAAAAATACTTGGCTAAAAGGCGAAACAGACCCGGCGTGGGTGTATGGGTATGATGCGTGTACGGCAGCGTTGGCGTCTTGATTCAGATTGAGGATTAGAGAATGAAAAATATTAATAAAAACATATACTTAGTTTATATAGGCGCGATGAGCCTCGGCACTGCAGGCGGGGTTTGGGCGCAGGCGCCGTATCCGGTAAAGCCGATACGCATCGTGGTGGCGCTGGCTGCGGGCGGCGGCGTGGATACTTCCGCGCGCATGCTCGGACAAAAATATACCGAAGCGTGGGGCCAGCAGGTGGTGGCGGAAAACCGGCCCGGCGCTGGTGGTACCATTGCAACCGAAATCGTCGCGCGCGCGGCGCCCGATGGCCATACGCTGCTGATGACGTCGATGGGCCATACCATCACGCCGGCGATGTACAAATTGAGCTACGACAACATCAAGGACTTTTCGCCAATATCGCTATTCGTGCAATCGGCCAGTGTGTTGTCGGTGCATCCGTCGCTGCCGGTGAAAACCGTAAAAGAGTTGCTGGCGTTTGCCAAGGCGAAGCCGAACGAACTTTTGTTTTCATCGTCGGGCAACGGCAGCGGCCAACACCTGACGGTGGAAATGTTGAATCGCATGGCCGGGCTGCAACTGGTGCATGTGCCGTACAAGGGCACGGCGCCGAGCATTCTCGATCTGGTGGCGGGGCGGGTTTCGGGCTCCGCGGCCAGCGCGATATCGACCATGCCGCATGTGCGCGCGGGCCGGCTGCGCGCGCTGGCGATCACCGGTGCAAAGCGCTCGCCGTCCGCGCCGCAGCTGCCCACGATTGCCGAATCGGGCGTGCCCGGATTTGCGCTGGACCAATGGTATGGCTTGCTCGCGCCTGCGGGCACGCAGAAAGAGATTGTTACCCGATTGAATGCGGAAATCGTCAAGATGACCCTGGACCCCGCCGCGAAAGAGCGCCTGATGACGATGGGGCTGGATCCGATAGGCAGCACTCCCGAAGCGTTTGCGGCGTACCTGCAAACCGAAACGGTGAAGTGGGGCAAGCTGGTGCGCGACGCGGGCATCCGCGCGAATTAGCGCGCATGGGGTCGCGGCACCCTGCGTGCCGCGCATGATGTTTACACTACAGTAGCCGCCGCCCGCTGTAGCGGCTACTTGATCAGCCGCAGCGCGAATGGATACTTGTAATTCAATTCGCCATTCGCGACCTTGATGCCTGCAAGGATGGTCATCACCAGTCCGCCGAGTGCAACGATCATCAGCAGGAAAACGCCGATGATCACCAGCATCAAGACCATGGAGATGATCGCTGCAATGGCCACGGTAATCTGAAAATTGAGCGCTTCCTTGCCATGCTGATCGACCAGCGGCATGGTGTCTTTTTTCATTTGCCAAACCACCAG
>CANIID010000119.1 GCA_947467315.1 Betaproteobacteria bacterium | reverse complement strand
GCACAAAGCTACCCCACCAAGCCGGTACGCATCCTCGTGCCCGTGCCCGCCAGCGGTACCGCGGACGTGCTCGCGCGCATGTTGACGCCTTCGATGTCCAGCCAACTTGGCCAGCAGATGGTGGTCGATAATCGCGGCGGCGCCGGTGGCATGATCGGTACTGAGCTGGTGGCCCGTGCCGCGCCCGACGGCTATACCCTGCTGATGTGCAGCCAGGGGCCGATCGTCATCCTGCCGCATCTGCAAAAGAATGTGCCGTACGACACGCTGCGCGATTTTGCGGCGGTGAGCCTGATCTCCGCCAGCACCTACGTGCTGGTGACACATCCGAACGTGCCGTACAAAACCATCAGGGAACTGATTGCTGCGGCAAAGGCCGAGCCGGGAAAAATAAACTATGCGTCGGCGGGCAACGGCGCGCCGAATCATCTGGCGAGCGAAATGCTCAAGAACATGGCGGGCATCAATCTGCGGCACGTGCCGTACAAGGGCGCGCCACAAAGCATCGTCGATGTGCTGGGCGGGCATGTGCCGGTGATTTTCGGTTCGATCCCACAGTTGTCGCCGCATGTGAAAGCGGGGCGGTTGCGCGCGCTGGGCGTGTCGCACACCAAGCGTATCGCGCAACTGCCGGACGTGCCCACCATCAGCGAAGCCGGTGTGCCGGGCTATGAGTTTTATGCGTGGTTCGGGCTGCTTGCGCCGGCGAAAACGCCGAGGCCCATCGTGCAGCGCCTGAATGACGTGCTGTTGAAGGCGTTGCGCGCGCCCGAAACCGCCGGCCAGTTTGAAGCGCAGGGTGCTGATCCGGCGGGCAACAGTCCCGAAGAATTCGCCGCATATTTAAAGCGCGAGCACGACAAAACCGCGCGCGTGGTGACGGCAGCCGGATTGCGAGTGGATTAAGCTATTTTTTCGCCGGCCAGTCGTCTTCGTCGCCGATGATGTGGAGCACGCGCGTGCGCTTGGGGCCGGCGTAGCGCTCCATTTTTACCAGCACCGGAAACAGCGCTTCAAGTTGGGTGCGCGCATCCGCTTCTCTCTCGAATGTGAGCAATTTTCCTTCGGCGCTTTTGACGTCGTGCCAAACGCGCGCATCGTTGTCGTCGTCCTGCACTTGCAGTTTGAACATGGCGTTGATCCCGTGGTTACCCGACATTGGGCATTTTCGCTCGCGCCGTACGCTTTACGCTATCGCCAACTGCTGCCCCTACGATCATAGTCCAGTACACGGCCCTTCTGCGCCCCGCGCGATGCAATGTGCGGCACGGGTGTTACGTCTTGACAGGATTGAATGGAGCCCAATTTATCCCAAGCGGGTTATAATAAAAAATCCCGATCACGAGTCTGGCGCGCATCCCCTTTTGTCATCGTGTGTTTTCATGATCCAAGCCCGTTCGCTCAAGCGCCAGATCATCCTGCAATTTGCCGCCATTCTGCTGCCATTGCTGGGGGTGTTGATCTATCAAGTGGTGACCGACTTCCGGCGGGCGCAAGCGACAGACTTGATGTCGCAGCGCGCCAATCTTGCGAGCCGGGCCGAAAGCGAGTACAGGCGGTTTGTTGATGGCATTGTCGACGCGGTAGGCAGCGGCAGCCTTGCACGTAATGCGAGCGAGGCGCTCAATGCGGCGCACGAAAACCTCGGCAGCCTGCAATCGTTGCGGTCGCAGCCAGAAATTATTGCCGCGCGCGAGAAATTGCGGCATCTGCAATCCGCGATACCAGCGAACGCCGAGACTGCACGGATTACACCTCATCGTGCTCGCGTGAATGAGGCCGGCGTAGCGCTTACGGCTCTGGCGAAGGCCGCGCAGGCCGATGAAGACGCACTCGAGCGCGAGACCCTGGAATCGGCGCGCCGGCAGATCTACTACGTCGCTATTGCCGGGTTGGTATCGTGTCTGCTGGCCCTGATATTTATTGTGCGCATGATCCGTGGCCTAACCAACCCGTTGCAGCGGGCCGTCTCGGCGGCGCACACCATCGCCGGTGGTGATCTCGACGGTAACCCGCACCTCGATACCGGCGGCGATATTGACGGACTGATCGCATCGCTCGATCAGATGCGTTCTGGACTTAGGGAGTCCCGCGAAAAATTGCTTCATCAACAGCACGAGCTGGAGTCGCGCGTTGAAGAACGCACGCACGAACTCGAAGACAAATTGCGTCAACTCAAGGAAAGCGAATCCAGTCTTGCGGAAGCGCAGCACCTCGCGCAAATGGGGAACTGGTATTGGGATATTCCCAGACAAATCACCTATTGGTCGGACGAAATGTATCGTCTGCTGGGTTATGCGCCAGGCGCATGCACGCCTATCTGGAAGAGCTTTGAGGTGCTGGTGGATGTGCGCGAACTGGAAGCATTGCGCGAGCAGTTGCGCGCGGTGATCGCGGCACCGGGATCGTTTTCGGCGGACAGTCACATCACCACCCCCGACGGTTTGTACCGAATCATGCACGGGGAGATATCATCGACGGCGAACGCCGAAGGCAAGGTGGTGCGCCTGCACGGCATGATTCACGACATCACGGAGCAACGGGATGCCGAGGAGAAAATGCACTACCTGGCGATGTACGATGCACTGACCGGCTTGCCCAACCGGCAGCTTTTTCATCAACAACTGACACAGGCGGTGGCGCGCGCGCATCGTAACGGCGATCACATCGCCATCATGTTCATCGATCTGGACCGCTTCAAGCGCATCAACGATACCCTGGGCCACGCCACTGGCGACATGCTGTTGCGGGAGGTGGCGGCGCGCTTGAACCGTTGTGTGCGCACCACGGATCAGGTGGGACGCGACGGCGATTCGATGTTGCCCGAAGGTTCTGTGGCTCGGCTCGCAGGCGACGAATTCACCGTCACACTGGATACGCTGCGCGACCCGCAGGACGCCGCGCGCGTGGCGCGCCGTATCATTTCCGAAGTGTCGCGCCCGTTCATGCTGAGCGGGCAGGAGGTGGTGGTGACCACCAGCATCGGCATCGCGGTATATCCGGAGGATGGCGAGCAGGCAGAAATGTTGCTGAAGAATGCCGACGTAGCGATGTATCAGGCCAAGGATCTGGGCCGCAATGCGTATCAGTTTTTCGCCGGCGAAATGAACAGCGCCGCGGTCGAACGGCTGCGACTGGAAAACGAACTGCGGCGCGCGATGGAGGGCGACCAGCTTAGTCTGCATTACCAGATCAAGATCGACGCCCGTGACGGCAGCATCGCCGGTCTTGAAGCGCTGATGCGCTGGCGGCATCCGGAGTTGGGCATGGTGCCGCCGGTGACATTCATTCCGGTTGCCGAGGAAATTGGCCTGATCGTCGATTTCGGCGCATGGGTACTCGAAGAAGCCTGTCGCCAGACCAAGGCCTGGCGGGATGCGGGATTGCCGGTGGCGCCGATAGCCATCAACCTCGCCAGCCCGAGTTTCCGCCAGCCTGATCTGGTCGAGCGCGTGGCCTCCGCCTTGCGCCGTCACGACGTGCTTCCTGCTGACCTGTGTATCGAAGCCACCGAAAGCATTTTGATGCGCGATGCCGATGCCACCATGGCCACGCTCAAGCAACTGCGTGAACTGGGCGTCAAGTTGTCCATCGACGACTTCGGCACCGGTTATTCGTCGTTGAGTTATCTGCGGCGGTTTCCGATCGATCAACTCAAGATAGACCGCTCGTTTGTCAACGACCTTGTGGTGAACAGTGACGATGCGGCGATTATCAACGCCATTGCCTCGCTCGCGCGCAGCCTGAATCTCGATGTGGTCGCCGAGGGCGTGGAGACCGTTGAGCAGGCACGCCTGCTGGCGAAGCAGGGCTGCTACATCATGCAAGGCTATTTTTTCAGCAAGCCGGTGTCCGCGGAAGAATTGACGCAAATACTGGCGCAGGGCGAGGTATTCACCTGGCGCATATTCGATTCCATAGGCGGGCCATTCGTGATCGACGCTGCAGCGTCATAAGTAATCGGCCTGCGCTATTCAGCCTTGATGTGGGCATCGCGCGCCACGCGTGTCCATTTTTCGATTTCAGTGGTCAGCATGCGATTGAATTCAGCGCTGGGCATCGGCGCCGGCGCCGCGCCTTCGGCTTCGAGTCGTTTGACGGAATCGGCCTGACCGAGCAGGGCAGCGATCTCGCGATTCAATCGCGACACCACGTCGGACGGCATTCCTGCCGGCCCCAGCACGCCCCACCACGTGTTCATTTCATAGCCGGGCGCGCCTGACTCGGTCAGCGTGGGCAAATCCGGCAGCAATGACGAGCGCCGGGACGTGCTCACGCCCAGCGGCTTCATGCGGCCCGACCGTATGTGCGCGAGCGTGATCGCCGCCGTGCCGAACATGATTTGCACTTGCCCGCCGATCAAATCGGTGAGCGCCTGCGCACCGCCTTTGTACGGCACATTAATCAACTGCACGCCGGTGATGCGCGAAAACAAGCCGCCGGCGAAATGATTGATGCCGCCGGTGCCGGAGATGGCGTAGGTAATCGTATTCGGTTTTGCATGCGCAAGATCGATCAGCCCCTTCACATTACTCGCGGGAAAAGCGGCATTCGCCACCAGCACCAGCGGCCCGGCGCCGAGCTGCGTGATGGGCGAAAACGATTTCACCGCATCGAAAGGCAGTTTGTAGACCGCGGCGTTCATGGTGTGCGAGATCGACATCGCGAGCAGGGTGTGCCCGTCGGGCGCGGACTTGGAGACGAGTTCAGCGGCGATGATGCCATTGGCGCCGGGCCGGTTATCCACCACCACTTGCTGGCCCAGACGCTCGGTGAGTTTGTTGCTGGCGAAGCGCGCGATCATGTCGGTGCCGCTGCCGGGCGGAAAGCCGACGAGGACGCGCACCGGACGCGAGGGGTAGGCGGGCTGTGCCTGCGCGGCGTTGCTGCTCACGCACAGCATGCCCGCGAGGCAGAGAAATGAACGTGATAAGAATTGGGTCAAGGCAGTCAGGCGTGATGCGTGAGACGCGAGGGCTGGTTCAATCATACCCGATCCGCGCATGCAGCAATGTCGCGCTCGCGGAGAAAGCGCCGGAACCGCCGTGTGCTCAACCCCGCGCCAGATACGCGCGCCAACCACCAAACGCAGTAATGTCCTGCGCGCCAGCGACAGCGGCAGCCTCGCACACAAAGCCCTGCACCGCCGAGCCGTCCGCCTGCTTCACTGTGCCGATGCCCAGCGGCGCGGGGATGCCGGCGACGAACGAACCGAATTCGCTGGCCGGGAGTTCCCATACTTCGAGTTCCACTGCGCCGCCGCCTGTGCCGGGGGCGGCGCGCACCATGCCGGGCTTGTGCGGCGGGCCGCCGGGCAGTGCATAGAGTTTGTACTCCGGCGCCGACGACGCGACGGCGATCAGACGCGCCCCGCGCGAGGTGAGCTGGCCGTTGAGCGGCAGGCCCGCGAGATGTGCGCCGCATACCGCCACGCGTACTTGTCCCGAGGGCAGGCGCGGCGTGACGGCGGGTGCGGGCAGCGGCAGCGCGGTTGCCCCCAATGTTGAACCCAGCGCGCGTTGCAGCCGCGCGGCCAGCCGCAACAGCGGGCCGTCCTGATGCGCGGGCGCGAACACCGTCACGCCAAAAGGCAAACCGTCTGCCTGAAAACCCGCGGGCACTGCGGTGGCGGCGTAGTCGAGCAGGTTCATGAAGTTGGTGTAATACCCGAGCTGCGAATTCAAACGTATCGGATCGGACTGCATGGCTGCTATCGTATAAGCGGTGCCTGCGGTCGGCGTCACCACGCAATCGACGTGTTGCCATACCGCGTCGCAACGGCGCTTGGCGGCTTTCAATTGGTAGCCATAGGCGTAGGCGTCGGCGGCCTGCCATTTTTTTGCGCCGCCGATGATGTCGCGGATCACCGGCAGAGGTGCCTCGGGATGGGCGTCGAAAAACTCACGGATCGCGGCGTAGCGTTCGGCCACCCACGGGCCTTCGTAGAGCAGCCGAGCGGTGTCGAGAAACGGTTGCAGATCGAGTTCAACCGCAACACCGCCAAGCGCCTGGATGCGTTGCAGTGATGCCTCATACAGGCGCTGTCCTTCGGCATTGCCGAAAAACGCGAGCTGGTCTGCGCGCGGCACGCCCACGCGAAAACTTGCCGCGCTGCCAAAATCAAAACCGTGGCCGGCCACCGCGCGCGCATAGGCATCGGCGGCATCGAACGCCGCCGCCACGGTGGTGACGGTCTCCGCATCCTCGGCGGTCAGCGCAAAGATCGACACCGTGTCGAGCGAACGGCAGGCGGGCACCACGCCGCTGGCCGACAGCCAGCCCAGCGTTGGCTTATGTCCCACCAGATTATTCAACGCCGCCGGCACGCGTCCCGAGCCGGCGGTGTCGGTGCCGAGCGCAAAGCTCACGTAGCCTTTCGCGACCGCCACCGCCGAGCCTGAACTAGAACCGCCGGAAATGAACGCCGGGTTGAAGGCATTGCGGCACGCGCCCCACGGCGAGCGCGTGCCGTTAAGACCGGTGGCGAATTGATCGAGATTGGTTTTGCCGATCGGGATCGCGCCGGCGTCGATCAGCCGCTGCACGACAAAGGCGCTGTGCGCGGGCGTATAGGCGTATTCGCGGCAGCCCGCGGTGGTGGGCACGCCCGCGAGATCAATGTTGTCCTTGATCGCAAACGGCATGCCATACAGCGGCAGGCTCGCCCGGTCGCGCCCGTTCAGCGCGCGGGCGTACTCGCGCACCTGCGCGGCGGGCAGCCGCGTGATCCACGCGTTGTACGGGTCGTCGGCGGTGCGGCGCAGTATTTCTTCGATGACATCGGCGGGTGTCGTCGTGCCGGCGGCGTAGGCGGCGCCAAGGCTGGCAATGTCGAGGCTGAGTGTGTCTGGTTTCATGGTGCATCCTCGATAATCACCAGCAGATTTTGTCCAGGGGCAACCGCGTCGCCCTCTTTGCACAGTATGCGATGGACAACGCCGCTGCATGGGGCGGTCACGGCGATTTCCATTTTCATCGACTCGACAATCATCAGCGTCTGGCCGGCTTTGACGTGCTGCCCAGTTTTCACTTCCACTTTCCACACGCTGCCGGTGACGTGCGAGGTCACTGCCAGCCCACGCGCGGGCAGTTGCAGATCGGTCTCTGGCGCGGCAGCGGCTGGCGCATCGGTCGTGACTTCATCCTGTCCGGCGTCGCGCCAGCGTCCGCGCTCGGCTTCGAACGCGGTCTGCTGCCGCGTCTTGAAGGCGTTGATGGCGGCATCGTTGTCGTGCAGAAACGCGCGGTAATCGCGCAGCCGGAAACGCGCCGGCTCAATCTTCAGTTTGAATTTGCCGGCGATGAATGCCTCGCGCAGTCGCAGCAGTTCCGCTTCGGTCACCGGATAAAAGCGCACCTGATCGAAAAACCGCAGCAGCCACGGTTGGGTAAAGTCGGCGGTGACGCGGTGGCGGTTCCACATCTGCACGGTGCGCCCGACGAACTGATAGCCGCCGGGGCCTTCCATGCCGTACACGCACAAGTACGCGCCGCCGATGCCCACCGCGTTATCCGGCGTCCAGGTGCGCGCGGGGTTGTACTTGGTGGTGACCAGGCGATGCCGCGGATCGAGCGGGGTCGCCACCGGCGCACCGAGATACACATCGCCCAAGCCCATCACCAGATAACTCGCGTCGAACACGATGCGGTAGACCTCTTCAATGGACGCGAGACCATTGATGCGGCGGATGAACTCGATATTGCTGGGGCACCACGGCGCGTCGGGGCGCACCGACTGCATGTATTTTTCAATCGCAAGTTGGGTGGCAGGGTCGTCCCACGACAGCGGCAGATGCACGATGCGGGATTCGACTTCCATGTCATCGAGCGGCGGCAGGTTTTTTTCGATCCGCGCCACGGTGTCGATCAGCGCGTTCTGATCGGCGCGGCGCGGATCAAAATGCAGTTGCAGCGAGCGGATGCCCGGCGTCATGTCGATCACGCCCGGCAGGCGCCCGGCATCGGCTTCGGCGCGCAGGGCTTGCAGCAGCGCCTGGATGCGCAGGCGCAGTTCGAGGTCCAGCACCGGCGGCCCCATCTCAATCAGCAGATAGGCGTCACCCGCCTGGCGTATCGCGAGGTCGGGCAGTTCACCTTCCGCTACGATATGCCGCACCACGGGCGAGGTAAGCGCGGCGTGTGTTGCGGGCAGCGTTGCCAGCGTTACGTCGGCGGGAACATCCAACGCGGCGATGGCCGCATCCTGCTGCGCTCGCAGTTGGTTAGCCTGCTCACGCGTCAGGCGCTTGAAGCGCAAGCGGTCGCCGGGTTTGAGCTGGCCGGTTTTCCACAACTCCGCTTGCACGATGGTGGCCGGGCACACGAAGCCGCCGAGGCTGGGGCCGTCCGGGCCGAGGATCACCGGCATGTCGCCGGTGAAATCTATGGCGCCGATGGCGTAGGCGTTGTCGTGAATATTGGACGGATGCAGGCCTGCCTCGCCGCCGTCGCTGCGCGCCCATTGCGGCGCGGGGCCGATCAGGCGCACGCCGGTGCGCGACGAGTTGTAATGCACCTCCCATGGGGTGGCAAAAAACGCGGCGATGCCTTCGTCGGTGAAAAAATCCGGCGCGCCGTGCGGGCCATAGAGCACGCCGATTTCCCAATCGCGGGTCAGCGGTGTGCGCAGCGCGGGGTTGAGCGCTTCGCTGTTGAATGGCGTGGCGTCCGCGGGCGTTACCGGCAGCACATCGCCCGAGCGCAGCGCCCGCCCGCCGTGCCCGCCAAACTGGCCGAGCGTGAAGGTGGATTTCGAGCCGAGATAATCGGGCACGTGGATGCCGCCACGCACGGCGAGATAAGCGCGCAGGCCCGCGCCCTCAATCGCGCGGAGGCGCAGCACGCCGCCCGCGGCGATGCGATGCGCCTGCCACGGCGCGAGCGCCGCGCCGTCGAGCGTGGCCTGCATCGCGGCGCCGGTGAGCGCGATCACACAGTCGCAGTTGAACTTGAGCGTCGGTCCGGCGACAGTGAATTCCAGCGCGGCCGTGCCTTCGGGGTTGCCGGCCAAGCGATTGGCCAGCCGCATCGACAGCGCATCCATCGGCCCCGACGGTGGCACGCCCACGTCCCAATAGCCCTCGCGTCCCGGCCAATCCTGCACGGTGGATTGCACGCCCGGCGCGATCACGTCGATGGTGGCCGGGCGGTAGTCAAAGCGATCGAGCAGACGCGTGGTTTGCCGCCCGGCGATAAAGTCCGGCACGGCCAGCACCTGCGCCAGATAGGCGCGGTTGGTTTCGATGCCGGCGAGTTCGCTGGCGTTGAGCGCGGCGATCAACGCGGTGCGCGCGGCCTCGCGCGTGTCGCCATACGCAATCAGCTTCGCCAGCATCGGATCATAATTGGGCGGCACCACGCTGCCGCTTTGCACCCAGCCATCGACACGGATGTTCGGCGGGAAATGCACTGCGGTCAGCAGCCCCGGCGAAGGCTGAAAATCCTTGTTCGGGTCTTCGGCATAGAGCCGCGCCTGTATCGCAGCGCCCTTGGGCCGCACCGCCAGTGTATCGAGCGGCGGCAGATCACCCGCCGCAAGGCGCACCATCCACTCCACCAGATCTACGCCGGTGACCGCTTCGGTGACGCCGTGCTCCACCTGCAAGCGCGTGTTTACTTCCAGAAAATAAAATTCGCCGCTGGCTGCGTCATAGACAAATTCCACCGTGCCGGCGGAGCGGTAACCCACGGCGCGGCCAAGCTGGATGGCGATGGTTTGCAGCCGCTCACGTTGCGCGGCGGTGAGTCCTGGCGCCGGGGTTTCCTCGATCACTTTTTGATTGCGCCGCTGCACCGAGCAATCGCGTTCGCCCAGCGCGATCACGGCACCCCGTCCGTCGCCGAACAATTGCACCTCGATGTGACGCGCCTGCTCGACGTATTTTTCGAGATAAATGCCGGCCTGTTTGAAATTGGCGCGCGCGAGGCGGTCCACCGCGGCATAGGCCTCCGCCAACTGGTCTTCGCTGGCGATGAGACGCATGCCGATGCCGCCGCCGCCCGCCGTGCTTTTCAACATTACCGGATAACCAATGCGCTTCGCCTCGCGCGCGGCCTCGGCGGCATCCGTCAGCAGGCCCGAGCCGGGCAACAGCGGCACGCCGTTGTGTTGCGCCAGTTCGCGCGCGGTGTGCTTTAACCCGAACGCGCGCATCTGCGCGCCGGTGGGGCCGATGAACGCGATACCCGCCGCGTCGCAGGCATCGGCGAAATCCGGGTTCTCGGATAAAAACCCATAGCCGGGATGAATCGCCTGCGCGCCGCTGGCGCGGGCGATGTCGAGAATTTTATCGGCGCGTAAATAACTCTCGGCGGCGGGCGCGGGGCCGAGCAGATGCGCTTCGTCGGCCTCCATCACATGCCGCGCATTGGCGTCGGCCTCGGAATACACCGCGACGGAGGCAACGCCGAGTTTTTTCAGCGTGCGTTGAATACGGCAGGCGATGGCGCCGCGATTGGCGATCAGGATTTTCTTGAACATGGGGCATCTCTCGCGGGCCGTCCCGTACTGAGCGAGTGGGAGTGGTGTTGCGCCGGTGCGGGCCGTCCCGCACCGGGGTTAGAACGGTGTTGTTACGTAAGTATCTGTTTTTATTGACTATTTTAATCAAACAGCAAAAGCTGCACGGGTGTTGGATTGTACGCGTTGCACGGATTATTCAGTTGCGGGCAATTGGACACCAGCAGCCATACATTCATCTCGGCGCGCATTTCGACGTATTTTCCCGGCGCGGATACGCCGTCGGCGAAGGTCAGCCCGCCTTCTGGCGTGACCGGCACGTTCATGAAAAAATTGATGTTGGGCGCGAGATCGCGTTTGCCAATGCCGATGTCTGCTTGTTGCAGCGCCAGCAAAAAACTATCGCGGCAGCTGTGCATGAATTTTTTTTGCAGCGCATAACGCACCTGATTGCTCTCGGAGGCGCAGGCGCCGCCCAGCGTGTCGTGCCGGCCACAGGTGTCGGCGGTGAGGGTCAGCATCGGACGGTCTTCGCAACTGTAGAGCACGGTGCCGGTGGTGAGATAAATGCCGCCCTGGCGCAACAGCGTTTGCGTGGCGCTGTAGTGCTCGGCGGGATCATCGCGGTTGTAGAACAGCGCATCGACGGCCTGATTGCCTTCGAGATCGACAATGCGCAGTGTCTGTCCTTTGCTGATGGCCAGCAGGCAGGGTTCGCCTGCAGGCACGGTTTGGTTCACCGAGGCGGCGGCGGGATTAAGCGCACTTTCCTGCAGGCGCATGGCGGCGGCGGTCATGGCGGTTTACTTCCTCTCAGGTCAGATACTGCATGTCGGCATTAAACAGCGCGCGCGCGTTCTCCGGGCGAAAGCCGCGGCAGTAGTCGTCGCGCGGCGCGGGGCCGGAGCGCCATGCGGCGATGCCCACTTTTTTCGGCGCGTAGTCCGGCGCGGGGTCGAGCGGATGCGGCGCGGTCGAGTACGCGAGCAGCACATCCATGTCGAGACGCAAATCCACGTGGTCGCCGGCCTTCGCGTGCCAGGGCACAAACACAAACCGGCCCTGCGCATCGACACTGACCTTGGAAAAAAAATTCACCGGCGCGATCAGGTCGCGCCGGGCGAGACCGTGCTTGCCGATTTCTATCATCAGGCCGTCCGCGCCGGAACGATACATGTCGTTGCGCGCGCGCTGGTACGGGCGCTCGCCGTATTTTTCGCGCAGCCGCGTGGCGTCAAGCAGCAGGCCTAACGGATCGTGCCAGCCCAGGCTGTCAGCGGTGATCGACGCCAGCGCGCGGCCCATGTCGCTCATCAGCACGTGGCCGCGCGTGTAATGCGCGGTGTGCTGCGCCTTTAACGAATCGGGCATGTTGTAGCGTTCGAGGTTGTCGCGCGCGGCATATAGCACCACGCTCATATTGGCGCCGTCTTCCAGCGCCGTCAGGCGCAGCGTGACGCCGCGCGGCAGCACATACGACCAATGCCCGCCGCCGGGCGCGATGTCGGAAAACAACACTTTGTTCGCATCCAGATCAGGCGCGAAGTCGCGCCAGAGTGCGGGCGCGTCCACGGGCGCTGCGGCGGGCGGGTTATCGGGAGCAAAAGGATTCATAGGGGTCAGGGGAGGCGTTATTCAACGTTGTCGGCGACATTGGTAAAGCGAATCAAATGCTGCGTAATCACCGGCTCGTCTTCGGCCGGGCCGGGCGGGTGGATCAGTTGCTCCAGCCGGGCCTTGGTGGCGAGAAACGCGGGTGTGGCAAACTGGCCCGGCGCGCGCGGACGCGGCACGGGCACTTCGATCACTTCCTGCACTTCGCCCGGATGCGCTTTCAGCACGAGTATGCGGTCGGCGAGGTAAATCGCCTCATCGAGATCGTGGGTGATGAACAGCACCGTGATATCGATGTTGCGCCAGATTTCGAGCAGATGCGCCTGCATGCGCGCGCGGGTCTGCGCGTCGAGCGCGCCGAAAGGCTCGTCCATCAGCAGGATGCGCGGCTGGTTGACCAGCGCGCGCGCGATGGCCACGCGCTGGCGCATGCCGCCCGACAATTGATGCGGGTAGGCATCGGCGAATTTGGCGAGGCCCACCAGTTCCAGCCACAGAAGCGCGTCGCGCTCGGCGCTGATGTGTCCCACGCCGTTCATTTGCGGGCCAAACATCACGTTCTTTTTCACCGTGAGCCACGGGAACAGCGAGTAGCCCTGAAACACCATGCCGCGATCCTGGCCGGGGCCGGCGATGGGCTTGCCGTCGAGCAGCACCTCGCCGCTGCTCTGTCGGTCGAGGCCGGCGAGCGTGCGGATCAGCGTGGATTTGCCGCAGCCGGAAGGGCCGATGACGCAGACGAACTCGCGCCGATGCACCTGAAAATTGACATTGCGCAGCGCCTCGGTTTCGCCGCGGGCGGAGGGAAAGCGCCGGCACAGGTCGCGCACGTCGAGAATCACCTCGCGTTGCTTGAGGCGGTCAAACCGCTCGCGCACGGCGTCGCTTTGCGCGAGATAGGCGGGGATGTTGTCGGGGGGCACGGTGGACATATCAGCCTTTGTTCAGCACCGGGTCCCACGGGAACAGCTTACGCCCGAGACGTTGAAGTAGCAGATCAACGCCAAAGCCGATGATGCCGATCATCATGATCGCGGCGTAGACGTTATCAAAATGCTGGTAGCGCGCCTGCTGCGTGATAAACCAGGTGATGCCGGTGCTGGTGCCGATCAATTCGGCCACGATCAGGTAGGTCCATGCCCAGCCAAGTAATATGCGCTGGTCGCGATACAAATCCGGCAGTATGCCCGGCAGTACCACTTTGGTGAGCACGCGAAAGCCGCGCGTGCCGAGCGTCATTGCCGCTTCCAGTATGGTGGCGTCGAGCTTGCGCGCGGTATTGGCGATCACCAGCACTTGCTGGAAGAAAGTGCCGATAAACACCACGGCGATTTTCGGCCCGTCGTAAATGCCGAGCACCGCCACCGCCAGTGCACCAAACGCCGGCGCCGGTAGGTAACGAAAAAATTCAACAAACGGCTCGCTCAGCCGCGCGAGTCCGGCATGCGCGCCGCACAGGATGCCCAGCGGCACGCCCACCAGCGACGACAGCACAAAGCCCCAAAAAATAATCGTGATGCTGTGCCACAGGCTCTCGTGCAGCCACGGCGCATCCTTCTGTGGCGGCGGGGTGGTGAAGCTGGTGTAAAACGCGCGCGCCACCTGGTGCGGCGCGGGCAGATAAATCGGATTGGCGGGATCGCCCGCGGGTACGTTCGCGCGCGTCTCGCGCATGCGTGCCGCCTCTTGATGGAACACGTCTTTGTCCACCAGCATGCCCACCTGAAAATAATCCACGTCGCCGGGCGCGGTGATGTTGACCTTCGGGTGCCAGACAAGCGGCGCATAGCTGACCAGACACCACAGCAACAACGGCAGCAGAAACGAGCCGATCCCGAGCAGCGTGCGTTGCCGGGGTGAAAGTCCTGTGCGCCCAGGCAGCCATTGAGAGATCGCGCTCATTTCCGTGCTGACTCGTCCAGCGCTTACTTCGCGTTGGTCAGCGAAGCATCGATATAGCTATCGATGTTTTCCGGTTTTTTGTACACCGCGTTGGCGACGTTAAAATCGTCCGCCACCTTGCTGGAGCCGTGCAGCGACTGAAAGCCCACACCCTTGACGAACGCTTTGCTGCCCGCCGCCAGATTCATCAGCTTGGTGCCTTTTAACAGCGGCAGATAGGCTTAGGGTGTGATGCCCACGCGCGCGGCCATGATTTTTACGGCGTCCGGCTGCGTTTTCGGGTCTTCGATGTAGGCGACGATGCGATCCCAGGTTTTCACGATCTTTTGCCAATCGGCGCGGCGTGCCTTGAGGCTGGCCGGTTTGACCGCGAGCGTGTCATAGATCAGTCCCGGTTCATCGGCCGAGGTGTAAATGGCGCGCGCGCCGGGTGCGGCTTTCAGCGCCTGGCCCGTCACCGGCTGCCATGCGGCCACGGCGGCGATGTCGGCGGTTGCCAGCATCTGCGGCAGTTCGTTGGTTTTGGCATTCACGATGGTGACATCGGATTCCTTCATGCCGGCTTTCTTCAGCCCGTTGAGTAGCAGCAGATGTTCGACCAGGCCTTTTTCCAGCGCGATTTTTTTACCCTTCAAATCCTTCAGGGATTTAAAGGCGGGTTTGGCGATGACCTGATCGTTGCCGTTGGAGTAATCGTTAATCAGAATCATCACGCTCTTGGCGCCACCTGCGCCGGTGACCAGCGCGTCGCCGTTGGTCATAGTGACCGCATCGAGCTTGCCCGCCGCAAACGCATCCATCGACGCGGAGTAATCGAACCACTCGAATTTCACATTGATGCCGGCTTCCTTGAACCAGCCCTTGTCGATGGCCACTTGCCAGGCCACCCAGCCCGGCCAATCGCTGTAACCAATTTTCAACGGCTCGGCGGCATGAGCCGCGGTGGCGCCTAGCAGCGCCAGCGTAGAGAGACAGCGGGCAATCCACTTTTTCATGTTCATGGTTGGATCCTTGATGGAGTTTGAATGACGGGGTAACGTTGCAATGCAACGCTGCCGACAATGCAATATCCATGCCATTGCACCAATCTGTGGCCGGCAAGCGGCGCATGTCCAAGGGGTGTCACTGAGGCTGGGGTATGCCGTCGCGCACCGATGTGAATCGCAGGCACTATCGAGGTGCTCATGCGCACCAAATCAGGGCTTGGTTTGGCGTGGCGCAACTCAGGAGGACGAATTCGTGTAAGTTTGGCGATCCGGCATATTTTCCAAACTAACCGCAGGAGAGACACTTTTTATGTACGCGTATGTTGGCAGTTTTACCACCGCGCATCGCAAAGCGCGCGGCAAAGGCATCAGTGTTTATCGCGTCGACGATGCCACGGGCGCGTGGGCGTTGATCGAGGTGTTTGAGACCATCGCCAATCCCGGCTTTGTCGCGCTGGATAGTAAGCAGCGTTTTCTCTACGCCTCGCACGGTGATG
>CANIID010000118.1 GCA_947467315.1 Betaproteobacteria bacterium | reverse complement strand
TTGATTCTGAAAAATTCCATGATAGTTTCCTTGGCTGCCAGATCGCTCGCGCGTCCTGACTAAGCCTTGTCCTGCGTGGGTTTCCATACCTGCCCGATCGACACGCCGTCGAGTTTTCGCCGCGAGCCGTACCACAGATTCACCAGCGCGCGCGACAGCAACACGGCGCTGAACATCGAGGTCAATATACCCAGGCAGTGCACCACGGCGAAACCCTTGACCGGCCCGGTGCCGAAGGCAAACAGCGCGACACCCGCGATCAGGGTGGTGACGTTGGAATCGAAAATGGTGCCCCACGCGCGGTCGTACCCCGCGTGGATCGCCGCCTGCGGCGTGTTGCCGTTGCGCAATTCCTCGCGTATGCGCTCGTTGATCAGCACGTTGGCGTCAATCGCCATGCCCAACGCCAGCGCAATCGCGGCGATGCCGGGCAAGGTCAGCGTCGCTTGCAGCATGGACAATAATGATATTAAAAACAATAGGTTACACGCGAGAGCCACAATCGAAAACGTGCCGAACAGCATGTAATAGGCGATCATGAACACCGCGATGGCGGCGAAGCCGTACCACATCGACTGAAATCCGATCTTGATATTTTCCGCGCCGAGCGACGGGCCCACCGTGCGCTCCTCGATAATTTCCATCGGCGCCGCCAACGCACCCGCGCGCAGCAGCAGCGACAAATCCTTGGTCTCGTTGGTGGTTTTGAAACCGGTAATCTGAAACCGCGCGCCGAGTTCGGATTGAATCACCGGCGCCGTCAGCACCTCGGCCTTGCCGCGATCAAACAACAGAATCGCCATGCGGCGTTTGACCGATTCACGCGTCACTTGCGTGATGATGCGCGCCCCCTGCGCATCGACGGTAATGCTGACGATCGGACGATGATCGGTGCCATCAAAGCCCGGCGACGCATCGGTCAGCCGCTCGCCGGTGAGCACCACTTGCTTGCTCAGCAGCAAGGCTTCCTTGCCGCCGTCACGCTGCACGTAGTGCAACTCCGTGCCGAAAGGCACCGAGCCTTTGACCGCCTGCTCGATTTTTTGTGGCTCGTAATTGCGCGAAGCCGGGTCACCGGCATGCGCTTCAACCATGCGAATTTCCAGCGTGGCCGTGCGCCCGAGGATGTCTTTCGCGCGCGTGGTGTCCTGCACGCCAGGCAACTGCACCACTACACGGTCGGCGCCCTGCTGCTGGATGATCGGTTCGGCCACACCGAGTTCGTTCACGCGGTTACGCAGCGTCAGTATGTTTTGCTGCAGGGCGCTTTCCTGTGTGCGCTTGATCGCCTCTTCTTTCAGCTTGCCCGTAACCTTGAACTCGCTGCCGTCGTCTTCTGACTTCAGTTCGAGATCGGGCATGTTCTTGTCGATCTCGGCCACGCCTTTGTCGCGCGCCGCCTTGTCGCGAAATCGCACCACCACGGTATCCTTGTCGCGCGACACGCCGGAATATTGAATACGCTTGTCCCGCAAACTGGTGCGGATGTCGTTGACCGTGGAATCGATTTTCTTGTTGATCGCAGCCTTCATGTCCACCTGCAACAGGAAATGCACGCCGCCGCGCAAATCCAGACCCAGATACATCGGCAACGCGCCGATCGAGGTAAGCCAATCCGGGCTGCGCGACAGCAGGTTGAACGCCACCACGTAGTCTTCGCCCAACTGCGCCTGCAACAACTCTTTCGCTTTGAGTTGCGTGTCAGTCGTGCCAAAGCGCGCCTTGACGCTGGCGGCGTCCTGCAACAGGCCATCGGGTTTGACGCCGCCTTTGGCGAGGATGTCTTCGACACGCCCCAGCAGCGCGGTATCGACTTTGGTCGTGGGCTTCAACGGCGACACCTGCACCGCAGGCGACTCGCCATAAAAATTCGGCACGGTATACAAAAACCCGAGCGCGAGCACGACGATAATCAGGAGATATTTCCAGAGCGGGTAGCGATTCATTGAAAGCGTGATGCGTGAGGAGTAATAGGTGAGGAGCAAAGCGTGAGGCGAGAGAGCGTGCGGGCTTACGCCTCACGCCTCACACCTTACGGATCACTAAATGTTCTTGATCGTGCCCTTGGGCAGCACCACCTGCACGGCGGAGCGCTGGAGTACCATTTCAACGCCTTGCGCGACTTCGAGCGTGACGTAGCTTTCATTGATTTTTGACACGCGGCCCAGGATGCCGCCGCCGCTGATGACCTCATCGCCTTTTTGCAGCGCCTCGATCATCGCCTTGTGTTCCTTGGCGCGCTTCATTTGCGGACGGATCATCATGAAATACAACACGCCGAACATCAATACGATGAGCAGCATGCTTTCGATGCCGCCGCCCTGGGGTGATGCTGCGCCTTGGGCCCACGCCTGACTGATAAACATTGGTAACTCTCTCCCGGAAAAATCGCTGGTAACCAGAATGCGGCGTCAGCCCGCCAATTCAAGTACGAATCAAGGCCGAACGCACGAAAACCCTTGTATTTTAACCTATTTTTTCACTTCCCGGCTCGCCATCCCAGTGCCGTCCGGAGATAAACGAGGCCAGCGTCCCGGCGGCAATCGCCTCGCGCAACCCGCGCATCAGGTGCTGATAAAAGTGCAGGTTATGCAGCGTATTCAACTGCGCGCCGAGGATTTCGTTGATCTTCTGCAGATGATGCAGGTAAGCGCGGGTGAAGTGGGTGCAGGTGTAACACCCGCACTGCGGGTCCAGCGCGCGCATATCGTTGCGGTATTGGGCGTTACGCAAGCGGATCACGCCTTCGCTGGTGTAGAGCCAGCCGTTGCGCGCATTGCGCGTGGGCAACACGCAATCGAACATGTCGATGCCCGCCATCACCGCATTCACAATATCAGCAGGCGTGCCGACGCCCATCAAATAGCGCGGCTTGTCCGCCGGCAACCGCGGCGCGGTGTGATTGAGAATGCGCAGCATGTCTTCCTTGGGCTCGCCCACCGACAATCCGCCGATGGCGTAACCGTCAAAGCCGATGCCTTGCAGCTCCGCCAGCGAGGCATCGCGCAGATGCTCGAACATGCCGCCCTGCACGATACCGAACAGTGCATTGGGGTTGCCCCCATCGCCCACATGCGCAGCTTTCGAGCGCGCGGCCCAGCGCAACGACAGTTCCATCGACGCGTGCGCTTCGCTTTCGGTAGCCGGATGCGGCGTGCATTCATCAAACACCATCACGATGTCCGAATTCAACACGCGCTGGATGCGCATCGATTCCTCGGGCGATAAAAAACACGCATCCCCATTCACCGGCGACTGAAATTTGACGCCTTCTTCGGTGATCTTGCGCAGCGCGCCCAGACTGAACACCTGAAAACCGCCCGAATCGGTGAGTATCGGCCCATCCCAGCCCATGAAACGATGCAGCCCGCCATGCGCGCCGATCACCTCCAGCCCCGGTCGCAGCCAGAGATGAAAGGTATTACCGAGCACGATTTGCGCGCCGATCTCGCGCAACTCGGTGGGTTTCATCGCCTTCACCGTGCCATAGGTGCCCACCGGCATAAAGGCAGGGGTGTCGATATCGCCATGCGCGGTGCGCAGCACGCCGCGCCGCGCAGAGCCGCAGTGGGCAGTCGCTGTGAATTCCATGGGAGCGGATTCTACGCGTCGGCGCGCGGGGTTGTCGCCTCTTTGTCGTAAATTTGTCGCGAAAATGACGCGAGCCGCGCCGCGTTTATGCGCGCAGCGCTACCACATGAGCGCCCTTGCCAGACCAGGCCGCGAGCTTTTCACGCAAGCGGTCGAGCGTCACCGGCTTCAGCACATAATCATCCATACCCACGTCGAAACAGCGATCAATCTCCGCGCGCATGGCACTGGCGGTACACGCAATCACGGACTTGCGCGGCTGCGCACGTCCCGCCTCCCGGTGCCGCCACATCCGCGCAAATTCGTAACCGTCCATCACCGGCATTTGGCAATCGCACAAAATCGCGTCATAGCGACCCAATGAGAGCTTGACCAACGCTTCCTCGCCGTTCCCGGCAAGATCGCTGGTGTAACCCAGCGCTTCTGCCTGTCGCGTGAGCACCATGCGGCTGACCGCGTTGTCTTCCACAATCAGGATATGTCCAAGCGTCGCTTTCGGCGGCGCGGCATTCTGAACGGCGCGCACGCGTGCGACGGGCGCCACCGCCGCACGGCGCAGCGACAAGCTCAACACCATGGACGTACCCTGACCCACGGCACTATTCATTTCCAGGGTGCCACCCATCAGATCGGCCAGACGGCGGCAGATCGCAAGCCCTAGCCCCGTGCCAGTGCCGCGCTGCGTTGCCGTGCTACTGGCTTGCACAAACGGCTCAAACAGCCGCGCGTGCTCGTCGGCGGGCACACCCGGCCCGGTGTCTACTACCTCAATGCGCACGTTGAGCCGTTCCGCGTCTGCCGGGACCACACACGCGCGCAAGGTAACGCCCCCTGTCGCGGTGAATTTGATGGCGTTACTCATGAGATTGAGCAGAATCTGGCGCACCCGCACCACATCGATCTCGACCAGTGCCGACGATGCGCTATCCATCTCCACATCCAGCGCCAGGCCTTTTTCGCGGGCGCTCACCGCGAACAACTCAATTACCGAGTTGGCGATATCCGCCACGCGGGCTGCGGTCTTGATAATCTCCATGCGGCCTGATTCGATTTTCGAGTAATCGAGAATATCGTCGATGATGGCCAACAGCGCTTCGCCTGAGGTGCGCACCACGCCCAGCATCTCGCGGTTGTCATCGCCTTCGATCGTGGCTTCCAGCAATTCAACCACGCCGACGATGGCGTTCATCGGCGTGCGGATCTCGTGACTCATGGTGGCAAGGAACGCGCTCTTGGCTATGTTGGCGCCCTCGGCCGCCGCTTTCGCTTCGGCCAGCGTTTTCTCCGCGATCTTCAGATCGGTGATATCGAACAAGTGCCCATTCCACAAACGGCTGTATTCCACGCGCTTGAGCGCCGCATGGCCGCGCAACCAGCGTTCGCGCCCTTCCACGGTGCGCACGCGGAATTCGCAATGCCATTCGCAGCGATTGAGTGCGGCAAACCGCAGGCTGTCGAAGAATCTCTCGCGATCGACGTCCACCACCAGATTGAAAAGCCTGTGCGGATCGCCGGCAAGCTCGACCGGCGCATACCCCGTCAGCGCTTCGATGCCCCGGCTGATGAAATTGAGACGCGGGAGGCCCTTCACCGGCCAGTCGAGTTGATAGACTGCGCCGGGCAGTCCTTCGGTAACGCCGCGCAACAGGTTCTGCGCGGTGCGCTCGGCGGTGATATCCCGCGCGGTGATATAGCTGATCGCGAGACCAGGCATCGGCGTTACTTTCCACGACATCCAGCGCGTTTCGCCGTATTTATGCTTCATGCGGTTTTCGAAGTGCGTCAGTTTTTCGCCCTGCCCCAGACGCGCCATCACCGCCAGCGTCGCGACACGATCATCCGCATGCACAAACTTGAGAAACGGCGACGCAGTAAACTCCTCCGCGCTCCACCCCAACGCCTCGGTGAACGCCGGATTGACACGTGTCAGGTGGCCGCTGAAGTCGCCGATGGCGAGCGGCTCGCTGCACAACATGAAAAATTGCGCCATGTCTTGCTGCGCCACCTGTTGTGCCGTTTGGGGGAGCACCACGCCGCGAGCGGTCTCTGTGGGCAGGTGATTTCTTAGGATCGAATCCATTTTTTGCATCCGTGAAGCAATCGGCAAAGTGTAGCCACACCCCCATGAGCAAGTTGCAATTAGTTTGTAAATTCTCACGCGTTTTGCGGCGAACCGCCGCGCTTTCGGCCTGAATCCGGCGCGGAGAGTGGGTGTTCGGCGCAAAAACACGTTACAAATTGTTTCTTTCGATCAACATGGCGTCGCCATAGCTAAAAAACCGGTAACGCTGATCTATCGCGTGCCCATAAGCGCGGCGCACGTTATCCACGCCAGCGAACGCTGACACCAGCATCAGCAAGGTAGACTTTGGCAAATGAAAATTGGTCAGCAACCGGTCCACTACCTTAAACGTGTAGCCTGGCGTGATGAACAGGCGCGTGTCGCCGGTTCCCGCCTTGATCTCGCCGTCCGCGGCGGCAGCCTCCAAGGCGCGCAGACTGGTCGTACCCACCGCCATGATCCTTGAACCGCGTGCGCGCGCTGCAACGATGGCATCAACGGTGGCTTGCGGCACGTCATACCACTCGCTGTGCATGCGGTGCTCACGCAAATCGGCAACCCGCACCGGCTGGAACGTACCCGCACCCACATGCAAGGTCACGTGCGCGAGGGTCACACCCTGATGCGTAAGAGCGTCGAGCATCGCCGCATCGAAGTGCAAGCCCGCCGTGGGGGCAGCCACCGCGCCGGGCGCACGCGCATAAACGGTCTGATAGCGCGATTCGTCAACCACATCGGCGGCATGCGTAATATACGGCGGCAGCGGCACGCTGCCATGACGCTCCAGCAGCGCAAAAATATCGGTGCAATTCTCAAAGCGCACTTCAAAGAACTCACCTTGCCGCCCCAGCACGGTGGCGATAATGCCGCCTGACAGCATCAAGCAGCTCCCGGCGCGCGGCGATTTGCTGGCGCGAATTTGCGTCAGCGCCGTGTTATTCGTCAGTACGCGCTCCACCAGCACTTCGATCTTTCCGCCGCTGTCCTTTGCGCCGGTCAAACGCGCCTTAATGACCCGCGTGTCGTTAAACACCAGCACGTCACCGCGCGCCACGTGGTCGGCGAACTGGCGAAAATAGCCATCGGCGAGCGCGCCCGTATTGCCGTCCAACATCAGCAAACGGCTGGCGCTGCGCTCCGCCGCCGGCGACTGCGCGATCAGCGCCTGCGGCAGCTCAAAATCAAAGTCTTCCAGAAACATCGCGCGGATTATACGCGGCGTGACATGTTGATATCGCGTAATGGCATTTACGGCGCTATAATCGCGGCCTCCAGTTGACTTCCCGTGCCGGGATGGCGGAATTGGTAGACGCACGGGACTCAAAATCCCGCGCTGGCAACAGCGTGCCGGTTCGATTCCGGCTCCCGGCACCACCCCTGCAATTCAAGGCATCCCATTAAACTGGTTTGCCACGTCTACACAGGAGAATCCCCATGATCCACGTCGTCGCCATCATTACTGCCAAGCCCGGCCAGCGTGAAAACGTGTTGGCTATCGCCCGCGCCAACATCCCCGCCGTGCTCGCCGAGGACGGCTGCATCGAATATAGCCTCACCGTCGACGCCGAGGGACTTGGCAGCTTTCAAACCCGGTTTGGCGCGGATTCCTTCGTCTTCATTGAAAAGTGGCGTGACACCGCGGCGCTTAGAGCCCATGCCGCCGCGCCGCACATGGCGGCTTATGGCGCCAAGGTGAAAGACATGCTGGCCGGCCGCGTGATTCACGTGCTCTCGCCTGCGGGCTAAACCGCCCGAACTGCCTGCGCGCCGCCTACAATTACGCCGGCACCGCGCCGGATATCACCACCTCATCGCCCTCGACCACGAACCGGTGGTCGAAATCCTCCGACGCCCAGTTCATGAATCGCACGGCGTCGTCAAATCGCGCATCGCCGCGTTTGAGTACTTCCGGGCGTAACTGTTTGTCGATCTGAACGGGCAGGAAAGATGTCTTCTGCACACCCGATTTCGTGATTACCGCCTTGGCGATCAGGCTGCGTTTGCCGTCTTCACCGTACGCGAGGTGCGGATAGGCGGGATCGAGCTTCACGCCATATTTCTTTTCAAACGCCACGGCCGCCGCGGGTGTTTTCGAGGTGGACGACATCATGAAATTGCTCAGACTGTAAAAGCAGGTCTTGCCGCCGTGCACGCCGATAGCCTTGGGTGTGTGCGCATGGTGCCCCAAGATCAAATCCGCGCCGGCGGCAAATGCCGCTTTTGCCGCCGTCGGTTGATATTGCGCAACGAGACGAGGCACGAAGTGGATGCCCCAGTGCAACGAGACGATCACCGCGTCGGCATTTTTCTTGGCGGCGGCGATGTCACTTTCCATGCCGGCGAGGTCTTCTTCGAACGGAATCGTCACTACTTTTGGCGGCACGCCAGCCTGATAATCGATGGATTCGTAATACGTATGCGCACGCAACGGCGCGACACCGGCTTTATGCGAGGTGGCGGCATAGCCTTCGTTCAGTATCGAGCAATACGCCAGAAACGCCACGCGGATGCCGCTCTTCTCGATGATGGCAGGACGCCGCGCTTCGGCGAGATTGCGCCCGGCCCCGACGGTCTTGATGCCTTTGCTTTCCATCAACGCGATGGTATCGAGCAGCGCGTCTTCGCCCCAATCCATGGCGTGATTACTCGCCACCGACACCACGTCGAATCCGCAGTCGGTAAACACCGACGCGAGATGCGGCTTGACGCGGCTATGCCCGCCGCCCGAATGCACTTGCAGCGCGCCGCGTTCGGAATACACGCGTTCGCATTGGCCGAAGCGAATATCACCCGCCGCCAGCGCCGGACGCGCGAGGGCGCTGTACGCATCCATCGGCTCATGAATCGGGCCCACATCGCCGACACCGAGTAATACCAGTGCGTTGTTATTTGTGCTCATGCCGTGACTCCTTTTGATCGGTTAAATTTGCCCAATGCATCAGAACTCCGCCCGAATACCGGCGTCTTTAATCACTTTCCCCATCTTTGCCATATCGGACTGCATGGCCGCTGCGAGCTGCTCGGGCGTGCTGGCGACCGCCTCCATGCCTGCCCGCAAGAGCCGCTCGGTTGTATCGGCTCGCGTCAGCACATTCACCATCTCGCGATTGAGCTGCTCGACCAAGGGGCGAGGCATCCGCGCCGGGCCGAATATGCCATAGGTGGAAGATGACTCATAACCCGGCAAACCCGCGGCGGATAACGTCGGCAAACCCGGCGCCAGGCTGGTGGGCGCGCTGCTGGCGACCGCCAACGCGCGCAGTCGGCCGGATTTCACATGCACAGTGACGGCGGCGACATTTGCAAACATCAATTGAACCTCGCCGCTGAGCAGCGCATTGATGGCCGGGCCATTGCCCTTGTACGACACCCGCACAATATTGGTGCCCGTCATCGACTTGAACAATTCCGCGCCCAAATGCGTTGGCGTACCGGTCGAGCTGGAGCCGTAATTCAATTCGCCGGGCTTGGCTTTCGCCACTGCAATCAATTCCTTGACCGAGTTCACGGCAAGCGCCGCGTTCACCACCAAAATATTGGGCGAATTGGTTGCCATGATGAGCGGCGAAAAATCCTTCACTGGATCGTACGGCATGTTGGCGTGCAAAAAGGGCTGTAACCAAAAAGCACTGCCGTTGAGAAACATCGTGTAGCCATCGGGTGCAGCTCGGGCCACGATCTCGCCGATGACGGTACCGCTCGACCGATTGTCCACCACCACCTGCATGCCCATAATCGAGGTGAGTCCCTGCGCGATCAATCGTGCGGCGAAATCCGTGCCCCCGCCTGCTGCGGATGTGAGCAGCCGTATGGGTTTGACTGGGAATTTCTGCGCAGCCGCAGGATACGCAGCGCCCGCCATGACCCAGACCGCGCCAAGCATGATAGGCAGTAACCTCATTTCCCCCTCAGGGATTGCGCAAATTGCGCCGCGCTCTGTCCGGCAATGCGCCCGAACACGGTGCCGTTGGTTAGCCCCGTGCCGCCGGGATAATTGAAATAGAAAATACCGCCCACCAATTCGCCGGCGGCAAATAATCCGGGAATGGTCTGCTCTTCCATGTCGATCACCTGCGCCTGGGTATTGATTTTCAGACCGCCAAACGTGAAAGTGATGCCGCAGGTGACCGCGTACGCCTCAAACGGCCCTTCGTTGATTTCCTGCGCCCAATTGGATTTGGGCATTTCCAAACCCACGGTTCCCCGGCCATCCTTGATACTGGCATCGAACGGAACGTCTTTCCGGACAGCGTTGTTGAATTGCTCGATTGTTTTCAGGAAGGCTTCCTTGTTGACGCCATCGAGTTTGTCCGCGAGTTCCGGCAACGTCTCCGCGCGCACCTTGGTTACCTTCTTAATGCGGTACGTGTCACGCAAAAGATGAAGCACCTTCGCATCAAATATCTGCCAGGCGAATTGACCAGACTGCGCCAGAATAACCTTGCCGTACTTGGCGTAGGTGAAGTTACGGAAATCAGCGCCCTCGTCGAGGAAACGTTTGCCTTCGGCGTTGACCATTACGCCATAGTTGTAGCTGTGTTTTCCAAAGCCATCACCGACCTGGATATCTCCGTAGGGCGGCGCGTTCAAATCCCAGCCCACCGCGTGCGCCGATGACCAATTGCCGTAGGGCTGCGCGCCGATCTCCAATGCCATGCGCAAGCCGTCGCCGGTATTAAAGCGCGTGCCGCGCACTTTGGCCATCTCCCAGCCGATTCCAAGATACTTCGCTCGCCATTCCGCATTGGCCTGAAAGCCGCCGCACGCCAGCACCACGGCAGCGGAGTTCAATTCCGTGGTTTTGCCCTGAACTCTGACCACCACGCCGCGCACGCCAGCATCGTCATGCAGCAGGCTCTTAACCGTCGCCTGATAGTAGATATCGATACCGGCACGCGCCGCTGCGGCGTAGAGCGCATTGACCAAGCCCAGCCCCGCGCCTGCCGCACCCAAGGTGGAGCCATTGGAGAACTTGAACTTGCCGTTTACGTTGGGCGCATGCCGACCGTACAGCGGCACGAAGCGTATGCCCTGCTTGGCCATCCAGCGTACGGCTTGCTGGCTGTTTTTGATGAGCACTTCGGACAGTTCGGGATCGGTGCGAAATTGCGTGATCTTGTAGAGGTCATCGAAAAACCGCGCTTCCGGGTAAGTGCCGAAATCGGTGTTGGCGATTTCTTCTTTGCTCAGATCGGGCACGATGTCATGGATCACCTGCGGACTGTCAAAGGCAAACCGCATGCTGCCGCCGGTGTAGCTGCTGTTGCCGCCGCGTTCCGCTTCGGGCGCGCGCTCCAACAGTGCCACGCGCGCACCGCCCTCGCGCGCCGACAATGCCGCGCATAACGCCGCGTTGCCGCCGCCCACCACGATGACATCGTATGGCCTTGATTCATTCATCAATCGCGACTCCCTTATTGCAAGATCAATAGCTTCGCCAATCCAGACAACGTCGGCTGTTTTTCAAGGTTCAACACGGTATCCCTCAGTTCCGCCACTTGCGCCTGTGGCAATACCCGCGACGCGAGTTTTTCAAATTTCGCCACCACCTCGTCCTCGGTGGCAAAGTGCTTTGCACTGCCGCGCGCGGCGTAGGCCGTTTCCTCGATTTGCGTTCCATCCTTTAGGACCACCTGCACCATCACTTCATAACGCGATGGCCGTCCCTTCGCCGTGATCGCGGAGTCTTCGCGAACCGCCACCTTCTCCGCCAGCGCCATGCGCCGGGGGTCATTAACCGCTGCCGCATTAAATTGTTCGATAAACACATCGCCTTCCAGCAGCAGGGTGGCCATGCAAAACGGTAGATTCATCTGCGCCGAGGTCAGTCCGCGCGGCTCGTATTTCCAGCCCACATGCGTGACCACGCCGTGACAGGCGTGAACCGTGATTTTCTCCACATCGTCCGCTTTGAATGGCCTGCGCGAGCGTATTTGCCGCAGGGCGTCCAGCGCGGTGTGCGTGCTGGCGGCACTGGCATAAAATTTCAGCGACGTGCGCAGGGTTTCAAAATTCTGCCCCAGCCCGTGGGTCAAGGCATCGAGATTAAACCGGTCGCCGGTACCCGAATAGGTGGCGCAGAAACCACCATACTCGCTTTCAAACAACGTGACGATGCCGGTGTAGTCCGCTTCCGCCAGGAACGCCGCGTAAACACCGCTCTGCGCGCCACGCCCGGCGTGCATGCGCTTTACCATCGAGCCATACTGCGCCGCCATCAGACCGGCCGCCTGCGTGCCGGCGATGCCGAGCGCGTGCACGGTTTTTTCCGGCGGCAACTGCAGCGCAGCCGCGGCCGCGGCCACGCCGGAAAACACCGACAGCGCACCCGAATGCCAGCCTTGCCTGGAAAAATCCTCGCCCATGCACATGCCCACGCGCGGGGCCGTCTCGCACGCCGCCACCGCCGCCGCGATAAACGTTTTGCCGGTGAGGCCGGGGCGGCTCTCGGCCACCGCCATGATGGCCGGCAACGAGCCGCAACTGATATGCACGCTGCCCAGACTGTGCCCGTCATCCAGTTCAAACGCCTGCACCAGGCTGCCGTTGGCGAGCGCGGCATGCGGCGCCGAAAGCCGCTGCCGGGTGCCCCACACGCCGCAGGTGGTCGATTGATCGAGCTTAACCAGCGTGTCGATGAGGATGCGACTGTGCTCGGGCAGTGAACCAAATAGGCCACAGCCGAAACCGTCGAGTATCAACAGTTTCGCGCGAGCCACCACCTCGGCGGGAATCGCCTCATAGCGCAAGCCGGCAATGAACTGCGCCAATCCTCGCGTATAGGGATTGTTAGCGCCTTGCTCTGCCGTCATGATGTTTTTCGAAGCAAAGGCGTCAGCGTAGCTATCGATGAAAGTTGTTCAAAAACAGATACTTGCCGCAATACTCGCTCTGTTTGTTCCGACGGCAACAACACGTTTGCCAGACGGCGAAACTTGGTTTCAATTTCCGCCTGCGTATACGGCAGCGCCGGTGAACCGCGCGCATCTTCCTGTTGGCCGACCAGCACGCGACCGCCTTTCAACAGGATTTCGACGCGCGTAGCGCGTGGCTGATCGTCCACGGTCAAGGTGTAGGCGTCCAACTTATCCGCTACCGACAGCACCTGCGGATCACGCCACAACGCCGGGTCGATATACAGATCCAGGTCATTGGAACCTTTGACCAAAAGCACACCCAGACTATAGCCGAGGCTCGCCTGTGCGCTGATGACGTCATGCGGCCGCGAGATCGACGTGACGTGCATCACCGACAATTCACGCATCCCGACGCGAATTTTTACCACGTCACGATAGTCGAAGGGTTGATCGCGCATCAGATCATTCACGATGTCCAGCGCGTTGTGACACGAACCGATAGTGGGATAAATACGAAAGCGGCACTGCGTGATGCAGTCAGGCTCACCGATGTCGGTCAACAACGATTCCGCATCCACCTCGCCGCCGCCGAACGAGGCGAAGATGCCGCGCTGCCCTTCAAAAACACTCAGCGGCCCGGTCAACCCCTCTTTCGCCATGAACGCGGCCTGCATGCCGCCGCGCAAACCAATGGCGCCGTGGATGCGCTTCACTTCACCGCCGGCCTGATCGTATTCGAGTATGCATGAGGCGTGGCTGCCGGCGATGGCAAAGGCGTGCGCCTGTTGCGCTTCATCAAGCCCCAACAACTTGCCCGCCGCCGCCGCGGCGCTGAACGCGCCAAAAATACCCTGCGGGTGAAAGTGCCGTTTGAAGACCGCCTTGAACAGCGCCGCGCCCAACCGCCCTTGCACCTCATAGCCCGCCACCATCGCAGCGATGATGTCCTTGCCGCTGCAACCGAGTTTTTCGCCCAACGCCTGCACCACCGGCACAACAATCACACCGGTGTGCGCGCTGCCGAACGAACCGTGATGTTGCAGCTCGCAACTGTAGCTGAAGGTGGAATTGGCATACGCGGCATAGGGCGCGCTGGCGCGGTCGCCGTGATACGTGATGGTCGCATCGTCGCCGCCGAGCGTGCGCACGTAGCGATACACCGGCTGTATCCACGGCAAGGTCGCGCCACGTATCTGCACGCCGAGCGTATCCAGCAGGCAGCGCTTGGCGTGGAGCACCACCTGCGGCGACAGGTCTTCGTATTTCAATCGCGTAACCCATCGGGCCAGACGACCGGCCACTGTCTCTACAGACATGCGTGACTTCCTCTCTCGATTCGTTTTAGGCAACGCACGCCTACATGTAGCCGCCGCCCGAACAAATGATGCAGTCGCCGGTGATGTAAGAGGAATCGTCCGATCCCAGGAACACGGCCACGTTTGCGACTTCCTGCTGCGTGCCTTGGCGCCCCAACGGCGAGAGCTTGAAGCGATCTGCATCCGTAGACGTAGGATCGCCCACCTGCCCGGTGCGCACCATTTCGCCTTTTTCGTTGCGATAGGTGTACCACTCCGGATTACGGCGGTCGTTTTCGATATTCGCCAGGCACAGCAGATTGGCGCGCACGTTATACGGGCCGAACGCCTGCGCCAGTCCTTTAATCAAACCGTGCAAGCCGTGCTTGGATGCTGCCAGCGCGGACACATACGGAAACGATGCCGTCACCGCCGAGTTGCCGCCCAGCGCGATGAAAGCGCCGCTCTTGCGTTCGATCATGCCGGGCGCGAGCGCTTTCGCCAGATAAAATGTCGAATGCAGATTGATTTCGAAAATCTGGTGCCACTCTTCGTACGAATAATCCCACGGCAATTTGTTGCTACGCACGCCGGCGACGCTAACCGAAATATCCACCTTGCCGAAATGTTCGAGGCCCTGCTTCACCACGCGATTCACTTCTTCGTGCTTGCTCATATCGGCCAGCAACGGCAACGTCTTCACACCCATGGCCTCGCATTGCCGCGCAACCTCGTTCAACTCATCGCCTAACTGACGTGCCACCAGAATCAGATCGGCGCCCTCGCGGGCATACGTCAGCGCTATCGTCTTGCCGTTATTACGTCCGGCGCCGGAAATCAGCGCGGTTTTGCCCTTGAGTCGCATAAAAACACCATAAAAAATATTGTTTAAAAACAAATACTTATGATTACTCTCACGCCGATGTGTCGATCACAATTTCGTTGCCCTCCACCCGAAACTTGTGCGGATGCTGATCGGAAACCCACTCGGTCCAATCGAGGATTTCCTGAAACTTGGGATCGTCCGGCCCCACCACATACGGCTGCGCCTGCGGATTGATAAACGCGGGCAAAAATGAAACGCGCTCGATGCCCTTTTTACCGATTACCGCTTTCGCCACCATGGTCTTGCGGCAGTGCGATGGAAACTGATAACAGCCCAGCGGCGGCAGACATTCCTTATCGATCGGAAACCACACCAAATTCCAGTCGAAGGTGTTCGCCGTGCGCTTGTTCGAGCCGGTGGTCATGAAATTACCGATGCTGTAAAAACACACTTTGCCCTTGTAGACCTCGATTGCCTTGATCGAATGGGCATGATGTCCGAGGATCAAATCGCAGCCCGCATCAATCGCCGCGTGCGCCACCGTGGGCTGATAGGTGCAGATGGTCTTGGGAATATGCCGCAGCCCCCAGTGGATAGACATGATCACCACGTCGGCCTGTTGCTTGGCCTTGCGGATGTCGTCTTCCAGCGCGCGCACATCTTCCTCGAACGGCTCGGTGATGATCTTCGGCGGCGTGCCGGGCTGAAATTCCTCCGGCGCGTAGTAGGTATGGGCGCGCACCGGCGCGATACCCGCCTTGGTGGCGCCCGCCGCTTGTCCGTCGCGCAGTACGGAGCAATAACCGAGAAACGCAATCTTCACGCCCTTGCACTCGACGATGGCGGGCTTGCGCGCTTCTTCGGCGTTCCTGCCCGCGCCGAT
>CANIID010000117.1 GCA_947467315.1 Betaproteobacteria bacterium | reverse complement strand
TTTTCTTCCAGCGGGCAACCGGCCAGCGACACGCCGAACGGGCTTTTCTTGAACGACGCGGCGCCGCGTCCGCTGGCGCCTTTTTCCAGCAGCCCTTTGGAGCAGGAATCCTTGCCCTGCTCATGACACCAAATGCAGTAGTTCGCCTGATCCAGCGCGCCCTTGAGATCCGTGCCTTTATCGGTGAGCTTGAAGCCTTCGCGGCGGCGCAATTTCTCGACCGGGAACGTGTGCGTGGTGTAACCCTTGGCGGCTTCCACTGCGGTAGGCACCAGGTGCTGCGTATCGAGTTTATGGGGGGCCTTGAACAGCACGCCGTCGTGGTGTTTCTTGCGCCCGGCGGGCGTCAGCAAGGCCCACGCGGCATACTGAAGCGCGATATCGAGTTGGTCGGCGTGAACGGCTTCGTCTTTTTGCCACTCGATGACTTTCTTCGCAAAGCCCAATTCGGTGAGCGTATCGCCCATCATCGGCTCCAGCCGCGCCGCGAGTTCCGGACCGTTGAGTTGCTCGGCGGCTTCACCTTTGTATTTATTGGCGGCCTTGCGCTGCACGAACAGGCGCTTCACGGAATACAGTGGCGACAATTCAAGATGCCGCGCGGTCAATGCCTCGGCCTCCGCTTCGATACCGAACAACCATGCGATAAAGTCGTCAAGATGCGAGGTCAGCGCCAGCAGCAGTTCGGATTCCTGCTTGGGCGCAAGCGCCGACGGCGCCGCGCGCGCGGCCAGCACGCGTGCGTGCAGCACCGCATCGGCCGCCGCGAGACGTTCGAGAAAAATGCCGTCGATGCGCAGCAGGCCGTCGCGGGTATAAAAATCAGCAAACGCCACGCCGCTCGGCGAATAAAAAGTCTGGGAGGTCAAAGTAGGCTGCGCTCAGGTGCGGGGAATCAGGACAAACGCCGGAAAGCGGCAAGGCCCGTGATTATACCCATCATAATCCCATGATTCTATTCAGGTAATAGCGATCATGCGATAATCCGACGAAATTCCGGAAAAGGCGATCTGCCCTTTGTGCTGAACTGATGATCCTGCAATCGCAAAAGCGTCGTGCGTTGATCTGGGCCATTCTGGCCGCAGTCGCAGCGCTGCTGTGCTGGGTGGGATTTCGCGGCTACCTGAGTGCGGACATGCTGTTCAACTTCGCGAATATGTTTTACTGCTGATCAGCGGTTTAAGCTGGGATGCGCGCCGCCGCGTTGACCGTGTTTTCTACCAGCATCGCCACTGTCATCGGGCCCACGCCGCCGGGCACGGGGGTTATCCATCCGGCCACTTCTTTGACTTCGTCGAACACCACATCACCGGCGATCTTGCCGCTGGTCAAGCGGTTGATGCCGACATCGATCACTGCCGCACCGGGCTTCACCATATTGCGCCTGATTAATCCGGCTTTGCCCGTGGCCACCACCAGGATATCCGCCTGACGCGTCACCGCGCCCAAGTCAGTGGTGCGCGAATTGCACACCGTCACCGTGGCGCCACGCCCAATCAGCAACAGCGCCACCGGCTTGCCGACGATGTTGCTGCGCCCCACGACCACGGCATGGCGGCCCTCGACCGGAATCTTTGCGTGATCCAGCATCACCATCGCCGCGCGCGGGGTGCACGGCAAAATGCCCGGCGCACCTTCCACCAGCGCGCCGAGGTTTTGCCAGTTGAAGCCATCGACGTCTTTCGCCACCGCAATCGCCTGCGACAAGCGCCGCGCGTCGAGATGTTTGGGCACCGGCAGTTGCACAATAATGCCGTGAACCTGGGGATCGCGATTCAGTTGATTGAGCAGCTTCAGCACGTCGGCTTCGGAACTGCTCGCCGGCAGATCGTGATGCGTGGAATGCACGCCGGCTTCGGTGCAGGCTTTGACCTTGTTGCGCACGTAGATGCGTGACGCAGGATCGTCGCCCACCTGCACGGTCGCCAGACCGGGCTGGATGCCGCGTGCCTGCAGAGACGTAACTACATGTTTTAATTGAATAAGTTTTTCACGCGCCAGGCCAGCGCCGTCAATCAACTGTGCAGTCATTTTGCTTTCACGTCCGGCTATTTAGGCGCAGCTTTGACCGCGGGCTGCGTTGGCGGCATGCTTTGCCCCGGCGTCAGCAACTGAAAAAAAATCTCGTCCTGCTTGATCATGCCCATTTCGCTGCGTGCGCGTTCTTCGATGGCGTCGAGCCCCTGCTTGAGATCGCGCACGTCGGCGTCGAGGACATTGTTGCGCGTTTGCAGTGCCGCGTTTTTATCGCGCTGGGATTTGATTTGGCTGTCGACTTCCCACACGCGAAACCAACTGCCCTTACCCAGCCATAACGGGTACTGTATCAGTCCGATCAGCACCACCAGCACCAGGCTGAGTACCTTCATGTGCCGCGTTGAGCGTCTTACCTGATTTGGTAAAACGCTTCACGTCCTGGGTAGCTTGCCGCGTCGCCGAGGTCTTCTTCGATACGCAGCAACTGGTTGTATTTCGCCAGCCGGTCAGAGCGCGACAGCGACCCGGTTTTGATCTGCATGGCGTTGGTCGCGACGGCGATATCGGCGATGGTGGTGTCTTCGGTTTCGCCGGAGCGATGCGAGATCACCGACGTGTAGCGCGCGCGCTTGGCCATTTCAATCGCCGCCAGCGTTTCGGTGAGCGTGCCGATTTGATTGACCTTGATCAGCACCGAGTTGGCCACGCCCATCTGAATACCCTGCCGGATATAGCGTGTGTTGGTGACGAACAAATCGTCGCCTACCAACTGCACGCGGTCGCCGAGCCGTTGCGTGAGCAGCTTCCAGCCGTCCCAATCACTTTCGGCGAGTCCGTCTTCAATGCTGATAATCGGATATTTGTCCACCCATGCCGCCAGGTAATCAATGAACTCGGCGGACTTCATCGACGCTCCTTCCGACGCCAATGTGTATTCGCCGTCGTCGTAGAACTCGGAGCTCGCGCAATCCAGCGCCAGTGAAATATCTTCGCCAGGCCGATAGCCCGCGGCTTCGATGGCCTCAATCACGATCTTGATCGCCGCTTCATGCTTGGGCAGGCGCGGCGCAAAGCCGCCTTCGTCGCCCACGGCCGTGGCAAAGCCGCGGTCGTGCAGCAATTTTTTCAGCACCTGAAACACTTCAGCGCCGTAACGCAGTGCTTCTTTAAACGTCGGCGCACCAATAGGCACGATCATGAATTCCTGCAAATCGAGACTGTTGTCGGCATGCACGCCGCCGTTGATCACGTTCATCATCGGCACCGGCATGGCCATGGGTCCCGCGCCGCCGAGATAGCGGTGTAACGGCAGGCCGGATTCCTCGGCAGCTGCTTTGGCCACGGCCATCGACACCGCCAAAATACCATTGGCGCCGAGGCGCGATTTATTCTCCGTGCCGTCCAGATCGATCAGCGTTTTATCGATAAAGCCCTGCTCGGTGGCATCCACGCCGATAATCGCTTCGCAGATTTCGGTATTGACGTTTTCAACGGCTTGCATCACGCCTTTGCCGCCGTAGCGCTTTGCGTCGCCATCGCGCAGCTCAATTGCTTCACGGCTGCCGGTCGATGCACCGGAGGGCGCCGCCGCGCGCCCCATCACGCCGGATTCCAGCAAAACATCCGCTTCGACCGTTGGATTGCCGCGTGAATCCAGTATCTCTCTTGCGATAACGTCGACGATTGCGCTCATGTTATTTCCCTACGCAGATTTGTTGATTATTGTTGATTTCGGATCAAATTTTAAACAACCAGGTTTTCCGCAAAGCCCGCCTGCTTGGCGAGCGTGTCCAATTGCTTCAACGTTTGCAGCAGCACTTTCATGTGCTGCAACGGCCACGCGTTCGGGCCATCAGACAGCGCCTTGGCGGGATCGGGATGCGTTTCCATGAAAATGCCGGCAATGCCAGAGGCCACGGCCGCGCGTGCGAGCACCGGCACAAACTTACGCTCGCCGCCGCTGGCGTGGCCTTGCCCGCCGGGCAATTGCACCGAATGCGTGGCGTCGTACACCACCGGGCATCCCGTATCGCGCATCACCATCAGCGAACGCATATCGGAAATCAAATTGTTGTAACCAAACGTCGCCCCACGTTCGCACACCATGATGTTGTCGGCGTTGCTGGCACTGCGCGCTTTATCGACAACGTTTTTCATGTCGGCGGGCGCGAGAAACTGGCCCTTCTTGATATTCACCGGCTTGCCCGCGCTGGCCACAGCGCAAATGAAATCGGTTTGGCGGCACAGAAACGCCGGCGTTTGCAGCACGTCCACCACGGACGCCACCGCAGCAATGTCGCCGGCTTCATGCACATCGGTCAACACCGGCACGCCCAGCTCTTTGCGCACATCGCCGAGAATTTCGAGCCCTTTATCCATGCCCAGACCACGAAACGATTTGATCGAGCTGCGATTGGCTTTGTCGTATGACGATTTGTAGATGAACGGCATGCCCACCGCCGCGCAGATCTCTTTCAACGCACCGGCGGTATCCATGGTCATCTGGCGCGATTCGACCACGCAGGTGCCGGCGATCAGGAACAGCGGTTTATCCAGGCCGACATCGAATCCACACAGTTTCATTGCGCGTGCCTCAAGCGATGTTTTTCAAGCGCACACCGGCATCAACGGTCGGAGCCTTGGCGTGATGGGCGATAGCTGCCTGCACAAAAGCATTGAACAAGGGATGTCCGGCGCGCGGCGTGGAAGTAAATTCCGGATGAAACTGGCACGCCACGAACCACGGGTGATCCGGCAGTTCGATCATTTCGCACAACCCGTCTTTGGTCGCCGTCGATAAGCCGCTCACGCGCAAACCCGCCTCACGGATGCGCGTGAGGTAATGATTGTTGACTTCGTAACGGTGACGGTGGCGTTCGGAGATGCGCTCGGCGCCATACACTTTGCGCGCCACCGAGCCTTCTTCAAGCACGCATTCCTGACCGCCCAGGCGCATGGTGCCGCCCATGTCGGATTTTTCGCTGCGTTGCTCGACGCGACCATCGCTATCCTGCCATTCGGTAATCAACGCGATCACCGGGTGCGGCGTTTGAGGATCGAACTCGGTGCTGTGCGCGCCAGCCAGCCCCAATACGTTACGCGCATAGTCGATAACGGCGAGTTGCATGCCCAGGCAAATACCGAGATACGGTATCTGGTTCTCGCGCGCGTAACGTATGGCGCCGATTTTTCCCTCGACGCCGCGCTTGCCGAATCCGCCCGGCACCAGGATCGCGTCCATGCCCGCAAGACACGCCGTGCCATTTTTTTCAATGGTTTCGGAATCGATGTAATGAATGCGCGCTTTGGCGCCCGTGTGTATGCCGGCGTGTATCAGCGCCTCGGACAGCGACTTGTAGGATTCGGTCAGATCGACATACTTGCCGACCAGCGCGATGCTCACTTCAACGGCCGGATGCTCAAGCTTGTAGACCAACGATGTCCAGCTCGACAGATCAGCCGGCGGCAGACTCATATTGAGCTTGCGACACACGATTTCATCGAGATGCTGTTCGTGCAGAGCGCTGGGGATTTTGTAAATACTATCCACATCCACCGCTGAAATAACCGCCTCCGCCAGCACATTGGTGAAGAGCGCGATCTTGCGCCGCTCGTCATTGGGCAGCGGTCGATCCGCGCGGCACAGCAGCACATCGGGCTGGATACCGATTTCGCGCAACTCTTTGACCGAGTGCTGCGTGGGCTTGGTTTTGATTTCGCCCGCCGACGCGATATAGGGCACCAGCGTCAGGTGGATGTAGCACACATTCTCTCGACCGAGCTCTATGCCCATCTGGCGTATTGCCTCGAGGAACGGCAGCGACTCGATATCACCCACTGTGCCGCCGACTTCCACCATGGCCACTTCGGCGTCGCCGGCGCCACGCTGGATGAAGAGCTTGATTTCATCGGTAATGTGCGGGATCACCTGCACCGTACCGCCGAGATAATCACCGTGGCGCTCTTTGCGAATTACGCTCTCGTAAATTTGTCCGGTGGTGAAATTGTTGCGCTTGGCCATTTTGGCCGTAATAAAGCGCTCGTAGTGACCCAGATCAAGATCGGTCTCGGCGCCGTCTTCGGTGACGAACACTTCGCCATGCTGAAAGGGGCTCATGGTGCCCGGATCCACGTTGATGTAGGGATCGAGCTTCAACATGGTGATTTTGACGCCGCGCGATTCGAGGATGGCGGCTAGGGAGGCGGCGGCGATACCTTTGCCAAGTGAGGAGACCACACCACCAGTCACAAAGATATATTTAGTCATTTCATGTTTTTACCGTTTGCCCATTTTATCGCAAAACGGGAGTGCGGCAAATTCAATTTTCAGTCGCGCAGCGCCGCATTACCGTCGTTTCATGCGGCTGGACGCGCTGGCCCCAATACAACCAGCTTGTGTCCGTTGGACAATCCCTACAAAACCGGCGCCCACCTACTCGTTTGCGGCCTGCATCACAGCATTGTAAAGTTCGTCTGTAATCCAAAAACCCGCATCAGCACGAAGCGCATCGAGAACGGGCCGAACGGTAGCCAGCAGACCGCGATCTTTCGCTGCGATTAAAACGCCCAGCGTGCCAACCACGGTCAGGCCCAGCCGCTGGGCGGCGCGACGGCCCAGTCGCTCGTCAATCAAAATGAGATTTGCGCCGCTTTCAACCGCCAACGCGATTGCTTCGGCTTCCCCGGCATCCAATTCGAGGCGCAGTGCCGTAACCAACGGCCCGTTGAGCGCGGGCTGGCGTTTGATCCAGGGTGATTCAACGACTTCACGTGCGCCGGGTTCGCCCGCGCCGACAACTGCAATCTCATCAAACACGGCATTGGGAATAACGATTTGCGAATACAGGTCGCGCAGTAAATCAAGCCGCCCCGCGCAGGCGAGCGCGATGATCGGCGAGGTATTGCTGACAACCCGCATGCGCTCAGCTTGCGCCACGCACCACTTTCATGTCTTCAGCAAAGTCGTCCACGCCGTAGTTAGGCGCAATGCCTTGCGCCGCCAGCGTCAATCGCATCCGCACCTGACTTACACCCGCAAGGCGGGCTGCCTGACCCAGCGTCAGGCGCTCGCGCCGGTACAACAATGCCGCGATTTCAAGCTTAAGCTCGGGCAAGGATATACGCGCGGCTTGCAGCAAATCATCGTCTATCAGCATTCCCATGGCTTTGCTCCTTCGGCTTTGCACAGTATGGAAACAAGTTGGAATTGTCCATCAAAAACAGAGGGGTCGCAAATTTCAACGTCAATTTTGGCTGGGTTCGAGTTTCAATTCATATGCCTGCCGTCCCACTATCGTTCCATCCCGAAATTAAACACCTCATCCCTTTGCCTCACGCGCGAGATACAGCCAGGTCTCCACCACCGTGTCAGGGTTAAGCGACAGGCTTTCGATGCCCTCTTCCACCAGCCACTGCGCAAGGTCGGGATGATCCGACGGCCCTTGTCCGCAGATGCCCACATACTTGCCGGCCTTGCGGCAGGCTTGTATCGCCAGATGCAGCATGTGCTTGACCGCCGGGTCGCGCTCATCAAAACCTTCGGCGATGATGCCGGAGTCTCGGTCCAGCGCCAGCGTCATCTGCGTCATGTCGTTCGATCCGATGGAAAAGCCGTCGAAGTGTTCGAGAAACTGATCCGCCAGCACGGCGTTGGACGGTATCTCGCACATCATGATGATGCGCAGACCGTTATCGCCGCGCTTTAGCCCGTTGGCTGCGAGCAGATCGAGCACCTGTTTCGCCTCGCTGACGGTGCGCACGAACGGCACCATGATTTCCACGTTCGTCAGCCCCATCTCGTCGCGCACTTTTTTCATCGCGCGGCATTCGAGTTCGAACGATTTGCGGAAGCTGTCCGAGATGTAGCGCGATGCGCCTCTGAATCCCAGCATCGGGTTTTCTTCATGCGGCTCGTATTTACTGCCGCCGGTGAGACTGGAATATTCGTTGGATTTAAAATCCGACAGCCGCACGATCACCGGCTTGGGCCAAAACGCCGCGCCCAGCGTGGCTACACCTTCCACCAGTTTTTCCACGTAAAACGTCACCGGGTCCGCGTAGCCGGCGCTGTGTCCCTCGACCGCGGCTTTCAAATCGGCGGGCAAATCGGGATACGCCAGCACCGCCTTGGGATGCACGCCGATCATGCGCGCGATGATGAACTCCAGCCGCGCCAGCCCCACGCCCTCATTCGGCAAACGGCGAAACTCAAACGCGAGTTCGGGGTTGCCGACGTTCATGGTGATCTTCACCGGCGATTTCGGCATCGCGCTCAGCGACAGATCGATGATTTCGGTTTCGAGAATGCCGCGATACACGAAGCCGGTGTCACCTTCCGCGCACGACACGGTGACCTCCTTGCCGTCTTTCAACACCTGCGTCGCGTCGCCGCAGCCCACCACCGCGGGCACGCCGAGTTCGCGCGCGATAATCGCGGCGTGACAGGTGCGTCCGCCGCGATTGGTGACGATTGCCGAGGCACGCTTCATCACCGGCTCCCAATCCGGATCGGTCATGTCGGTGACCAGCACATCGCCGTCGCGCACGCGGTCCATTTCAGCCGCACTGCTCACCAGCCGCACCGGGCCGCTGCCCACGCGCTGCCCGATCGCGCGCCCGGTGGCCAGCACTTCGGATCGCTGCTTCAAGCGATAGCGCCGCAGCGTATCAACGTTTTCACTGGCCTTCACCGTTTCAGGCCGCGCTTGCAAAATGTATAACTGACCATCAATGCCGTCACGGCCCCACTCGATATCCATCGGACGCTGATAATGTTTTTCGATAATCACCGCGTAACGCGCGAGTGTTTCGACTTCGGCATCGCTGATCGAAAATTGGCGGCGGTCGGTTTCCGGCACCGGCTCGGTTTTTACCGAGCGCCCCGCCTGATGCGACGTGTCATACACCATGCGCACCGCTTTGGAGCCTAAGCCGCGCCGCAGTATCGCCGGGCGGTTATTCATAAGTGATTGTTTATAAACATAGAATTCATCCGGATTCACTTGCCCCTGCACCACCGTTTCACCCAAGCCGTAGGCCGAGGTGATGAACACCACCTGATCGAAGCCCGATTCGGTGTCGATGGTGAACATCACGCCGCTGGCAGCCAGATCGCTGCGCACCATGCGCTGCACCGCCGCCGACAACGCCACCTCGGCGTGGATGAAGTTTTTATGCACGCGATATGAAATCGCACGGTCGTTATACAACGAGGCGAACACCTGCTTGATCGCTTCAAACACATTGTCGATGCCGTGTACATTGAGAAAGGTTTCCTGCTGCCCGGCGAACGAGGCATCGGGCAAATCTTCGGCCGTGGCGGATGAACGCACCGCAAATGTCATGTCGTCGCCCGACTCATGCGTAAGCTGCTGATACGCCTGGGTCACCGCGTTTTGCAGCGCAGCGGAAAACGGCTGTGCGACGATCCAGCCGCGTATCTCCTTGCCTGCCGCCGCCAGCGCGTTGACGTCATCAACGTTCAGCGTCATCAGGCGCGCTTCGATACGTTTGTCCAGCCCATCGAGCGCGAGAAAATCCCGATACGCACTGGATGTCGTGGCGAACCCACCCGGCACGCGCACCCCCGCGCCGGCCAGATGGCCTATCATCTCGCCGAGCGACGCATTCTTGCCGCCGACGATGCCCACATCGCCCATGCGTAAAGTAGACAGGTCGAGCACGTAGGCTGGCGTAGTCATGGCGGTTTCCTGAGCGTGGGAAAGTCGATAGTTTACAATTGTTGCCACGCAACATCCTTACGAAATCATGACAAATCCGCGACGCAGCGCATTCTTCGTTTCCGACCGCACCGCCATTACCGCCGAGATGCTCGGCCACAGCCTGCTGACGCAATTCGACGGGCTGAGTTTGCGCGAGACTACCCTGCCCTTCATCGACAGCCTTGATAAAGCGCAAGAGGCGGTGCAAAAAATCAACGCCGCCGGCGTCGAAGACGGCGTGCGCCCGATCATCATCAGTACCCTCGCAAAAACCGACATTGCCGCCGTGGTAGGCCAGGCCAACGCCTTGTTTCTGGATTGTTTTCAGATATTCATCGCACCGCTCGAAAACGAACTCGGCGCGCGCGCTTCCCACGCCATCGGCCGCACCCATAACGTCAACGATATCGTCAACTACTACAAGCGCATGGAGTCGGTGAACTACACGCTGTCGCACGACGATGGTGTATCGACGCGCGATCTGGCCGAGGCCGACGTGATTTTGGTTGGCGTATCGCGCTGCGGCAAAACGCCCACATGCCTGTACCTGTCGATGCAATTCGGCATCCGCGCGGCCAACTACCCGTTCATCCCCGAAGACTTCGGTAGCCGCCTGTTGCCCGCGTCGCTGCGCCCGCTGCGCGACAAACTCTACGGCCTGACCATCACCCCCACGCGCCTGCAAAGCATCCGCAGCGAACGCCGCCCCAACAGCACCTACGCCGATTTAAAAAACTGCGAATACGAAATCCGCGAAGCCGAGTCGCTGATGCGGCGCGAGAATATTCCGTTTCTGGATGCCACAAGTAAGTCGGTGGAGGAGCTGGCTACTACCATCATGCAGCAGGCGCAGTTGGAGCGGCGGATTTATTGAGGGCGATACGCACGCCTGAGTAAGACACTGCGGCAAGCGGATTTTCCCGTCTCGTATGCGCTCACACCCTCCCCCAAAAATCTCACCCGCAGCAGATAATTGGTCCTCTATTGAAGACCGTTAGCAAGCTTTTTGTCTCCCACAAATTCCCAGATAATTTATTTGACAATTCATTGAAAAACCGAGTAAATATCGCACAGTCAACCCGACACTGGCCCCCAGAATCTGGTCCATGAAAATATCCAATATCCGTGTATGGCAGAAACTCCTGATCCTCGGATTAATCGCGCTGGCGCTATGTGCGGTGCCCACAGTGCTATACATACACAGCGCGAATAAGGAAATCCGCGCCGCCCAAATCGAAATCACCGGGCTGGTGCCCGCAACAGAAATAGCCCGCGCGATGCAGCCACTGCAAAGCCACCGTGGATTGTCTGCCGCCGCCCTGAGTGGCGATCAAGCGCTTGCCAGCCAGCGCGTGACCAAGGAAAAGGAAGTGACGGCGGCATTGATCAAGGCGCGTGCGGCAATACCGCCCTCCGCAGCGGCAGTACTCAAGAAGATGGATGCAGTCGATGCCGAATGGAAATCGCTCGCTGGCGCGCTTAAAGATAAAAGCTTCCCCATCGAAGAAGCCTCCGCCCGCCATAGCAAGGTGGTGGCCAATCTTCTAAAACTGCTGGAAACCAATCTGGATTATTTCGGCCTGTCCCTGGACCCCGATGCGAATTCGTACCCCCTGATCATTGCCGCCTTCGATGACTTGCCGCGCCTTGCCGAGTCGATGGGACGCCTGCGCGCCACCGGCACGGCGATACTCGGCATCAAGCAAGCCACCACCGAGGAGCGGGTTTCGATCTCCAGCATGCTCGAACGCACGCGTGACGATCTGGAACACAGCCGCGGCCTGATTACGAAAGCCATCGAGACCAATGGCGGCGACATGGCGAATCTCGAAGCCGCCTCAATGGCCGCGCTCACGCATACGCAAAAACTCATAGCGGTCACCGACCTGGAATTCATCCGCATCGAAGTGTTGCGCCATAACGCCGGCGATTATTTCAAGCTCGGCACGACAGCAATGGACGCGCAATTTGCGCTGATCGAGACAGTCCGCGGCGAGATCGAACAGTTGCTGAGCGCCCGCGTCTCAAGGCAGCGCTGGATCATGTGGGGATTGCTCGGCATGGTTGCCGCGCTGCTGCTTGCCGGCGCGGTCGCAATGTACTGGATGGCGCGCTCGATTATCCGTCCCCTGAACGAAGCGATACAGGACGCCGATGCCATTGCCGCAGGCCGCCTGGATGCCGTCATCAAGAACATCAATCTGGATGAAGTCGGCCAACTGCGCCGCGCCATGCGCCACATGCAGCGTAATCTGGCGCACATCGTCGCCAGTATTCGCGTCAACAGCGAGGCCCTGAATACCGCCTCGCGCGAGATCGCCTCCAGCACGCAGGACATGAGCAATCGCACCGAATCGCAGGCATCGAGCCTGGAACAAACCGCGGCCAGCATGGAAGAACTTCAGGCCACGTTTCAGAAAAACGATCAAAGCAGCCAGCACGTCAGCGACCTGGCCGCCAAAGCGGCCGAGGCCGCCGAACAAGGCGGCACGGTGGTCGGCAAAGTCACCAAGACCATGCAGGAAATCGATGTATCGTCGAAAAAAATCGCCGAAATCATCGGTGTCATCGACAGCATCGCGTTCCAAACCAACATCCTGGCGCTCAATGCCGCCGTCGAAGCAGCTCGCGCCGGCGAGCAAGGCCGCGGCTTTGCCGTGGTGGCCACGGAGGTGCGCGCGCTGGCGCAGCGCTCCGCGCAGGCATCCAAGGAAATTCGCACGCTGATTGCCGATTCGGTGAAAAAAGTGCAAACCGGCACGCGCGAAGCGGCCGAGTCCGGCAAGGCGATGGACGAGATACTCGCCTCCGTGCGTACCGTCGCCACCACCATGTCGGACATGCAAGTCGTACGCGCCGATCAGCGCCATGGTGTCGCACAGGTCAGCCGCGCGGTTGAGCACATGAATCAAGGCACACAGCAGTCGGCCGCCATGGTCGAAGAGATCGCGGCGACGGCGGAACAGCTGAGTGCGCAGGCGGAAGAACTGAGCCAGGCCGTTTCTGCATTCCGATTGCCAGGAGAAGACGCCCCAACGCGCGATGGTGATCGTGCCATCCCTATCGCGACCCCGCGGGAAAGTAGAGCCGCACCTGCGAGCGCGACACCGCAGTCGCTACCCTCAAGCGCCTCATCGCAACGCAGCTTGTTGGCCAATCACGGCAGCCGCTAATAGCCGTTAGCTGCGGGGCAGTACGGCAATGCCGCGAAAAGCCGTTCCGGTAGCGGCGTAATCTTCAAGTAAGGTAGCGCCGCTAGAGTGCCGCCACGCCCCACTCCAGCAATAAATCATAAACACTTGTTTTAAATAATATTTTTAACAGCAATGGGCTTCTGATCCCGACTGGAACTCCAGTCGGAATGGCTTCCGTTTTAGCCGAGCTCGCTGCCACCAAGCGCGATTCGTCTGGCAGGCCCGGCCCTCTGGCAACACTTACCCTACTGCTCATGAATAAATTGCAATACGCCACCACCTTGGTTGCCTGCGCGCTGCTCTGCGCAGGATGCGGTGAACGCGCCGACCATGAAACCAAGCCCAAGGCCGGAGCAGAGGTCAAAGCCAAAGCGGATTCAAAGGCATATCCCAACGCGGTCGGCACGGCAAAATCCGTGCAAACCACCTCCGCGCAAAAACAATTTTTGACTATCGAAGCGGTAGGCGAATCGCAAACCGCCGACGTGCTGTCCCTGCCCGGTCGGGCGACATTTCGCCCGCAGGCGCAATCGTCGGTCGGCGCCACGGTGGCGGGCAGAGTCGCCTCCCTGCACGTGCGTGCGGGCGAAGTGATCAAGGCGGGCGCACCGGTCATCACCATCGAAAGCGCGGACGCATCCGCCACGCGGGCGAACCTGGATCTCGCGGCCACTCGCCTCGCCGCAGCCGAGAATTTTCATAAACGCAATGTCGAAATGGTCGACAAGGGCGTCGGACTCGAATCCGAGCGCCACGAGGCCGAAGTGCGGCTGAAAGAAGCGCGCACCGAACATGAACGTGCCCGGCAGACTGCCGCGTTGATCGGCAAGGGATCCAGTGGTCGTGTCACCGTCACCGCGCCCACCAACGGCGTTGTCCTGTCAATCCGCGTTGCCGTCGGCGCCACCGTCTCGCCCGGCGGCGAGGCCCTGCTGGAACTCGGCGACCCCTCGATGCTGCAAATCGTCGCGCAGGTCGCCGAGGGCGATTTGCGCCGCATCGCCATCGGCCAAATGGCCGAAGTGGATTTGCCGGGGCTGAGTATCCGCGTGCCCGCCAAAGTGGAAAACATCAGCCCGCGCGTGGACCCGGAATCGCGGCGCATGCAGGTGTATCTGACGCTGGCCCAACGCGTTGATGGCCTGCAAGCCGGCATGCTGGCGCAAATTGCCCTGAATACTGGCAACGACGCCTCGATCTCGCTGCCGGTGTCGGCGGTGCTCATCAAGGACGGCAAGCGCCGCGTGGTCTACGTGGAAAAACCCGACGGCACATTTGCAGCGCGCGACGTTGAAATTGGCCGCAACCGGGACGGACAAGTGGTTATTCTAAAAGGCCTCACCGCCGGTGAAAAAGTCGTAGTGCGCGGCGCTTTGCTGCTCGATACCCAAGCCGAACTGTTGCTGTAACCATGCTGCGTCTGCTGATTGAATACTGCGTACATCGCCGCGCCGCCGCGCTGTTTGCCACGGTCGTGGTGGCGGTGTTTGGCCTGCGCGCCTATCTCGATACGCCTATTGAGGCCTATCCGGATGTGACCAATACCCAGGTCACGGTCATAACCCAACTGCCGGGCAACGCGCCCGAAGAGATCGAGCGCCGCATCACCGTGCCGATCGAACGCGAGCTCAACGGCCTGCCCGGCATGACGCGCATGCGCAGCGAAAGCCTGTTCGGCCTGTCGCTGATTACAATGACGTTCTCCGACGACACCAACAGTTTTATCGCGCGCACCGTGGTCTCGCAACGCGTGGCGGTGGCGCAGTTACCGCCCGGCGCCACGCCGGAACTCGCGCCGGAGGCCACACCGCTGGGCGAGGTGTATCAGTTCCGCATTACCAGCGACCGGCACGATCTGTATGAGCTGCGCGCGCAAATGGAGTGGACGGTCAAGCGCGAGCTAAAGCAAGTACAGGGCGTGGCGGACATCGTGCCGTTCGGCGGCTTTATGAAAGAAGCGCACATCCAGGCGGATCCCGCCCGGCTGTTTGCCGCGGGGCTGACGCTGAACGACCTGGAACAAGCGCTCGCCAAATCCAACATCAACGTCGGCGCAGGATTCCTACGTCACGGCGACGAGGAGCTGACAGTGCGCGGCATCGGCTATCTGAATAACGCCGAAGACATCAAGCGCATCGTGCTCAAGAGCAAAGATGGCACGCCCGTGACCGTGGGCGACATCGCCACGGTGCTGCAATCCTATACCCCGCGCCGCGGCGCGGTCGGCGTGGGGCATGAAAAAGAAGGCGTCGAAAGCTTCATCTGGATGCGGCGCGGCCAGAACCCTTCGCAGGTGCTGGACGGCGTGCATGCCAAGATCGCCGAGCTCAACGAAAAAATTCTGCCGAAAGGCATGAAACTCGAGACCTACTATGATCGCAGTGATCTGGTGGGACTCACACTATCCACGGTGCACCATAATCTGCTGACCGGATTCCTGCTGGTGGTCGGCGTGGTATGGCTGTTCCTGCGCAGCATGGTGTGTTCAGGGATCGTGGCCGCGGTGATACCGCTGTCGCTGCTGGTGGCGTTTCTCGGGCTGCATATGATGGGGATGCCCGCGAATCTGATTTCGATGGGCGCCATCGATTTCGGCATCCTGGTCGATGGCGCCGTGGTGCTGGTGGAAAACGTAATCCACGCGCTGCGGCATGAACAACCCGCCCACCGGCGCG
>CANIID010000116.1 GCA_947467315.1 Betaproteobacteria bacterium | reverse complement strand
CGCGAACGGCACGATGACGCGTATCGGTCGCACCGGATAGGCCTGTCCTGAGCCCGTCGAAGCGGGTTGCGCGTGCGCGCCTGCGGCAAGGGTCAGCGCGAGCAGTAGCCCCACTGGGAAATGCTTCGGCAATATAATCATAAGTATTTGTTTTTATTGAGTATTTATTTTGTTGCCGCGAGCTTCAGCAGCGCGGATACATCCGTGCATTTCTCGATGTTCATCACCGCGTCCGCCAGCGCCGCGGCACGCTTTGCGCCGACCACCGGGCTGGCAAGGCTGGTGAATTTGGCCAGCAATTCCGCGTCGTTCATCGGATTTTGTATCGAGCCTTTCGGATAATCGATCTGCGAGGTGAACGTGCGGCCATCTTTTAAAGTCGCCACCATGTTGCACGACACGCCGCGCGGCAGCTTGGCATCCACCGCAATGTTGGTGATGTCGCTCAAGTGTTTAACCTTGGCGTTGCGGATGTTTTTATCGCTGTATTGCTTCAACAGCGCCTGCCCTTCCAAGAGCGCCACCGCCACCGAAAACGGCAGCGACACCTGCGCCTCGTGATAAGTACGCGGCGTTTTATTCTGGTGGTAATGCGCCCAATCGGGATGGCGCGTGAAATGAATCGACTTCACCTGATTCACATCGAAGCCCGCCTGCTTGCGCACATCCAGCGCGCAATCAATCGCGTTGTGGATCGGCCGCGCGCACGAATACGGCTTGAATTCGATCAGCAGCTCAAACGGCTTGTTGATGCCTTTGATCAGTTGTTCCGGGAAATTCTTGTCGGTGAACGCCTTCAAAAAACCGCGCTCGCCCTCGAAAATCGTATCCGCGCCCGTGAAACCGAGTTGCGCCATCAGCGCCGCCGTCACGCCGTTGCGCGCCGTAGGGCCGGGATTAAAGCGCTTCTGCATCGAAGGGCCGTACATTTCCATCAGGCCCGACGCCTGCGCACCGGCCATGCCGAGCGCGTTGGTGATTTTTACCGGATTGAGTTTCAGCAGCTTCGCCGCCGCGATGGTCGCGCCAAACACGCCGCAGGTGGGCGTGGTATGAAAGCTGCGATTGCGCAGCGAGTTGTTCGCGGCGCGGCTCACGCGCTCCATCATCTCGCAACCCGCAGCCAGTGCGGCAACCAACTGTTTGCCGTTGGCCTTGGTCGCGTCCGCCACCGCCAGCGCCGCTGAATACACCGGCGGGCTGAAGTGAAACAGCGCCAGCACGTCAATATCGTCCAGCTCAATACTGTGCGATGAAATGGCATTGGCGAAAGCCGTCGTCGCCATCGACGATTTGGCCTTGTCCCCAATCAACTGCGCGCCTGTCTTGCCCCCTTGCTCACGCGCGAACTGGCGCGCGATGTGGCCGCTCTCGCTTTGACTGCCGGCGAGGGCCACGCCGAGATAATCGAGCAACAGACGTTTTACCGCGTGACGCGATTCCGGCGTGAGGTCGTTGTAGCTGAGTTTGGCGAAACGGGCGGCGAGTTGTTGGGCGTGGGTTTGAGTGGTCATGATTTTGAGATTAAGGTTTAGGTGGATTGAATTCCCCTCTCCCTAACCCTCTCCCGCAAGCGGGAGAGGGTACTTCTTTGCTCCCTCTCCCGCTTACGGGAGAGGGCTGGGGAGAGGGACGGAAAATACCGCAATATTAGCGACTGGTCATTGGCCGTTCACCGGCGCCGCCATCAGCGCCGTGAGTTCATTGGTATTTTCCATCTTTTCCAATCCGGCGACGAGCTCAACCACCTTGTCGATATCTGCTTTCGACAGACAACCGCTCACCACGTGACGGAATTTGTATTCGATATCTTCCGGCTTCAGCGGATTTTCCGGGCTGCCGCGCCGATGGTGCAAAAACTTCTCGATCACGCGGCCGTCCTTGGCCGTGACCTTAACGCGCGCCGCGTGACGGAACGGCGGGCCCATTTTCTCAATCTCGGGATCAACATACGCGCTGACACGCGAAATAAAATCAAAAATCGCCGGGTCACGCAAGCGTGACTCTTTGTATTGCTCGGTAAACGCCATGCCGTCGAGCGCCGTCACCGCCAGACCATAATACAAATTCATCTGTGCCGCAGTAACGCCTTGCGCCTTGTACTCCCAGGCGCAGTGCACATGCGTCATCGGGCTCAAGCCGGTTTCAAGTTTGGCGATGTCGCCGGCCTTGAGGTTGTTTTCGCGCATGATCTCGGTCAGGCCATCGAGCGCGGTGTGGATGCTGGTCACGCTGGCGTGCGGCTTGTAACCGACGTTGAGCGTTTCCCATTCCTTGCCCAAGCCATCGGTGAGCCGCGCCGCATTCGGCGTATCGGAATACACCGCGAGATAGCCGCCGTACGCGGCCTCCAGCACATCGGGGATGCCGGTAAATCCGTCTTTTGCCAGCAGCGCCGAATACACGCCGCTCTGCGCTGCGCGCCCCGAATGCAGGCGCTTGACCATCGCGCCTTCCTGCGCCGCCATCAGCCCGCCCGCCTGCGAACCCGACATGCCGAGCGCGTGCTGAAATTGCTCCGCGTTCAGATTCAGCATGCGTGCCGCCGTGGCGCTGGCGGCAAACACGCCGGACGTGCCTTGCGGATGAAAGCCGCGAAAAAACAATCCCATGGTCGCCGCGTTGCCGACGCGCGCGCCGATTTCATATCCGGCCACCATGCCGGCGATGACATCGCGGCCCGACATGCCTCCCGCCGCCTCCGAAAATCCAAACGCCACCGGCGGCGCCAGCGAACCGATGTGAACTATCGATTCCTTATGAATGTCGTCCAGCTCGAACGCGTGGCCCGAGGTCCCGTTCACCAACGCAGCCAGCGACACCGACGTTTTTTTGCCCATGCCGTAGATCGAGGCTACCGGTTTGGCACCTTCGGCCATCGCCAGCGCGGCGACCTTTTGCGTCCACGGCAGTGTCGCGCCGTAGAGCGCGCAGCCGATGTGATCGAGCACCGACAGTTTGATGCGTTCGACCACTTCTTTTGACAAGTCGCTGTATTGAATGGCTGACGCAAAACGCGCCAGATCGCGCGTAGCGTGTTCGAGTAACGGGGGCTTAGCACTGCTCATAGTAAATTCTCAATAAAATCAATAGTTTGGAACTGCATCCAAGCGCACAACGATGTCTTTCAATTCAGGCAAGGCTGCAGGATAACGTTGCATCACCAGCGGATCGTGTCCCGGCACGATGTGTTTTTCCGAATCCGCCAGTTGCCGCAGCTTGGCATAGCCGTCGAGCGTATCGCCAAGATGAAACGTGGTAGCGAACACGCGGCCTTTTTCGAAATGCTCGTAGTAATGGCTGGTATCGGACGCCACCACCACCCAGCCGCGCGCGGTATGCACGCGCACGCATTGCAGGCCCGCGGTGTGTCCGCCGATGTGATGCAGGCTGATGCCAGGCGCCAACTCCGCTTCGCCGCGATAAAACGTGACGCGATCTTTGTAGACCAGGCGCACCATGCCGACCACCTCATCGACTTCGTAGCCGTGGTTGAACTGCTTGTGGCGCATGTGGCGACCGGTGGCATAGGCCATTTCAGCGTCCTGCAGATGAAACTGCGCGGCGGGAAAATCCTGAAACGTGCCGACGTGATCGTAGTGCAGATGCGTAATCACCACGTCTTTGACTTCGGCGGCCTTGCAGCCCATCAGCGCGAGGCCCTCGGCGGGCGTGCGCAGGAAAATGCGCTTACGTTGCTCGGCCATCGATTTGGTAAACCCCGTGTCGATGACGATAGTGCGCTCGGCATTACGCACCAGCCACACGAAGTAATCCATGGGCATCGATGCATCGTGCGGATCGCCGCCGACGAAGTGGTTGGTGCGCTTGGCATCGCGCCAAGCGTATTTAATGGCGTAAATTTCGTAGTTGGGTAGCATCATGGGATTCCTTAAGTTAAATCAAAAACTATTTTAGCCACGGATGAACACAGATAAACACGGATTTACCCCTACCCCGTCGTTCCCGCGCAGGCGGGAACCCATAACACAGTGCTACTTGAGACACTGCATGGATGCCCGGCTTCGCGGGGAATTACGGAACAGGCTATTTGTATTGTTCATCCCTGCTTGATTTTCTTTTCTTTCATTGTTTTTGTGTCACGAAACCGGTGATCCACGCTCAACGCCGCCAGCCAGCCATCGCGCAGACAGGATAAAAAATCGCCGGGCCGGTAACAATCGCCCGCGAGTTCGTAATCGACGCCGGCTTCCTCCAGCAGCGGCACCACATCGCGCACCGGCGCAGGGCCGGTGGCGAAGATCAGCGCATCACCGACATCGATGTCACGCGAGCTGCCGTCATCCGCGCGCAGCGTCAGCGTCGTGCCTTCGGCACGCTCCACCTTCACGTGCATCAACATTTGCGTGCCGCGCGCTGCCAGCCGTTCCACGAGTTCCATACGATTGTTGCGCGCCATGCCTGCGGCTATCGTGCCCAGCATTTCCACTATCGTGCATTGCTTGCCTTGCACGGTGAGTAAATCGGCGGCTTCGGCGCCGACCATGCCACCGCCGATAATCGTGACGCGCTTCGCATGCACCAGCAGTGCCGGCGTGCGCAACACATCCCACGCGTGCAACACGCGCACCGCGCCGGACAGTTTCGATACATCGAACGGATGCGCGCGTGGCCGCACACCGGTGGCGACGATGGCAAAGTCGGGCGCGTAGGCGCGTATCGCCGCGACACTTGCGGTGGTGGATGTGCGGATCGTCACGCCGAGTTCGCGCAGCATATCCATCCGGTAACGCAATATCGGCTCCACTTCCATTTTGTCGGGCGCTGCCATCGCCAGCGGCATTTGCCCGCCGGGCCTATCAGCTTTTTCCCACACGTCAACGTGATGCCCGCGCGCAGCCGCCGCGCGCGCGGCTTCCAATCCGGTGACGCCCGCGCCGATTACCAGCACGCGCTTCGGCGCTGTGGTTTTGCGTTCGGGAAACAACTGCGGTTCGGCGTGTTCCAACGCCTCGAACTCGGTGCCAATCACCGGGTTATGCACACACGCCACATCTTTTTCCAGCGTGAGCCGTTCAAAGCACACATTGCACGCGATGCATTTGCGTATCGGCGCCTTCACTTCGCCAAACGCCTTGGCGCACCAGTGCGGATCGGCATACAGCGCGCGGCCCACGGAAATAAAATCCGCGCAGCCGTCGGCGAGTAATTTTTCTCCATCTTCGGGATCGACCACGCGCCCCGCCACCAGCACCGGAATCGTCACCGCCTGCTTGATCGGCTTTGCGTACGCACCCAGACAACCGCGCGCAAACGACGGCGGCTGTATGCAATATTTCGACAACTGCGGGCTTTCATTGCTGCCGCCCGATAGATCCAGTGCTGCAACGCCTTGTTTTTCAAGACATTTTGATAGCTCGATGATATCCGCTTCGCTGTAACCGTCCTCGGTGAACTCGGTCGCGGACAAGCGAATGATCAACGGAAAATCCGGCAGCGCCTGCTTCACGCGATCCAGTGTCTCGAACAAAAAGCGCGCGCGATTCTCGAACGAGCCGCCGTATTGATCGGTGCGATGATTCAAACGCGGCGTAAAAAATTGCTGAAACAAATAACCATTGCCCGCGTGTATCTCAACGCCGTCGTAGCCCGCGTAATACAAGCGCCGCGATGCCGCAACAAATTGCTTTTGGATTTCGACGATTTCCGGCACGGCTAGCGGACGTACGTCGTCACCCGTGTTCGGGTTTTTCCACGGCGACGGCCCCACCGGCTCCATGTTGAGTACATGCCGCCGCAGCAGCGCGCCGCGATGATTGAGTTGCGCGCACACCAGCGCGCCGTGCGATTTGATCGCCTCGACGAGGCTCGCCAGCCCCGGAATAAACCGGTCGTGATACACGCACAGCGAGTTGTGATGCGGCCGCGCGAACTCGGTCACTACCATCGCCTCGGTCATGATCATGCCCACGCCGCCGCGCGCGCGCTCGGCGTAATACGCGCGATCACGCTCCGTCGAAAGCCCGTCGGTGGTGCTGTAATTGGTGCCCATCGGCGCCATCACCACGCGATTGCGCAACTTGAGTGGGCCTATTTGGCCGGGTTGGGAAAGAAGCATTTAAACCTTAAATCTCACCGCAGAGGCGCAGAGATTACACAGAGAACCGAAATCTATTTCTGATTCTCTCCGCGGGCGTTCCCCGCGCCCCTGCGCCTCTGCGGTGAAGCTTTTCTTTAAGAACAACATTTAATCCGCGCGCGCGCCCGACGCCTTCGCCACTTTACCCCAGCGCACCAGTTCATCCCGCAGAAAATCCGCGCACAGCGCGGCTGAACCTTGCGTAAAGACCTCGACGCCCACGCCGCTGAAACGATCACGCACTTCGGGCGCGTTGACGGCCTTTATCAGCGAACTATACAGCCGCTGCACCACCGGCGCGGGCGTTTTCGCCGGCGCGAGTATCACAAACCAGTTGACCGCCTGCAAGTCGGGCAAGCCCGCCTCTATCGATGTCGGCAGATCGGGCATCTGCGCGATGCGCTTTTCGGCGGCGAGCACGATGCCGCGCAATTTGCCGGCCTTCATCTGCGCCTGGATCGCGGGGAAATCCATAATGATGCCCTGCACGTGGCCGCCGAGCAGATCGGTCACCGCGGGGCCTGCGCCCTTGAACGGCACGTGCTGCACGTTGACTTTCGCCAGCGACTTGAACAACTCGATGGCCAGATGCGGCAGGCCGCCATTACCCGATGACGCGAAATCCAGCTTACCCGGATGCAACCGCGCCAGCGCGATCAGCGATTTCAGATCCTTTACCGGCAATGCAGGATGCACCGCCAGCGCTTCCGGCGTCATTGCGACTGCCGTCACCGGCGCGAAATCACGCAGCGTGTCGTAGCCCAGCTTCGAGTAGGTATACGGGCTAATCGCCACGGCGCTGGCGCTGCCCAATAGTATGGTGTAGCCATCGGGCGCGGATTTGGCGACGAACTCGGTACCGATGGTCGCATTGGCACCGGCGCGATTTTCCACCACCACCTGCTGGCCAAGCAGCTCGCCCAGCTTGGGTGCGACGATACGCGCCACGATGTCGTTCGAGCCGCCTGGCGGAAAGCCGACGATCAGGCGAATGGGTTTCGTGGGATAGGCCTGCGCCCACACGTTCGACGCAACGACGCCTATCATCGCTATCGCCAGCACGCATCCCGCCTTCAGCCAACCCTGCGCCTTGTTCATTATTTTCTCCTCGGCAACGATTGTTATTGTTTCGGTGGCAAATCCAGCCGCGCCACGATGCCCGCCAACTCGGGTGACACCGCCGGATAGCGTTGCAACACCAGCGGGTCATGCCCCGGCACGATGTGTTGTGGTGTATCGGCGAGTTTTCGTAACGTGGCAAAACCCTCAAGCATTTCGCCGAGGTGATACACCAGCGGAAAGCAGCGGTCGTTCTCGAAATGTTCATAGTAATGGCTTGCGTCGGAGGCCAGCACCACCCAGCCGCGCTGCGTATGCACGCGCACCGATTGCAGGCCCATGGTGTGCCCGCCGATGTGATGCACGCTGATGCCGGGGGCGACCTCACTTGCGTTACCGTTCGCGCCGTCGTGAAACACCACGCGGTTTTGATACACCAGCCGGATCATGCCTTCGACGTGATCGATCTCATACGGCCGGCGAAAAATGTGATCGCACATATGATGCCCGGTGACGTACTGCATTTCCTTATCCTGCAAATGGAAACGCGCGTTGGGGAAATCGTAAAACGTGCCGACGTGATCGTTGTGCAGATGGGTGATGATCACATCCTTGATCTGCGCCCCCTTGGCGCCAATCAACGCAAGACCCTCGACCGGTTTGCGCAACAACACGCGCCCGTTGATCGCCATCGCGGCATCAAAGCCGGTATCGACCAGCACCATCCGTTCATTATTTCGCACCAGCCACACGTAGTAATCCATCGGCATCGGCGCATCGTGCGGATCGCCGCCGACAAAGTGGGCAGGACGCCGACCGGGACGTTCGGCGTATTTGACGCAATAGATTTCGTAGGTGGGCAGCATGATGAAAGGTTCGAATTTTCGGAGTTGCAGCACGGCAAATCGGGGGAGGCCGCTGATCGTAGACCATCCGGCATCCAGTCGCAACCGCCGGTGTTCGCCGCTACAATGCCGCGACACCATTTGACACGCCCGAATGAACGCCATGAAACCGCCCGCAACGGCAGCGAACGAAAATGCACGTACCCCCATGCACATCGATTGGGATGTGCCGATCACCATGGACGACGGCCTTACGCTGCGCGCCGATGTGTTCCGTCCCGTAGGCAGCGGGCGCCATCCGATCATTTTGAGTCATGGCCCCTACGCCAAGGGCCTCGCGTTTCAGGAGGGCTACCCTTCAGCGTGGAATCGCATGGTGGCCGAACATCCCGACGTGGCGGCCGGCTCCAGCAATCTCTACCAAAGCTGGGAAGTCGTCGATCCCGAAAAATGGGTGCCGCACGGCTACGTCTGCGTGCGCGTGGATTCGCGCGGCACGGGGCGTTCGCCGGGATTCATCGGTCCGTTTTCGCCACGCGAAACGCGCGATTTTTATCAGTGTATCGAGTGGGCCGGCGTGCAGCCGTGGTCGAGCGGCAAGGTGGGGCTGAACGGTGTTTCGTACTACGGCATCAACCAGTGGCAAGTGGCCTCGCTCAAGCCGCCGCATCTCGCCGCGATGTGCGTGTGGGAAGGTGCGGCCGATTGGTACCGCGACATGACGCACCATGGCGGCATCCTCTCGACCTTCTGGGCAAACTGGTACGACATGCAGGTGAAATCGGTGCAGTATGGCCTGGGCGAGCGCGGACCGAAGAGCCTCGCCAACGGCACGCTGGTTTGTGGCGATGAAACCTTGCCAGACGAAGCACTGCAAGCGCAGCGCTGCGAATTCGGCGAAGAAATTCTCGCGCATGCGCTCGATGATGATTACCACCGTGCGCGTTCGCCGGTGTGGGAGAACATCACCGTACCGCTGCTGTCGGCGGCCAACTGGGGCGGGCAAGGCCTGCATCCGCGCGGCAATGTCGAAGGCTTCATGCGCGCCGCGTCCAAGGACAAATGGCTGGAAGCCCACGGCATCGAGCATTGGACCCATTTTTACACCGACTATGGGCGCGAATTGCAAAAGCGGTTTTTTGATTTTTACCTCAAGGGTGAGACTAACGGCTGGGATCAACAACCCAAGGTGCAATTGCAGGTGCGTCACATCGACAAATTCGTCGGGCGCCATGAAAACGAATGGCCCATCGCTCGCACGCAATGGACGAAATTGTATCTGCATCCAGCGGATAACGCGCTGCGGCGCGAGGCCGCGGTCGCTGACACCGCGATCACCTACGACGCGATGGGCGAAGGCCTCACGTTCCTGTCCGCGCCACTCGAAGCCGAAACCGAAATCACCGGCCCCATAGCCGCACGACTGTTTGCGTCATCCTCCACCCGCGACGCGGATTTCTTTTTAATCTTTCGCGTCTACACACCCGACCTGCGCGAAGTCACCTTCATGGGCGCCATCGATCCACACACCCCAATCGCACAAGGCTGGCTACGCGCGTCGCACCGCAAGCTCGATGCGAAATTATCGCTGCCGTATCGCCCGTATCACACGCACAATGAAGCACAGCCTTTGACACCCGGCGAAACAGTGCAACTTGATATTGAACTGTGGCCGACATCGATTGTGGTCCCCGCCGGCCACCGCATCGCACTCACCGTGCGCGGACGCGATTACGAATACGCCAAATCCACCGGCGCGCGGCTGTCGAATTTCAAGAATGAACTGCGCGGCTGCGGACCGTTCCTGCATGACGATCCGCGTGACCGTCCTGCGGGGATTTTCGGCGGCAAGAGCACGCTGCATTTTGGCGCGGAGCGAGAAGCGTTTGTGCTGCTGCCCATGATTCCCGGTCGTTGAACCGTGAATCGCCATCGGACTCGGCACGCACGCACGCAGGCGGAAATCATCACATAGCAACACTGGAGAAACCCATGCCCGACACCGAAAAGAAATACCGCTTCCTGATGATTCAGGCGTTTGACCTGCCGGTGGGATCAAAGTATTTGCATCGCCAGACCGAAGGCCCGAAGGAATCGCGGTTGATGAATCACGAAACGCTCACGCATCTCTTGGTGGATGTGGAATGGGATTTGCATCGCGGCCCACTCGCCACCTATGGCGACTGGCCGGTGGAAAGCCGCGAGGAATTCGGCCTCGTCGCTGCGGGCCGATTGCCCATCGTGCGCGAGGCCTGCGAGAGCGGCAAGTACGATGCGCTGGTGCTGCTGGGCGGCGGCGAGCCGGGCTTTAATGAATCGCGCGAAATCGCGCGCCCCTTCGGCATGCCGGTGGTGTCGTGCGCCTACGCGCAAATGCATTACGCGTCGATGCTGGGCAACAAATTCAGCGTCATCGACCTCACCGAAATTCACAACATGTATTACTACGATCTGGTGGTGCGCCACCGTTTCGACGCGCGCTGCGCCTCCATACGGAATCTCGAAAGCCCGTTCCCGCGCCCGCCGCAAATTGAAGGCCTGATCCCGCGCCAGGAAAAAGAAAAAATCCAGCGCGGCGAGCGCTCCGAAGTGCTCGAAGCCGCCGTCACCGCCGCCGTGGCCGCCATCGAGGAAGATGGCGCGGAAGTGCTGACCTTCGGCTGCTCGGGACTATTTTTTCTGCGCCCTTTTTTGCAACAGCGGCTGAAAGACATCGGCTGGGACGTGCCGGTGCTGGAAGGCTACGCCTGCGCGATTACGCTCGCGAAGTCGCTGGTGGATTTAAAGGTATGCGCAAGCGCCTTGATGTTCCCGCCGGATAGGCCACGCAAATGGCGGAAGAAAAAAGTGTTTTAACCGACTTATGCTGCGGCGGCAGCCACCCGCGGATGCGCCTCCCGTATCGGCAGATTCACCACCGCCGCCATGCTCGCCAGCACGATGTCGGCGTACCACATCCACTGATAGCTGCCGGTGCTGTCAACGGCGATGCCACCCAGCCACGCGCCGAAAAATCCGCCGATCTGGTGTGAGAACAGCGTGAGGCCGAACAGCGTGGCGAGGTAACGCGTGCCGAACAATTTGCCGACGAGCCCTGCGGTGGGCGGCACGGTGGCGAGCCAGGTGACGCCCAGCACCGCCCCGAAAACATAAAACGTCATCGCCGTTTTTGGTGCCACCAGAAACACCGCAATCGCCACCGCACGCGCGCCGTAGATTAAAACCAGCAGCATCTTCATGCGATGCTTTTGTGCAAGCCAGCCCACGCCGAGGCTGCCCGCGATATTGGCGATGCCGATGATGGCCAATGCGCCCGCCGACACCGACGCGGGCAAACCGCATAGCCCTACTTCGCCCGGCAAATGCGTCACCAGAAACGAAATATGAAAACCGCAGGTGAAAAACCCCGCGTGCAGACACCAATAGCTGCGATCCTGAAACGCGACGCGGATTTGCTCCTTGAGTGTGATTTCCGCCGGCGCGCCCGCCACCGGCACGGCCTTGGGTTTGTTGCCGAGTCTGAACGCCAGCGGTATCGTCGCAAGACACGCCACCGCCAGTGTCCACATGGCTGCCACCCAACCGAACGCCGCAATAATCGCCTGCGACAACGGCGCGAATACGAATTGTCCGAATGATCCGCCGGCGTTGATAAAGCCCGAGGCAAACGCGCGCTTTTCCAGCGGCAAACGCTGCGCCGCCGAGCCGATGAGTATGGAGAAACTCCCCGCGCCAGCACCCGCCGCCGTGAGTATGCCCAGCATCAGCACCAGACCAAAATCGCTCGACATGAAGGGCGTTGCCGCCAACCCCAGCGCCATCATCACCGCGCCGATGACGATAATACGCACCGTGCCCGCGCGGTCGAGCAGCGCGCCGAACAACGGTTGCGACACGCCATACACGAATTGACCCACCGCCAGCGCGAAACTGATGGTGACGATGCCCAAACCGGTGGACGTATTCAGCGGCGACACAAACAACCCCATCGACTGGCGCACGCCCATGGTGATCATGAGAATCGCCGAGGCGCACAGCACCAGCACCCAGTAAGCGCGCCCATCTTTTGTCATTGCCATTGCGGTCAAGCCCTTGTCTCGTTCGCCATGCCATGCATGGCGTATTCACATTAGCCCACTTAGCGGGCTGTCGCAACCACGAACGACCGCCTGCAGTTTGAGTGATAAAATTCCGCCGTCCCTCATTCCTCATTCGCAATAGTCAGGATCCGCCATGCCCATCGGAAAACTCGATCACTTTTCCATCCGCACGCTTGATGTGGAAGCCTCGCGCCGGTTTTACACCAACATCATGGGTTTCACCGAAGGCTTTCGTCCGCCGTTTAATTTTCCCGGCCTGTGGATGTACAACGGCCCGCAATATCCCGAGACCAACGGCGTGGTGCATATCATCGGCGTTGATCTGAAAAACCCGGAAGGCCTCAAGGAATATCTCGGCGACCGCGATCTGTCCACATTGAACGGCACCGGCACCGTCGATCACATGGCGTTCGTCGCCACGAATTTACCCGACATGCGTGCGCGTCTGGCCAAGCACGATGTGGCGTTTCGCGAGCGCACCATTCCGTCGCTCGGCATCCATCAGGTGTTTTTTGAAGACCCGAGTCAAGTCACGATTGAATTGAATTATCCAGCGGCAGAGGCAGCACAGGCCGCGTAAGCACACGCACCATAACCTTTTGTTGTTATTGATATTTTTATAAAGGCGCTAACATGAAAATCGGATTCATCGGCATCGGCACCATGGGCGGGCACATGGCTTACAACCTGTGCAAGGCGGAGTTTGAAGTCTCGGTTAACGACCTGAACAAGGATTTGTCCAAGCGGCATATCGAAGTCGGCGCCACCTGGGCTGATTCGATTAAAGACATCGCGCAGAACAACGAAGTCATCATGACCTCACTCCCCGGCCCGAAGGAAGTGCAGGATGTCGCGCTGCGCGCCGACGGCCTGCTGGCGAACATGAAGCCCGGCACGGTGTGGTTTGATCTCTCGACCAACTCCGTCACCGTGGTGCGCGCGCTGCACGCCCAGTTCAAGGAGAAGGGCATCCACATGCTCGACGCGCCGGTGAGCGGCGGCCCCACGGGCGCGAAGTCCGGCAAGATGGCGCTGCTGGTCGGTGGCGACAAGGTGGTGTTCGAGAAATACCGCAAGGTGCTCGACGCCATCGGCGACCAGATTTTTTATATCGGCAACAGCGGCGACGGCACGGTGGCCAAGCTGGTGCATAACGCCGCGGGCTACGCGGTGCAGGCGGCCATTGCCGAACTGATGACCATGGGCGTCAAGGCGGGCGTTGACCCGGTGCAACTGTGGGCAGCCATTCGTCAATGCTCGCTGGGCCGCGTGCGCACGTTCGACCGCATGGGCAACCAGTTCATGCAGCACAAATTTGATCCGCCCGATTTCGCGCTGAAACTCGCGCACAAGGACGTGACGCTCGCCACCGAACTCGCACGCGAAATCGGCGTGCCGATGAAAATCGCCAACATCACGCACGCGGAAATGACCGAAGCGCTGAACCGCGGCTGGGGCCATCTCGATTCGCGCTCGTTCCTGATGCTGCAAAAGGAACGTGCGGGCGTCGAAATCAAAGTGCCGGCCGAGGAAATTCAGAAAGTGCTGGATCGGGACGGCTGACAATCGCTGCTACAACTAAAAATCAGCCTACCCATCCGGGAATCCATTGACGCGACTCAAACAGGAAATTCGCTTTTGCACCAGCCGCGACGGCACGCGCATCGCGTATGCCGTGTGCGGCGAAGGCCCGCCGCTGGTGCGGGCCGGACATGCGTTCACGCACCTGGAAAACGAACGGGACTGCCTGGCGTACGGCCATTGGGTGGAGTTGTTCAGCAGGTGCCGCACGCTGATACGTTATGACACGCGCGGCTGCGGGCTGTCGGATCGCGACGATGTTGAATACTCCATGCAACATCTATCCGAGGATCTCGAAGCCGTGGTCGAGGCCGCTGGCGTAAAACGTTTCGATCTGGTGGGCATGACCGGCGGCGGCGCACTGGCGGTGACGTATGCGGTGCGTCATCCCGAAGCCGTCAATCGCATGGTGCTCTATGGCACGTTTGCAAAAGGCCGCTATGCGCGCAGCAACACGTCCGAATCGCAGGAAGAGTTGGAACTGCTGCTTAAGCTGATCGAACTGGGCTGGGGGCAGGACAACCCGCAGTTTCGGCAGTTATTCACCTACCAGTTTCTCCCTGACGGCAACACGGAGCAGTTACGCTCCTTCAATGACTTATTGCGCGACTCCACCTCGGCACGCAACGCCGCACGTTATTTGCGCGCCTCGTTTAAGGCCGACTTGCGCGAATTAGCGCCCAAAGTACGTTGCCCCACACTGGTAATGCACGCACGCGGCGACTTGCGCATGCCATTCGATGAGGGCCGCGCGCTCGCGACGCTGTTGAAAGGCGCGAGCTTCGTGCCGCTCGACAGCCGCAACCACCTGCTGCTGGAACAAGAGCCGGCCTGGCAGCAATTGGCCGCCGAGATCGGCGAGTTCCTGAGTGCAGCGCCAGCGCCGCAACAGGGTTCGATAGAGGGTCTCAACCCCCGTGAAGCCGCCGTGCTCGAGGTGCTGGCGCAGGGCATCACCACCGATGCCATGGCCGAACGTCTGGGCATGAGCGAAAAAACCCTTAGAAATCATCTATCTACGATATTCAGCAAGCTCGGCGTGGCGAACCGCTCCCAGGCCATTGTGCTGGCCCGCGATAAGGGCTTCGGACGCCAGTCGAAGTAGTGATCCCGCGAATGTCCCGGTTTGCAAACCGGGACATTTGACTCTGTGCCACCGGGAAAACGGTACGGAGAATGGTCGTTGCCGATGAGCCATTGTGCAATCAAAGGCAAACAAAACTTCACTGATAAAACAGTTCATCACGGAGACGACCATGACAAAAAATTACATCACATCGGCACTAACCTTGGCGGTCCCGCTTTTCGCCGCACTGGCGCCGCTCACCAGCACCTCAGCAGTTGCGCAGCAGGCAAATTTTCCGTCACGGCCCATCACTATCGTGGTGCCGTTTCCGCCGGGCGGCACCTCGGACATCCTGCCGCGGCTCATCGCGCCAATACTGACGCGCGCGCTTGGGGCGCAAGTAATCATCGACAACCGGCCCGGCGCAAGTGGCGCCATTGGCGCGTCGATCGTCTCCAAATCGAAACCGGATGGCCATACGCTGCTGGTAGTCACCCCGCCGATTCTCGCCGTAAATCAGTGGCTGTACAAAGAGCTGCCCTACAGCCCGGAGAAGGATTTCATAGCGATCACCAACGCAGCGGTGTCGCCCAACATCATCGCGGTGCATCCCAGCCTGCCGGTGAAGAGCCTGAAGGAACTGATCGCGCTGGCGAAATCGCAGCCGGATCAACTCAGTTACGCCAGCGGCGGCAATGGCACGACGCACCACCTGTGCGGCGAGCTGCTTAAAATCTCGGCGGGCATCAAGATGCAGCACATTCCCTACAAGGGCGTGGCCCCCGCGCATCAGGATCTGCGCTCGGGACGCGTGCCGATCATGTGCGACAATTTTTCCAATCTGATTGCCCTGGTTCGCAGCGGCCACGCCCGCGATGCGCGCGATTGCCGCGTCGGATGTGCACATGATGGTGATGAACGGCGGGCAAGAGCGCACCGAAGCGCATTACCGCGCCCTGCTGGAAGCGGCGGGATTGACGCTGACACGTATCGTGCCCGCCGGCAGCGTGATGAGCGTTGTTGAAGCGCGACTGG
>CANIID010000115.1 GCA_947467315.1 Betaproteobacteria bacterium | reverse complement strand
GTCTCTATGAAATCCTACAAATCCTGAGTTTGGCCATGTTCGAAACAACCCCAATAAATCAATTACTTCCACACCACTCGACGAATACAGAGCCGCTGATAACGCCGATTCAGGGCGTTCTCCTCTGAAAAACGTTGGGACACTACTGATAGATAAGGACAAATCATGCCGTTCACCATGCTTTACCCCGACAGCCGCTCCGAACAACTCGACCTCGAAGCAAACGTTTTCGGCGGCGACACCACGTTGCTCAACCCGCGCAAGCCGAGTTTCGAGGCGATTGATCTCAAGGCGTGGCAAGAGTGCGACGGCATCGTGGTGGCGCGCATCCAGATGAACAGCACCGTGGCTCCGCATCTTAAAAAATGCCGCATCATCGTGCGCAACGGCGTGGGCTACGACAACTGCGATTTGCAACTGCTGGGCGAAGCCGGCATCGCGGTGTGCAACGTGCCCGACTACGGCACCACCGAAGTGGCCGATTCCGCGGTGGCGATGATGCTCGCGTTCGCGCGCGGCACCGCGATCTACGACGCCACCCTGCGCGAAAACCCCACCGCCAACTGGACGCATACGCACAATGTCACTGCGCGCCGCCTGCGCGGTGCGACCTACGGCGTGATCGGCATGGGCCGCATCGGTACGGCCTCGGCGTTGCGCGCCAAGGCGTTCGGCATGAACGTGGTGTTTTACGATCCGCAGTTGTCCATCGGCGCGGAGCTGTCGTTCGGCTTCACCCGCGCGTCCAAGCTCGAAGATCTACTCAAAGTGGCGGATGTCATCACCATCCACGCGCCGCTGACCGATGAAACCAACAAGATGATTAACGCCGATGCGGTGTCAAAAATGAAACCCGGCGCTTATCTCATCAGCACCGCACGCGGCCCGATCTGCGACACCGGAGCGCTGCTCGACGGGTTAAAAAGCAACCGCATCCTCGCCGTTGGCCTTGATGTGCTGCCCACCGAACCGGCCACGCTGGCGGATCCCTTGGTCAAGGCGTGGCAAGCCAACGAACCGTGGATCAAGGGCCGTGTACTGATGGGGCCACACTCCGGCTTCTATAGCCCCGACAGCCTCGTCGATCTGCGCACCAAGGCCGCTCAGACCGCGTGCCTGTATCTCAAGGAAAACAAGTTGATCAACTGCGTGAATGCGGAGTTTTTGAAAAACCCGCGATAGAGTTTTGGGAATTTGGAGGTTGGGCTGCAAAGCCCAACACAATGACTCCATGCGAAATGCGGATATCGCGGATAGATCAGCGCCGTTGGTGTTGGGCTTTACAGCCCAACCTACAAAATCGTGCGCTTATCAAACTCCGATAGGCTCCAAGCCGCTATGCGTAATAGCAGCCGTCGCCGCCGATGACGCCAGAAACCCAATCACCGCACGCGCCAGCACCGCATCCGGCGAACTCGCCGCGACACCCACGGAAAATACCGACGTTTTCTGCAATTCCGGCGGCAGCGGCGTGATGTGCGCGATGCCCGGCACCGGCAGCAGCTCGCTCATTTGCTGAAAACCGATGTCCAGTTCGCCGCGCGCCACCACGGCGCCCACGCGCTCGCCACCACCGACATGGCGGCATTTCGGCAGCACTTGATCGGCGATGCCCAGTCGCTGCACCAGTTCGGTGGTGAGATATTGGCCGCTGACGCTGGCGGAGTAACCGATGGATTTCGCTTCCAGCAGCGTGCGCCGCAGGGCATCGGGCGAACTGATATCCGGCTTGGGTGCGCCTGCACGCACCGCCATGCCGATCACGGAACTGGCAATAGGGGTACGGCTATCCGCCAACAACAATCCCTCACCGATGAACTGGCGCAGCAGGTCGTCGGCGACAATAACGATATCAACCACTTCGCCGCGTTTTAACCGGTTCGCGAGCGAGTTCTCGCCGGTCCCCACGGAGGTTGAGGCTGTAATGACGGTTTTCTTCGTCAATCGTTCCAGTTGCGGCATCAGCGCCAGATGCGCCGCGGTGAAGGCGCCTGAGGTCATTACTCTGAATTCATTGGATGTTGCGGTCATGGCTAATTAAGTCGCTTTGCTTTGTTGATGACGGTATTTGTGAATGGCGGTTAACTATCGCACAATTTCGGATTTTCGGACAAGACGGGGTAAACTTGCAAAAGAGCCGCGCGTTAAAGAAAACGTAACCCCGGCTGCACACGGTACAATGGACTTACAACAATGACACAACGAGGAGATCCAACATGAAATCCACCACCCAGAAGTTAACCACCGTGTGCGCGGCAGTTACTGTAGCGGCTGCCCTCTACCCCACGCTCGCCGCCGCGCAAGCCTACCCGACCAAAACCGTGCGTGTGATTGTGCCGTTCGCCCCCGGCGGCGGCAGCGACATCACCGCGCGCCAGGTGTCGGCCAAGCTCTCCGAAATGTTCAAACAACAGTACATCGTCGATAACCGTGCGGGCGCGGGGGGCATTGTAGGCATGGAGATGGCGGCAAAATCCCCCGCCGACGGCTACACCATACTGATGGTGTCGGGCAGCTTCTCGGCGTCCGCTGCCACACACCGGCCCGCATTTGATCCCATCAACACATTGCCTGGCGTTGCCGAATTCGGCATCACGCCATTCATTCTTACCGTGCATCCCTCCATGCCAGCCAAAACGGCCAAGGAACTGATCGCGCTGGCAAAAGCCAAACCCGGCGATCTGACATATGGCACCAGCGGCGTGGGCGGCCTGACGCACATGGCCACGGAATTGATGCTCAGCATGACCGGCACCACCATGGTCGGCGTGCATTACAAAAGCACCGGTGCCGCGATGACCGATTTGCTGGCAGGGCAAGCCCCGATTATTGTCGGCAGCCTGCTGCCCATCGTGCCGCATGTCGCCACCGGCAAGCTGCGCGCGTTGGCGGTGACCACAGAAAAACGCTGGTACTCACTGCCCAACGTGCCCACTCTCGGCGACACCATTCCCGGCTACGCGGTCGAACTGTGGTTCGGCACGATGGCGCCGCGCGGCACGCCGCAGCCGATTGTTGATGCCCTGAACAGCGCCATCAACAAGATACTGCAAGATCCGGACATGAAGAAAAATCTGGAGCAGCAAGGCATGACGCCCACCGGCGGCACGCCGCAGAAGTTCAACGAGCGTATACAACGGGAATACCAACGTTGGAGCACGGTTGTAAAGGAACGCGGCATCAAGGTGCAGTAATGCGGTTCGCGTCGAGCTTGACGATGCCGCAGGGGATTGGTTTCGCCGCATGCACCGTGGCGCTTTCATGCGCCACGGTTGCGCACGCGCAAGTGCCGGCCCCCTTCCCCTCGAAGCAGGTGCGCTTCATCGTGCCGTTCGCCGCGGGCGGCACCATCGATATCATCGGCCGCCTGTTGTCGCCCTCTATGAGCAAAGCGTTAGGTCAGCAAATCGTAGTCGAGGATCGCCCCGGTGGCGGCACGGTGATCGCCACCGAACTGGTGGTACGCGCGCCTGCGGATGCGCACGTGCTGCTGCTGATGGGGCCAAGCTACACCATCAATCTGTTTGCGCGCAAGCTGCCCTACGATACCGAGAAGGACTTCGCCCCTATCGCGCGGTTGGCAGCGAATCCCCTGCTGTTTTCGGTGCATCCGTCGGTGCCGGCGCGCACCACCAAGGAACTGGTGGCACTGGCGCGCAGCAAGCCGGGCGAACTCACCTACGCCACCGCCAGCCCCACCGGCTTTCAGCGGCTAGCTGCCGAGCAATTCAAACTGCTGGCAAAAATCGATATCGTCAACGTGCCGTATCAAGGCGGCGGGCCGGCGGCCATTGCCGTGATGGGCGGGCATACCACGATTAATTTTGGCAACGTGTCGGAAGCCGCCCCGTATGTGGCCGCCGGACGGCTGCGCGCCATCGCCGTCACCTCGCTTGAACGCAGCGACGTGATGAAAACTGTGCCTACCGTGCATGAATCCGGCTATCCCGGATACGAAGCCACCAACTGGTTTGGCGCGGTAACCCGCATCGGCGCGCCGAAAGCATCTATCGACCGCCTGAGCGCGGAATTCGCACGCGCGCTGGATACACCGGAAGTCAAGACCGGGCTCACCAAAAGCGGCCTCTACAACGCGTACATGAATCCGGAACGCTACGACGAATTTCTGCGCCAGCAATTTCGCGCGAATGAAAAGACAGTGAAAGCGACCGGCATGCGCATGGAGTAGTGCGGGATGGTGGGTTACCGAATGCTACGGTAACTTACCGTCAGGCACCGGTTCACGCACCAGCCCCTTGCCATCCCACCGTAAAAAAGCATAGCCGCGCTGTTTTAATGCGGTGATGATGCGCGGCAACGCATCCACGGTGCGCGACTGGATATCGTGCATGAGGATGATGCCGCCACGCTCTTTTTCCGCTTCGCGCAGCACGCGCTGCACAATGGATTCGGGTATCGGATCGGCCCAGTCCAGCGAATCAATATTCCACATCACCGAGCGCAATCGGTGGCTGTCGATCTCGGCCAGCACGCGGTCATTGCGCGCGCCAAACGGCGGTCGCATCGTTGCGGTGCGTGCGGGTCCCGGCGGGGCCAATGCGTCGATCAAGCGCTGGGTATCTTCCACCTCGCGTTTCAAGCGCGGATTATCGAGCTTGGGCAATACCGGATGCGAATAAGAATGGTTGCCCACGGCGTGCCCTTCCGTCACCATGCGCCGCACGATATCGGCATTGGGGCCGGGCGCCGGCTTGCCTTCCTGTACGGCGCCTAAATTGCGTCCGACCATGAAAAAAATAGCATGCACACCTTGCCCCTGAAGGATGTCGAGCACGCGGGGTGTGTTGCTGGCATGCGGCCCGTCGTCAAAGGTGAGCAGCACGGTGCGTTCCGGCAGTTCCGTGCCATCCCATTCGAGAAATCGCGCACGTGCCGCCGCTTCGCTGAAATCCGTGGCGTCGGGAAACGCACCAAATATGTCACTATCGAGCCGTGAGATAACCTGTTCCGGTGTGGTCTCGCTCACTACCGTCCGTAAATAGGCATCCCACAGCGGGCGCGCCAGCTTGCTCGCGGCTGCGTTTGCCCCCTGTTGCAGTGAAATATCATCCACATCCGCGCCAAAACGGCGGCGCAAATCGCCGATAGCCGTCAAGCGCCGTTGCACGTCTTCACGATCCAAGCCATGCAACACGCCGGCTCGCAACAGCGCCTGATAGGGACTGCGCAATACCAGTTGATCACCCTCGGCGCGCACCGCGAGTTCCGCCGCCCGCGTGAAATCACGGTAGCGCGTAGCCACGGCGCCGGCGGCGCCGCCCTGCACCTCGCGTATCAACTCGCGAACCAATTGCTGGTTGCGCACAAAAAGATAGTGCCCGGCCCGGCGCACTTCGCCGCGCAGATGCGGCGCGGACACCTCTGATAACACGAGCAGGCGGCGTTGATTCTGAATCAGCTCGTTGGCGATGCCGGGTATCGTCGCCTGCGCGAGGCCAGCGCCGAGAAACAAGGCGATCCCTAACACGCGCTGCATCAGTTTGCGCAGGTGCATGCGTTCCTGCCGAGCGGCTTAGCGCGGCGTGCGGTGTAACTTCTCGAAGCCGGTTTTAGTGACACGGATTAATTCACCGACCTGCACGCCGGCGCGCCCCACATTGTCGCCGCTGACGGCGGGTATGGTGGTCACATTTGGCTGCACCACCACCGTCATGTTTTCTTCCAGCGTCATCTTCGGCAGCGGACCGGCCGGGCGGCTGCGGCTGCCGATGATGGGTTGAAAATAGCCGCCGCCAAAGCCGTGCATCAGATCATCGCAAATCGTGAAGCCGTTTTGTTCGACGACATCGGCGGCGGCGAGAATTTCCGCCATCGTCGTGCCGTGCTTGACCACTTTCGTTACCGCATCAAACGCGGCCTCGGCGGTAGCGTGTAGATCGCGGTAGAGCGGCGTCGGCTCGGCATCCACAAAGAACGTGCGGAGAATCTGACCGGCGTAATCCCACCAGAACGCGGAGAGTTCGCAGAACACCACATCGCCCTTTTGCACCGGGCGGGTGGACGGATACTGTGCCGGCACAAAGCGATGCGGCTGTGCCATCGAGGTGACGCCGATGTAATGAATCATGTTGGTGCCGCCGTGCTTTACGTAAGCGCTTTCCACCAGCGCGCCGAGTTCCCGCTCGTTCAGGCCCGGTCGAGTTCCGGCGAGCAACGCGGCATAGCCGGCATCGCTCATCGCCCCGCCGATACGCAGCCAGTCGATTTCTTCTGCGCTTTTTATCATGCGCAGCCGCACGTAGTCGGCATCCAGCGACACCATGTCGAACTGCTGTTCGAGTTTTTTGTATTTGCCGACGACCAGCGGCCCCATGATGCCCACACGCTTGGCGCCACCGCGTTTCAATTCCTCGATGGTTTTTTCGATGCCGCGATGCTCGCCCCAGTGCGTGTCCACGTCGCGCGCAAGTTGACGTCCCAGCGGCACGTGGTTAAACCACTCCATGAACATCGTCAGGCGCACACCGGGCTTGAACACCACATACGCTTCGTTGGTGCCGGGCCAGCCGGTGACCCACTGCACCGCATTGCCGGCGCGATGATCGGTAATCACCAGCAGATGATCGCAGCCGTGCTTTTCCATCGCAGCGCCCAGTGCCGCATGGCGGCGCGCGTATTCGGCGTCGGTGAAACGCGGGTATTCCTGCTGCGTGATCGCCAGCAGACACGGCTCCAAGTTGAACGGGTTTTCACTCACGACAATTACCCTAACTATTTGTTTTTATTATCTATTTTTTGAACGTTTCGTCGAACACCGGGTAGTTGCAGGTCGCGCCAAACACGCCCGTGTGCATCGACGGACGCACCCACGACGGATTTAATTGCTTCAGCGAAGTCACGCCCATCAAACCCAGCGTGGTATGAATTTCCTGCGCCAGCAATTCAAACATGCGCGTAATGCCCTGCTCGCCGCCCGCCGCCAGCGCCCAGCCTTGCAACTTGCCCACGCCCACCGCGCGCGCACCGAGCGCAATCGCTTTCACCACATCCGTGCCGCGCGTGACGCCGCCGTCCCACAGCACTTCGGCCTTGCCATTCACCGCATCGACCACTTCCGGCAGCGTTTCAATGGTGCCCAGTCCGTGATCGAGCTGCCGGCCGCCGTGGTTCGACACATACACCACGTCCGCGCCGATCTGCACCGCGAGCTTCGCGTCTTCGGCGGTGGCGATGCCTTTCAAAATCAGCGGCAATTTCGTGTGCTGCTTGATCCATGCACAGTCGTCCCATGTCAGGCTCGCCTGATGGCGCGGATCGCCCGAGTCGGCGCGCTGCAAGTAACCGTTGATGATGTCGCGCTCGCGGCGGCTATAGTAGGCGCGATCCACCGTGACGCAAATCGCGCGATAGCCTGCCGCCTTGGCGCGGTCGAGAAAGCCGCGCATCCACGCGCGGTCGCTGCGCACATAAAGCTGAAACAGCAGCGGATGATCGACGCTCTTGGCGACTTCCTCAATGCTGGGCTTGGCCGCCGTGCTGATAAACGCCGTAGTGCCGGCTGCCACCGCGCCACGCGCCACCGCCACCGCACCCGCCGGATCAGCGATCTGCAAAAAGTTTCCCACCGGCGCGATGAACACCGGTAGCTTCAATTTCTCGCCGAGTAGCGTGGTGGTCATGTCGATCTTCGACACATCCACCAGCACGCGCTGGCGCAGCGCCAGGCTGTCAATCGCCATGCGATTGCGCCGCAAGGTGGTTTCCGAATCCGAACCGCCGCACAGCGTGTCCCATTGAAAGCGCGACAGATTCTGCCGCGCGTGCATCACCATCTCCTGCAGCGTGTTGAACGGGCGCGCGTGATCTTCGCGGCTGGCCTCACGGGTGAGTTCTACGTCCTGCTTCTTGCCTGCTGAGTTTTTGGCTTTGGCCATTGAGAATCTACTTTCGAAAAAAAATTAAATACCAACGCCCTTCAGCGCGTTAGGCATATACCGCTCCCCCGCACCCGCGCCAATCGCAAAAACCTCGCTGAGTTTCGCAATGTCTTTGGCGTTGATGGTCAAATCCACCGCCGCCACGTTCTGCTCGACGTTCTTCGCATGATTGGTGCCGGGAATCGGCACGATGCCCTCCCACTGCGCCAGTATCCAGGCCAACGAAAGCTGAGCCGGGCTCGCGTCATAGCGCTTCGCCATCGCTTCGAGTTCCGCCACCAGTGTGACGTTACGAGCCAGATTCTCCGGCAAAAAGCGCGGATGCTTGCGGCGGCGATCGGTCTCGGGAATGTCCTCCACCGATTTTATTTTGCCTGTCAACATGCCGCGCCCCAGCGGCGCGTAGCCGATGTATCCGACGCCCAGCTCCTTGCACGCGGGAATAATGTCTTTTTCGGATTCGCGAAACCACAGCGAGTATTCGGTCTGCAACGCGGTCAGCGGATGTTCCGCGTGCGCGCGGCGCAATGTTTTCGCCGACGCTTCGCACAGGCCGATAAAACGCACCTTGCCGCGCGAGATCAGTTCGCTCATCGCGCCCACGGTGTCTTCGATGGGCACGGCGGGATCCACGCGATGCAAAAAATAAATATCGATGACGTCCAGCCCCATGCGCTGCAGGCTTTCGTCACAGCATTTATGCACGTACTCGGGCCTGCCGTTGGTGGCCTTCTTGCCGTCGGGCAAATCGATGTTGCCGAACTTGGTGGCGATCATCACATCGTTGCGCCGGCCCTTTAAAGCGCGCGACAGCAACACTTCGTGACGCGTGCCCCAATACGCATCGGAGCTGTCGAAAAAATTCACGCCCAGATCCAACGCGCGATGAATCGCAGCGTTAAAGTCGTCCACCAGTGGCGTATCGAACTTTACCGCGGCCGCCCCGCGCCCCATGCTGATCGCGGAAACCTGCGGACCGTTGCGGCCCAAACGTCTATATTTCATAAGTGATTGTTTTTAATGATTAAATTACTGCGACACCTTGGATCTCCAGCAACATGCCGGGGCGCGCGAAATTCGAAATCGTCAACAGCGCGCTGGCTGGAAATTTTCCGTCTTTGAAAAACTCACTGCGGATTTTCACAAAGCTGTCGCCGTGCCGCGGATCGTTGATGAACACCGTCATGGTCACCAGATTGGCCAACGTGCCGCCCGCGCGGCGTAACGTCTTGTCGATGGCGCCAAAAATCGTGCGTGCCTGCGCCTCGAAGTTTCCGGCAATATCGTTGCCGGCTTCATCCACCGTCGCCGTCTGCCCGGCGAGCCATACCGTTTTGCCGCCCTCGGTAATCACCGCGGGTGAAAACGCGCGGCTTTTCTGAAACGCCGTGCCTTCCAGGTGGTCAATTCTTGCGCTCATGGTACTTACAGTCCATCGCCCAGATTGACGTTTTCGGATTTCAACTCAACCCCCGACGCCTTCGCCTGCAATAGCAGCAGTTGCGAAAAATCCTGGTCGTAGCCGTGGCCGATCAGCGTTTGCACCTGATCACGCGCGGCGGCGGTAGTGGGCATCGGCACGCCGTAGGTGCGCCCGGACGACAACCCAAGATCGATGTCCTTCAACAGCAATTGCGGCGTGAATGTCACGTGAAAATCCAGATTCGACAGCGCGGGTGTTTTGTACGCGGTGAACATCGAACCCATCACGCTTTTGTTCAAAAAGTCGAGAAACGCGTGACGCGGCATGCCCGCCTTCTCGGCCAGCACGGTGATCTCGCACAGATTTTGAATCACCACGCCGAGCATCACGTTGTGGCAGATTTTCGCGATGCGTGACAGCTCACCCTCGCCCACATATGACGAGCCGCGGCCGATCGCATCGAGGTACGGCGACACCGCATCGAACGCGTCGCGCGGACCCGACGCCACCACCGTCAGTTTGCCCGCCTTGATCACCTTGGCGTTACCCGACACCGGCGCGGCGAGCATCTTGATATTTTTTTCGCCCAACTTCTTACGTATCTCGGCGGATTCTTCCAGTGATATCGAGGTGCTATCAACAATAATTTTCGGCGCGCCGCCTTTCGACATGACGCCGTTCGGCCCGAACAACACCTCCTTCACGTCCTTGCCGGTCGAGACCATGGTGAATACGATGTCGCAGCCCGCGAGATCGCTGAGGTTATCCACCACCTTCGCGCCCGATTTCGCCAGCGGCTCGGCCTTGGATTGGGTGCGGTTCCACACTGAAATATCGCAACCCGCCTTGGCTAGACGCTCCGCCATGGCGTAACCCATGCGCCCGATGCCGATCCAGCCGAGTTTGTGTTGCTTGAGATTTGCCATGGTCGGTTCCTGAGTCTGAGGAAAGAAGTGTCGAATCACATGCAGCGCAGCCAGATCGCAACGCTATAATTCGACATGGTGCTTTTTACGAGGCTGGAAGGATACCCCAGATGCGCGTTTTTTGGGCATTTTCAGTAGTCGTTTTGACAGGGATTCCGGCATTGGCCGGGGCACAGGAATATCCACAGAAGCCGATACGCTTTGTGGTGCCGTATGCCCCCGGCGGCGGCCTGGATGTCGTGGGCCGGCCCATCTCGCAAAAACTGTTTGAGCAGTGGGGCCAGCCCGTGCTGATCGAAAACCGTCCGGGCGCCGGCACGACGCTGGGCGTGTCCATGGCCGCCAAGGCGCCGCCGGACGGACACACCCTGCTGCTGACCCTGAGTTCGCTCACCAGCGGTCCCGGTTTGTATCCCAAGCTGCCGTACGACCCGGTGCGTGATTTCGCGCCTGTCATCTGGATTGCCACCACTTCTTACGTGCTTGCCGTGCATCCCTCAGTGCCGGTGAAGTCCGTGCGCGAACTCATCGCATTGGCGCAGGCAAAACCGGGGCAACTCAATTACGCCTCGTCGGGGCAAGGCAGTGATCCGCATCTCTCCGCAGAACTGTTCAAACTCATGACGCGCACACAGATGACGCACATCCCTTACAACGGCGGCAACCCGGCGGCGATGGCCGCCATCGGTGGGCAGGTCGATTTGTCGTTCATGCCCACCGTCTCCGGCACGCCGTATGTCAAGTCCGGCAAAATGCGTGGCCTCGCCATCAGCACGCCGCAACGCTCGCCGGTATTTCCGGAACTGCCGACCATCGCCGAATCCGGCGTACCAGGTTACGCGGCGGAAGCGTGGTCGGGCATGCTCGCCCCGGCGCAGACGCCGCGCGAGATCATCGTCAAGCTCAACGCCGCCGTCGCAAAAATCGTGCATGCGCCGGAAATGACCGCGTTTCTGCTGTCGCGCCAGACCGTACCCAAGGGCAGCACCATCGAAGAATTCACCACGCGCCTGCGGCAGGACGTAGAGAAAAAAACGCAGTTAATACAACAGGCGAAAATCAAAATCGAATAAGCCACGGCGGTAGTCCCGCGGTACTCCGGTTACCCGCCGGATATCGCAAACATTCACTGGAGAAAAACGCATCATGGTTGACATCACTATTCTTGCAACGGGCTTGGGTTTTCCCGAAGGCCCCGTGTTTTGCGCCGACGGTTCCATCGTAGTCGTTGAATTGCGCAATCAGCGCATCTCGCGCGTGACGCCCGACGGCAAGGTAAGCGTATTTTCCAATGCCGGCGGCGGGCCGAACGGGCTGGCCATCGGGCCGGACGGATTTTTTTATCACACCAACAACGGCGGCAATCGCTACATCGAAGGCCATCCGCTGGGCATGGGCGCGCACCCGGATTACCAATTCGGCTACGTTCAGCGCATCGACCCGAAAACCGGCGAAGCGAAACTGCTCTACAAAGAGGTGAATGGCCGCACCTTGTCCGCGCCCAACGACTTGGTGTTCGACGCGCATGGCGGTTTTTATTTCACCGATCTGGGCAAGCGCATGCCCACGCACAAGGTGTTGGGCGGCCTGTATTACGCGCTGCCCGATGGATCGAAGGTGGTTGAAGTCGCCTTTCCGATATTGAGCCCCAACGGCTGCGGCCTGTCGCCCGACGGCAAGACGATTTACGTCGCCGAAACCGACACCGCGCGGCTATGGGCCTTTGATATTGAAAGCCCCGGCAAGATCAAGGCCGCGCCCCAGTACTCGCCGCACAGCGGCCGCATCATCGGCGGCCTCGGCGGCAAAGCGAAATTTGATAGTTTGAAAGTGCTGGCGAACGGCAACATCGTGGTCGCGACGCTGATGGAAGGCTGCCTCACCGAATTCAATCCTGCGGGCGAAGTCGTACGCTCGGTGAAAATGCCGGACAGTCACGTGACCAATCTCTGCTTCGGCGGCGCCGACATGCGCACCGCTTACATCACGCTGTCCAGCAGCGGCCAACTCGGTGTCATGCAATGGCCCACGCCGGGACTGAAACTCAATTTCAACTGACAGTAGCGGTGAGGCGTTAGGCGTTAAGAGTTAGACGTAACCCCGCGTGTCGTAAATGGACACGACACGCTGCCCTCCCACGCACGCCTCACTCCTAACCCCTAACGCCTCACTCCCCACACACTAAAACATCCACTGCCCGCCGTTCACATGCAGCGTCTGCCCAGTGATGTAGCTCGCCCCCGGCCCGCACAGAAACCGCACGGTGGCGGCGATCTCGTCTGATTCGCCCCAGCGTTCCAGCGGCACGATCCCCTTCGCATCGCGGCGCGCCGAGCGGTGCGACGGGCGCGTGGTATTGATCGACCCCGGCGACACGCAGTTCGCGCGTATGCCATGCTGCCCGACCTCGCGCGCCAGCGCGCGGATCATGCCCGTCAGCCCGCTCTTGGCGGCGGAACTATGTACCTTGCCGATGCCGCCCGCTAGCACGTTGCTTCCGGTTAGCGCGACGATGTTGCCGCCGCCCGCAGCTATCATCGAGGGCAGACACGCCTTGATGCAGTGAAACGAGCCGTCGAGCGAAATCGACAGCGGCACCTTCCACTGCTCGAAAGTCATATCAACAAAGCGCGTCTCGCGCCGCACCGAAGCGTTGAGCACGAGGATATCGATCCTGCCAAAGCGCTTTATCACGCCATCGGTCATCTGCTGAACCTGAGTCGCATCGGCCACATCCGCCAGATAACACTCAGCCTGCCCGCCCGCGGCACGGATTTCCCGCACCACGGCTTCGGCGGCATCGCGCGAAGCGCGGGTGTTGACCGCGACCGTGGCGCCTGCGGCAGCGAGCGCCAACGCGGTGGCGCGGCCGATGTTGATGCCGGCGCCGGTCACCAGGGCGACTTTACCGGCGAGTTCCTGGGTAGGGGCCGCCGAGACTGGCGCTGAAGTCATCATCTAAAAATTTCCTGTCTTGTGATCTATACGTCGTGAATTCAACCTTCCGCCGTATCACGTCGTATGCAATTCCTCGCGAATCACCCGGCGAAGCGTGGATTCAATTTGTTCGCCCGTCATGGCCTGGTGGAGCGCCTGATTAATGAGCGTCTGGTAGCCGCGCTCTCCGGCCTTGGCCTTAAAGAAGGCGATGATCGAACCATCCAGCATGATGGACACACGCTGCTTGCCCAGCCGTTCATTCACCGCGGCGGAAAATTGTTTCCGGCTGACATCCTTCAACCCGACGCGCAGGCGCGGCGGCCTGGATGGTTTAGAGGTAGCGGGCGAGGATTTCGATTTCATGGGGTTCCGCCTTTCGCATGGAGATGATATGAATTTCGTCTTCGGTTTCGGTATGGCAGATCGTCACGATGGCCGTGCCCAGAAAACCCGTGGAATTAAAACGCTGCTCGCCGCCGTAATCGCGGGCATCTTCCGTCGTGAAAGTCGGCCCGTTGAATACTTGTTCGGCTTGCGCGAAATCAAACCCATGTTTCTTCAGGTTGGCCGTGCGCTTGGCTGCTTTCCACGTGAAGTTCATGAACAGCCATTATACATACGATAATATATATTTCAAGCAACCGGCACTTCCTCTGTGCGACAATTTACTCCGCCAAAAACCTGAACTCAAACGTATCCCGCATCGTCGCGATACGTCCCGCCGTCGTCCCCGGAAAATGCGTCGGGATCACCAGCGTATCGGTATTCGCGTGCTCGCGAAAAAACTTCCAGCGCGTTGCGGCGGATTCTTTCACATCAAAACAAAAGCACGAGCTCCAATCGGGCTGTATCACTTGCGCGCAGTGGTGCATCATGTCGCCGGTAAAAAGCGCGCGCTCGCCGCGTGATTTCAGATCGATGCACACATGCCCCGGCGAGTGGCCGGGGGTGGGCACCAGTGCCAGTTCGTCGGACAGCACGTAAGCGTCATCGACCAGCAGCGCCTGCCCGGCGTTGACGATGGGCTCCACGCAGTCTTCGTGTATCGCCGCAAAGCCCGGATCGGTCTCCTGCTTCCAGTGCTCGTATTCCTTGCGGCTGAAAACGTACTTGGCGTTGGGAAAGGTCGGCACCAGACGGCCATCGCGCAAACGCGTGTTCCAGCCGACATGATCGACGTGCAGGTGCGTGCAGAACACGTAGTCAATGTCCTCGAACTTGAGACCGTGTTGCGCAAAGCCGTCGAGCCAGGGCTTTTTGTCGAACAACAGCGCGGGCGGACGACGCTGGTGCTCGCCCACGCAGGTGTCGATCAGCGCGGTGCAGCGCGGCGTGCGCACGACAAACGTTTGATACGTGATGCACAGCAGATCCTTGACGCGGTCGTAGGCGAAGTCCGGCACCTGCGCCATCACTTCGGCGAGTTTTTCCGGTGTCGCGCTGGGGAACATGATGTTCGGCGCGCGCCATGGGCCTTCGCGCTCGATAATGCTGGAGATGCTGACATCGCCGATCTTGACGGGTTTCATAGGCTTTCTTTCAATAGGCCGGTGATTACAACTACGCCGTCAGTTGTTCGCGTATTTTCGCGAAGATTTCCAGTTGTCGCTGATGGTCTCCGGCGATGCGCAGCACGATAGAGCGCGCACCAGCCTGCACGAAACTGTTGAGCCACTCTGCCGCCGCGCCCGCCGGGCCGGCAAAACACGCCTGATGTTTTTTCATCACGTCGGGACGCCGGCCGTAATACCCTGCGAGGAAATTATTCATGCGCTCGTCCGCCGTGGCGGCATTTTCGTCGACGGTGAGCGTGAGGTAAACCGCCGGCTCGACGGCATCCGGCTGGCGTCCCGCCTCGCGCGCATGGGCTTGCACTTGCCGCCACTGCTCCGCCCACACCTTGGCATCGGGGCCGTTCGGAAACCAGCCGTCGAAATGTTTACCCGCACGTTCCAGCGCGGCCGGCACGGAACCGGCGCACCAAAACGGCGGCCCGCCCGGTTGATGCGGCACGGGGCCCAGCACGCCTTTCTCGATATGCCAGCGACCATCCCAATCCACCGGCTTGCCGCTCCACAGCGCCTTGCACAGCCGCATGCCTTCCATCAGCGTGCCGACGCGCTTTTCAAACGGCACGCCCACGGCACGAAACTCGGCGCGGATATTCGGCACATCGGTCGCGATGCCCACGCCAAGAATGACCCGGCCCGCGCTCACCTGATCGAGCGTGGCGACTTGATGCGCCAGCAACACGGGATTACGCAATGCGGGCAGCAGCACGGCAGTGCCGAGCTTCACGCGTTTGGTACGCCCCGCCACACCCGCCAGCAGCGTAATCGGCTCGTGGCGCGGACGCGCGAGCACGGAGTCACCGACCCACACCGAATCGTAGCCAAGCTTTTCGGCGCGTTCGGCAAGGTTCAACAGCGGCTCGGCTTCGGGCCGGCCTTCCATCACGGATTCTCGGGTGGGTAACAGATAGCCGATGCGTACGGTCATAGCTTCATCCTCTTCATTAACAAATGTAATTTCACGACATCATAACCGGCGCGCTGCCCTTGATAACGACACGATGCAAATAGCGCCGCGCGGCTGGATCAAACGGCTCGCGGTGATGCATCACGCAACGGTTATCCCACATCAGCAGATCGCCCGCGCGCCACTCGTGGCGCCATTCAAAT
>CANIID010000114.1 GCA_947467315.1 Betaproteobacteria bacterium | reverse complement strand
GATCGCATCTACGAGTGGTTCGAGTATGTGTGCGCGCGGGTGGACATCGGCGTGTGGATGTTCGATACGCCGTTTTCGGGCGTGGCGTTGTCGCCGGAGGTGACGGCGCGCATCGCGAAGATTGAAAATATCTGCGGCCTGAAATGCTCGCGTCCGTTGGAGCATTACGCGCAGGTGCAAAAGTTGGTCGGCGACAGCATCGTGATGAGCCATCCCGGTGAAAGCCTGTGGCTGAAGCTGATGCGCGATTACGGCGCGAAGGTGCATATGTCGTCCGCCGCGCCGTTTTTGATTCAGACGCCGGATGCGCCGGGGATGCGCGATTACACCGCGCTGGGGTTAAACGGCAAGTTCGCCGAGGCGGAGAAGATTTTTCACGCACTGGAGCCGGTGCGCTTGGTACACGATAAATGGATGCGCGATCCGTGGTTGAAGAATGAAATCATTCCGATCGCCAACTTGAAGGCGTGGTGCGAGATGATCGGGCTGGCGGGCGGGCCGGTGCGGCCGCCGCTGCGGCAGATTACGGATGTGGAGCGGGCGGAGATGCGGGGGGATTTGGAGCGGGTGGGGTTGTTGCCGGTCGGGGATGTAGAGAAAGCGGCCCGTGCGGCATAGTGCGCATTGCTGCATAAGTTACTCCCTCGCCCGCCTTGGGGCGGGAGAGGGTTGGGGAGAGGGTAGGGGCGGCTTGCTGCGTCTAATGCAATCACGGTGCTTTAAGTTCGCCGGGGGCAGCCCGGCGGCTGGTCACTTTCTTTGTACGGCCAAAGAAAGTAACCCAAGAAAGGCCGCCCCCGGTTCGCCGGCCCTACGGGCTTCCTTGCGCTGCTCGCCACGCCGGGCGGCTGCGGAACTCGCCCTTGCAAACAACAACCGCGCGAGGACTCAAACAGTCCTCGCCGACTTCCCCCGGCGCGGCTGCGCTGCTCAGCGGCTCACAGGGGGACTCTCCGCCCACACCAGCGGGGATGCGTGTTACTTTGTCCTTCGAGACCGCAACCCGAAAAAGCAACTGCTCGCCATGCTGTGTGCGACTGTTGCGGCGTCTTTCGTGTCGATGGCACACGCCCAGACCTACCCCATCAAACCCATCCGTTTCATCGTCCCCTGGACGCCCGGCAGCGGAACGGACCTGATGTCACGCATGCTGGCGCAGCGATTGAATGAGCCGCTGGGTCAGCAAGTTGTTGTCGATAACCGCGGCGGTGCGGGCGCGATCATCGGCACTGAGGCGGCGGCGAAATCGTTGCCGGATGGTTACACCATTTACGTCGGTGGTTCGGTGTCGATGGCGATTAGTCCGGTGCTGTATAAAAAGGTTGCTTACGATCCGGTGAAAGATTTCGCGCCGGTGAGTCTGATGACGAAATTCTTCAATGCGGTGGCGGTGCATCCCTCGGTGCCGGCGCGGTCGATTAAGGAATTGATCGCGCTGTCGAAAGCCAAGCCCGGCGAATTGACGTTTGCTTCGGCGGGCAGCGGTTCGACCTCGCATCTGTCGGGCGAGTTGTTCATGAACATGACGGGCGTGAAATGGGTCCACGTGCCGTACAAGGGCGGCGGGCAGTCCGTCACCGGCGTGCTGTCGGGCGAGGCGCATATGATGCTGGCGCCGATATCCACCGTGGTGCAGCACGGCAAGACCGGGCGCATGCGCGTGATTGCGGTGACCAGCGCGAAACGCGTCGGCTCACTGCCGGAAACGCCGACGGTGAGCGAAGCGGGCGTGGCGGGGTTTGAATACGGCGGCTGGCAAGGCATACTGGTTCCGGCGGGCGTATCGCCGGAAATTATTTCGCGTCTGAATGCCGCGATACTCAAGGCGATCCACTCGCCGGAGTTCAAGGATTATCTGCAACAGGAAGGTTCCGAGCTGGTCGGCAGCACACCGGATGCGTTTGGCGCTTTCCTGCGCGACGAGGTGGTGAAGCATGCGAAGATCGTGCGGGCTGCGGGCATAAAACCACAATAAGCCGCAGTAAGCCGCGATAGTGGGGGGGGGGCGGCAGCAGCGTCTCGCGTGGTGCTGTGTTATGGGTTCCCGCCTGCGCGGGAACGACGGTGTTGGTTGATGATCTGCCCGATTCACGAGAGGATGTAGCACATGACACACAATGTTTGGCTCTTGCTGTGCGTCACCGCAGGTTGTGTTGTGACGGTAAGTACTGCGGCCGCGCAATCCTATCCCGCCAAACCCGTGCGCATCATCGTGCCCTACGCGGCGGGCGGGCCGTACGACGAAATCGTGCGCACGCTGGGTCAGCGCCTCACGGAAATCTGGGGGCACGCGGTGGTGGTTGAAAATCGTGGCGGCGCGGGCGGCAACATCGGTTCGGATGTGGTGGCGAAGGCCGCGCCGGATGGCTACACGCTGCTGCTCGGTAACGCGGGGCCGATCACGGTCAATCCGACGTTGGTGAAAAAACTGCCCTATGATCCGCAGCGCGATTTCACACCGGTGACGATGGTCAACGCCAGCCGCATGGTACTCTCCGTGCATCCGTCGCTGCCGGCAAAAAACGTGAAGGAACTGATGGCGCTGGCGCGCGCGAATCCCGGCAGGTTGAACTATGGGTCGTCGGGCGTGGGCAATCTGCAACATCTGGGCATGGAGTTGTTGCGCATACAGGCGGGCGTGACGATGAACCATGTGCCCTATAAAGGCGCGGCGCCGGCGTTTGTGGATTTGATTTCCGGGCAGGTGGATTTGATGTTCGCGAACATCGTCGGCACGATGCCGCACTTGCGCACGGGCCGCGTGCGCGCGGTGGCGGTATCGTCCGCTGCGCGTTCACCGTTGCTGCCCGATGTGCCCAGCGTGGCCGAAACGTATCCAGGATTCGACATCCCGACGTGGAGCGGCATCTTTGCGCCGGCGGCCACGCCGCGCGACATCATCGCCAAACTGAATGGCGATCTGATTAAGGTGTTGCAGCGGGCGGATGTGAAGGAACGCTTTGCCCATCAAGGTTCGGAAGCAATATTCAGCACGCCCGAAGCGCTGGCCGAGCATGTGCGCAAAGAGACGGTGATGTACGCGAACGTGATCAAGGCGGCGAAAATCGCCGCAGAGTAGCATTTTAAAAGTGGTTTAAAATCAATTGGTTATGTTGTTTTCGGTAGTCCTGAAACCCTGTCCCAACGTGGTGGTTTAATTTCCAATACCCCAACTATGCGGCTCGACCGCCTGCTGTCGAATCTGGGTTACGCCAGCCGCAAGGAAATCGCCGCGGCCTGCCGCGCGGGCAGAGTGACGCTGAGCGGCGAGGCGCTGACCAACGCGGCGCAGGCTGTTGCTCTGGATAACGTGCGCACAGGCGCGTTGCATTTCGACGGCGCGGCGGTGGACCCGATCACGCCGCTCACCCTCATGCTGCACAAACCGGCGGGCTATACCTGTTCTCACAAAGGGCCCGGCCCGCTGGTATACGAGTTGCTGCCCGCGCGTTTTCGTGTGCGCAAGCCCGCGTTGTCTACCGTGGGGCGGCTTGACAGAGAAAGCACCGGCCAATTGCTGTTTACCGATGATGGCGATCTGCTTCACCGCATCATTCATCCGAAAACCCATTCGCCCAAACATTACCACGTGAGCGTGCAGAGCCCGCTGCGCGGCGATGAAAGCGCGCTGTTTTCCACCGGCGAGTTCCGGCTTGACGATGACGATAAGGCGTTGAAACCTGCGACATGGCAGGCGGAAGGTCCCCGCAGTGGCGTGATGATCCTCAGCGAAGGACGTTATCACCAGATCCGGCGCATGTTCGCGGCGATAGGCAACCATGTCACTGCGATTCATCGCTTTCAGACCGGCGGCCTCGCCTTAAGCGATCTGGCGGAAGGGGCGTATAAAATACTCGTGCCCGATGAACTTCAGCGCATTTTTACGCCAGTTGATGAAACGCCAAGTTGAATCTGAAAAACAGCAAGGGAGGCAAGTCATGCCATGGGTGATCTACGCAAAAGCGTGCGTGTTGTGCGCCGTGCCGCTGTTGGCCGCGGCGCAAAGTAACGAAGCGTTATATCCCGCGCGCCCCATCCGCATCGTCGTGCCGCAATCGCCGGGCGCGTCCACCGACCTGACCGCGCGGTTGATCGCTGCACGGCTCACTGAAATTTTCAAACAGACCGTGGTGGTGGATAACCGACCCGGTGCCGGTACGATCAGCGGCACCGAGATTGTGATGCGCGCGGCGCCCGATGGACATACGCTGCTGGTGGTGGCGTCATCGCTGACCATCAATCCGTCGCTGTATACCAAGCTGCCCTACGATCCGGTGCGCGACTTCACGCCGGTGACGCAGTTGTCGAAATTTCCCAACCTGATTGCCGCCAATCCTTCGTTCGCGGCAAAAACGCTGAACGATCTGATTGCGCTGGCGAAGGCCAAACCGGGCACGATCAATTACGCCTCGGCAGGCACCGGTACCGGCACGCACATGTCGGCTGAGTTGCTCAGGCAAATGACCGGCATCGACATCGTGCAGATTCCGTACAAGGGCGGCGGCCCGGCGGCGATTGCGGCCATCGGCGGACAGACGCAATTAATCATCGGCACCACGGTAGGGCTGCTGCCGCATGTGCGGTCCGGCAAGCTGCGCGCCGTTGCGGTGACCTCGGCAAAACGCGCGGCGATTGCACCTGAGATCCCCGCAGTGGCTGAGTCCGTGCCGGGCTATGAGCACGAGCCTTGGAACGGGCTTCTTGCGCCGGCGAAAGTGCCGCTGTCGATTGCCGCCAGGCTGAATACGGAAGTGGTGCGCATTTTGGGAACGGCAGATGTGCGAAAAATATTCGCCAACGAAGGTGCGGAAGCGGTGGGCAATGCGCCGGATGCGTTCGCCGCGATCGTGAAATCCGAAACCGCGAAGTGGGCGAAGGTTATCAAGACGGCGGGGATACGGATCGAGTAACGTAACGGTTATTTTGTTCGTAGTCTGCGGGCGATTGCGCTGCCCCGTTTGCCGGGCGGCCGATGCCAACTCGTTTATTCGGTCAGCGCGTCGTGCGGCGCTGCGCCAGCCCAAAAACTTAGTTGTTCCATACTTGGAACGCTGACGCTAGAGCACACTTTACGTGCCCGGCAGGCCTCGGCGGGCGGACTGACACCCGCTGGTGCGCGCGTTTGGGCATGTCATTTATCCCCGGTCGCCCCAGCCCGGTTTATACTGCGATTTCCACTCACGAGGGTTCAGGGTTTATGCCGGCGCTTCCAGCAACAGGTCCCATGACGTCGCTAAAACATCAGGCGCCTGCACACCGCAAGTTGGGTATCGCGGTGATATTCATCGTTAGCTATGTGTTGCTGGGGTGGATGACCCGTTCTTATATGGTTCTGCCCTTCGGCATCACGCCCTGGAATCCCTCGGCGGGTCTTGCGCTCGCGCTGCTGCTGGTATTTGGTGTTCGATACTGGCCGGCGCTTGCTGTGGCTGCATTGATATCCAATTTTCTCGCGCGTGGCGTGCCGTCGCCACCGTTTCTGCAGCTTCTGGCGCCGATAGCGGTAACTGCCGGTTATACGGGTATGGCCGCTTTATTGCTCGGCCCATTGGGATTTCGCCTCAAGTTCGATCGGCTGTGCGATGTCGTAGCGTTGGTCTGCGTGGCGTTCCTTGGAACGCTGCTCATCGCCATCGTATTCGTATTCGCAATCCACCATGTTAATTCGACGCCTGCCACGGAATTTCAGCCCACGGTATTGCGCTTTTGGATTGGTCATTTGATCGGGATTGTGAGCAACACGCCTTTGCTATTGGTGCTTGCCAACTGGCCGGCTATCTGCGGCAAACTGCGGCATTGGTCGTCGATCGAAACAGCAGCGCAGACAGGCGTGATTATTTTGGTGCTTTGGATCACCGTTGGACTCGCGTGGATCGATCCGTACAAGCTCTTTTTCCTGCTCTCTATTCCGCTGACCTGGGTCGCGATGCGCCACGACTTGATAGGCGCTACGTTCTGTATTGCTATTACGCAGATCGGATTGATCGTGGCCGTTCTGCATGCCGATCTTCATGGCGGCATTGTAGTCACCGAGTATCAGTTCATGATGCTGGCGCTGGCGGTAACCTGCTTGTTTCTTGCCATGGTGGTGGCCGAAGGCCGCGCGGCGAGAGTGGCGCAACGCGAAAGTGACTCTTGGTTAAGCGCCATCGTGTCTACCGCCCCGGACAGTATTATCACGATCGACCAACGTGGGGTCATCGTGGCCGCCAATCCTGCGACCGCGCGGGCGTTTGGCTATAAAACGGAAAGGCTGATCGGCATGTCCACAAAGGACCTGATGCCTGAGATCGGGCCGGTTGCACAATTTCAGGTAGCACGAGAACTCGACGCCATACGGCAGGATGGATCGCATTTTCCGGCGGAGCTCTCCGTTGGCATGACGGCTGGCGGATTGCCATTGCTGAGTATAGCCATCGTACGCGATGTATCGCACCGCAAGGATATCGAGCGCGAACTTGGCGCGAAGCAGGCAGAGCTCAATCGATCAGCGCGCCTGGTGGCGGCCGGCGAAATGGCTGCGGCCCTTGTACACGAGCTGCATCAACCGCTGTCGGCTATTCGCAACTATGCGCGTGCGGCGCAGTGGATGGCGCCTGCAGCCCCGAATGAACTGATGGAAAAGGTGGAGCGCGAGGCGGAGCGCGCGGCAGAGGTCGTGCGGCGGCTGCGCGAATTTTTCCGTAGCGGCGATTCCCAGCTTGAACGCATCAGCATCGCTCAGCTCATTCAAGGGGCGCTCGATCCGATGCGGGAAGCGGCTGCAAAGCAGTACATACAACTCCATACCCGCCTCGCCGAGGGCAGCATCGAATTGCTGGTTGACCGAGTGCAGGTGGAAACCGTTGTACATAGCCTGGTTGGCAATGCAATGGATGCGATTGCCGGTGCGGACACGGAAAACCGGTGTGTTTTTGTAACTGCGGACTGCGCGAGCGACGGCTGGGTCCGTTGCTCCGTGGCTGACACCGGGCCCGGTATTAGCCCGGCCATTGCCGAGCGCCTGTTTGAGCCCTTCGCCACCACCAAATTAACCGGCACGGGTTTGGGATTGGCAATGAGTCGCACGATGATAGAATCGCATGGGGGAGAATTGTGGGCCGAAAGCGGCGTTGCTGGCGGCACGGTTTTTCATTTTTTTCTGCCGACCTCGCATTTAACGAAAGTATCCCATGACGCCCATTGAACAAACTGTATTCATCGTCGAGGACGACGCTGCGGTACGCGATTCGCTGGGGCTGCTGTTGGGACTCAAAGGATATCGCACGCAGTCGTTCGTTTGCGCGGAAGACTTTTTGCGCGTCTATCAGCCGTCGTGGGCGGGTTGCCTGTTGCTCGACATCAGAATGCCCGGCATGGACGGGTTGGCGTTGCAGGATGCGTTGCAGCAGAAAAAGTTTTCACTGTCGATCATCATGATGACCGCGCATGGCGATGTGCCAACCGTCAGAACTGCACTTAAAGCGGGCGCTGTTGATTTTCTCGAAAAGCCGGTTGATCCCGATATGCTGCTTAACGCCATACGGTCCGCGTTGGATGCCGATGCCGCGCTGCGTACTATTGCGGACACTACCGAAGCGGCGAAGGTGCGACTAAGCGCTCTCACCGCGCGCGAATTGCAGGTCGCGGAGCTGGTTGCGCAGGGACGTCCTAACCGGGAAATCGCCACGATGCTGGGCATCAGTCCGCGAACCGTGGAAGTACACAAGGCCAGCATACGCGAGAAACTTCACGTTGAAAGCGTTCCCGAGCTAGTGCGTCTCGTAATGAGCGCGTCGACAATGGCTGGCTGAGTGCGATAGTAGTTACGATAGTAAGTACGATAGAAAACGCGATTGCGCGGCTCATTCCACCAACGGAATCTTCGCTTCCTTAGCCACTCGCTCCCACCGCGCCATCTCGTTTTTCAGAAATGCCGTCGCGTCCTTCGGCGAAGCGCCGATAGGCTCCGCACCCAGCGCGAGTATGCGCTCCTTTGCTTCTGGAATTTGCATGGCCTTGACCAGCTCGGCATGCACACGATCGATGATCGCAGCCGGCGTGCGCGCGGGCGCCATCATCATTTGCCACTCGTTGACATCAAAGCCCGGCAGCCCGGCTTCGGCGACGGTAGGAATGTTCGGCAGCACGCTGGAACGCTTGGCGCTGCTGATGCCGAGCGGGGTGAGACGTCCGCTCTTGATGTGATGGTTCGACATCACGATGGTGGGAAACATCAACGGAATCTGGCCGCCGATGACATCGGTGAAGGCCGGCGCGCCGCCCTTGTAGGGCACATGCACCACGTCGATGCCGGCCATCCAGCGGAACACTTCCATGGTGAGATGGTTGACGCTGCCGTTGCCCGCCGAGCCGTAATACAGCGCGCCGGGGCGCTGCTTGGCGAAGGCGATCAGTTCTTTCACGCTGCGCGCGGGGATCGACGGGTGCGACACCAGCACCGTCGGCATGATGGCGACCAGCGCCACCGGTGATAGATCGCGTTCGGCGTCATACGGCAGTTTGCGAAACAGGCTGGGGTTGGCGCCCAGTGCAATGTTGCCCAGCAGAAGGGTGTAGCCATCGGGCGCCGCACGCGCCACAGCGTCGGTGCCGGTGATGGATGCGCCGCCGCCGCGGTTATCGACGATGACCTGCTGCTTGAACGATTCGGTCATGCGCGCCGAGAGGATGCGCGCCACGATGTCGGTGGAGCCGCCCGGCAAGTAAGGCACGATCATGCGCACGGCTTTGCTGGGGTAATCCTGGGCGGCGGCAGGGGCGCTGGCAATGACAGCGATCGCGGTGACGACGGGCGCGCTGATGCGCTTGAGGGTGGCGGACTCGATGAGCATGGTTTTTTCTTTGGCGGGAGAATGACGGGGATACTGCGCAGTGCATTGTGCGATCCCGGGGCAAGCCACGTCAAGCCACGTCAAGTCAAGAGGATTTGAACGTAAAATACGGCCAGTTTCCATTCAACCATCCTACGACGCCCCACGGAGGAAAGTCATGTCACAACACCCCAAGGAAATCCAGACACTGCTCAACCGCGCCGCCATCCACGACGTACTGGCGCGTTACTACCAGGGGCTGGATCAGGGCAACCAGGATCAGGTGCGCGCCTGCTTTACCGACGATGTGATCGCCCAGTTCGACGAAAAGCCCGCGACGCGTGGCATTGATGCGCTGATGGATTCTTTTTGGGTGTTCAGAAACCACAAGTCGGGCGCATGGAAAATCACCACGCATTTCATGGGCAATCTGAATTACAACCTGCTCGAGGGCGATGTGGCTGAAACAGAGACCAACGCCATCGCGTTTCTGGTGCTGCCGGGTATTTCGGCCCAGGCGAAAGACCAGGTGGCGATGCGCAGCCTGCGTTATCTGGATCGCCTGCGCCGCACCCAGGACGGCTGGCGCATCTGCGAACGCCAGCACACACTGGACTGGAGTTGCCACGTGCCGGCATCCACCGCGCTGTCGATCGGCGAGCGCCTGCTGAAGCGGTCGGCGTCATGAACATCGATCTGCACAACCACGTTATCCCCAAGACGCTTGCCGACGCGATCATCAGTAATCCCGCGCGCTTTAGCACCCAAGTCGAAACCCGCAACGGCATCCCGCACTTTGAAAATCGCGGCATGTGGACACCGCTGTCGCCGGCATTCTGCGATGTGAATGCGAAGCTCGAATGGATGGACCGTTGCCGCGTGGACGTGGCGGCGCTGTCGGTGGGGCCGCCGATTTATTTTTATTACCTCAAGCCGGATCAAGGGCTGGATGCCGCGCGGCTGGCGAATGACGGCATCGCGCAGATGGTTCAACAGCATCCGAAACGTTTTCGCGCGATGGCACACTTGCCGATGCAAGACCCGGATGCCGCCATCACGGAATTGGAACGCGTGGTCAAAGAGTATAAATTCAAGGCGGTTGAACTCGGCACCAGCATCGAAGGCGAACAGCTCGCCGACATGAAATACCGCAAGGTGCTGAAAACCATCGAGCAACTGGGCTGCTTTGTATTCACGCACCCGTATCAATGCGTGGCCAAGGGCGGCACCGACAAATACTATCTGCGTAACTTCGTCGGCTTTCCGCTCGACACCACCATCATGATTTCGCATCTGATGTTCAGCGGCGCGCTGGACGATCTGGATAAACTCAAATGGGTGTTCTCGCACGGCGGCGGTTACATACCGTACCAGATCGGGCGTTATGTGCACGGGCACAAGGCGCGGCCCGAGGCGCGTGTCGATAACCCGTCGCCGCCGGCTGAATTGTTCAAACGTTTTTATTTCGACGCGTTGCTGTATAACGGCCAGTCGGTGCGGCACCTGATCGAACAAGCGGGCGCGGATCATGTGGTGATGGGCAGCGATCATCCATTTGATATGTGCCCGGCCGATGTGGTGGGCGATCTGGACACGATACCCGGCCTTACCGCTGACGAGCGAGAATGGATCAGCAGCAAAACCGCGCTCACGTTGCTCGGCGAAAAGTAATTTAAAAACAATAACTTGCGATATATAAGCTTATGACTACCATCGATCTGCACAACCACGTTGTCCCACCCACCGTTCTCGATGCCATCCGCCAAAACCCGGAGCGCTATCACACCAGCGTCTACGATAAAGACGGCAAAACGTATTTCGACGTACACGGCAATCCGGCCGAGTTGAAACCGGAGTTCACCAACGCCGATGCCAAAGTGGCGTGGATGGACAGTGTGGGCATGGACATCGCGGGCATTTCCGTCGGCCCGCCGATTTATTTTTATAACCTGTCTGCCGAAGTCGGGCTGGAGTCGGCAAAACTCGCCAATGATGGCATCGCACAGATGGTGGCAAAACATCCGAAGCGCCTGCGGGGGCTCGCGCATCTACCGATGCAAGACCCCGATGCGGCGATCACCGAGCTGGAACGCGTGGTGAAAGAACATAAATTCAAGGGTGTCGAGATGGGCACCTCCATCGAAGGGCTGCCGCTGGCCGATCAAAAGTTTCGCAAGGTGTTAAAAACCGCCGAGCAACTGGGTTGCTTTATTTTCACCCATCCGTATCAGTGTCTCGCCAAGGGCGGGATGGAACCGTATTACCTTTCCAACTTTATCGGCTTCCCGCTCGATACCACCATGATGGTGGCGCATCTGATGTTCAGCGGCGCGCTCGACGAATGCCCCAATCTGAAAATTTTGCTCGCGCACGGCGGCGGCTTTGTGCCGTATCAGATCGGCCGCTTTGTGCATGGGCACAAGGTGCGCAACGAGCCCAAGGTCAACAACGCAAGTTCGCCGCGTGATTTGCTGCGACGTTTTTATTTCGATGCGCTCACGCACGATCCGATGGCTGCGCGTCACCTGATTAACCGCGTCGGCGCGGATCGCGTGGTGATCGGCACCGATCACCCGTTCGATATGGGGCCGGACCAGCCGATTGAAGAGATCGACAAAATTCCCGGCCTGACTGCGGCGGAGCGCGAGCAGGTGTGCAGCTTGACCGCGCGGGTGCTGCTGGGTGAGTAATATAAGTATTTGTTTTTAAAGGAAATTTATGTATAATCTGATTTGCTCTTGGGTAGCATTGGGGCTGTGCGTTGCCGCGCACGCGCAACCCACTTCGACAGGCTCAGGACAGGCATACCCTACCAAACCCGTGCGCGTGGTCGTGCCTTTCGCGCCCGGCGGCGGCACTGACATTAGCGCGCGCCAGTTTTCGCAAAAATTATCCGAAGCGTTCAAACAGCAATTCGTGGTCGATAACCGCGGCGGCGCGGGCGGCATGATCGGCATTGAAATGGCGGTGAAAGCGCCGCCCGACGGCTACACGCTGATGATGATGTCGGGCAGTTACTCCGCGACCTCGGCGCTGCACAAGCCGGCGTGGGACCCGATCAAAATCATCGCGCCGGTGGCGGAGTTTGGCGCCACGCCGTTTGTGCTGGTGGTGCATCCGTCGGTCAAGGCGAACAATGCGAAGGAGCTCATCGCACTGGCCGCCTCGAAACCGAACGCGCTGGCCTATGCCTCTACTGGCACCGGCGGCATCACGCATCTGGCAACCGAGCTGATGATGCATATGACCAAAACACAAATGGTGCATGTGCCCTACAAGAGCACCGGCGCGGCTTTGACCGATGTGCTGGCGGGACAGGCGCCGGTGTTGATGGGTAGCCTGTTGCCGGTGGTGCCGCATATGCAAAGCGGCAAGCTGCGCGGGCTGGCGGTGACCACCGCCAAGCGCTGGTATTCGCTGCCCGACATGCCAACGCTGTCGGACACGGTGCCCGGTTACGTGGTGGAGTTGTGGCACGGCACGATGGCGCCTGCCGGCACGCCGCAGCCGATCATCAACGCACTCAACGCCGCGATCAACCGCGCCATGGAAACGCCCGAGATGAAAAAAAATCTCGAACAGCAGGGCATGATCCCCACCGGCGGCACGCCCGCGCGTTTTGGCGAGCGCATCGCTACCGACTACAACAACTGGCTGAAAGTGGTGCAGTCAGCGAAGATCAAAGTCGATTGAAGTAGCGTGCGCCATGCGCACGACCAACGCATTCAGAGGAAACCATGTACCTGTCCGCCCAAGCCATAGCCGCCATGCAAGCCGTCAAACGCACGCACTTCCTCAACGCAGGTGCGATACGCAGCGGCAAATCCATCGGCGACGCCGCCGGTCTTAAAAATATCGGCGTGCATCTCATCACGGTTGAGCCGGGCCACCGCTCGACGGAATACCACTTTCATCACTACGAAGAAGAATGCGTTTATGTGCTGTCCGGCAGCGGCACGGCGGTGCTCGGCGAGCAGTCACACAAAATCGGAGCCGGTGATTTTCTCGCGCATCCCATCGACAAAGTGCCGCACGAAATGATTAACGACGGCGCCGAGCCGCTGGTGTGTTTGGTGGTCGGTCAGCGGCTGACGCAGGACATCACCGACTATCCGCGCGCGGGCAAGCGGTTATATCGGCATAGCGGGGAGCGTAGCCTGGTGGATCACGCGGCTATCGAGCAGGCGCGGTAATCGTGAATAAAATCCTCATTCAGGGTTGCATCGGTTTGTTTGTGGCGTCTGTGGCCTCCACGTCCATCGCGCAGAATTACCCTACCAAACCCATCCGCTTCGTAGTCCCGCAACCACCCGGCGGCGGCGCCGATATCGTGGGTCGCATCGTCGCGATGAAATTGCAGGAGGCGTTGGGGCAGCAGGTGATCGTGGATAACCGCAGCGGCGCCGGCGGCATCGTGGGTACCGAGCTGGTGGCGCGCGCGCCCGCCGATGGCTACACGCTGTTGCTCGGTTACACCGGCGTGCTGACCATCAATCCGAGTTTGCATAAACACTTGCCGTATCGCCCGATGGAGGACTTCGTGCCGATCAGCGTGGCGGCGGCCAGCCCGCTGATTCTCGCCGTGAGCCCGTTGCAAAAAATCAATTCGATGGCGGAGCTGGTGGCGGCGGCGAAATCGCGGCCCGCGCCGATGACCTACGGCTCGCCGGGCAATGGCTCGTTGCATCATCTCTCGACCGAATGGCTGAAGTCGGCTACGGGTATTCAGATGACGCATGTGCCGTACAAAGGCTTCAATTCATTCAACGCGGTGATCGCCGGTGAAGTGGGCATGGCGTTTGTCAGCGTGGTGGGCGGCTTGCCACACGCGCGCGCGGGGCGCGTGAAGGCGGTTGCGATTACCAGCAAGACGCGCTCGCCGTTGTTGCCGGACGTGCCGCCGCTGGCCGATACCATTGCCGGGTTCGATGCGGCCAACTGGTTTGGCGTGCTCGCGCCGCGTGGCACGCCGGATGCGGTGGTGTCGAAACTCGCGCAGGCTGTAAGCAGGGCGATGCAGGCGGATGACGTGAAGCAGCGCTTTGTGAAAGACGGCGGTGAGGCCATCGGCAGCACGCCGACGGCGTTTGCCGAGTTGATACGCACCGAGACGAAACGCTGGGCGGAGGTGGTGCGGGTGTCAGGAGCGAGGATTGATTAAGTATTTGTTTTTAAGCAGTATTTTATTGCCGTTGGGCATGTCGGCGGCAGTGGCCATTCATGCCCAACCCTTTCCGGTTAAGCCCATCCGCATCATCACTTCCGAACCCGGCGGCGGTAACGACTTTGGCGCGCGCATCATCAGCGCGGCGCTGACCGAACAATTCGGCCAGCAGGTGCTGATCGAAAATCGCGGTGCTGCCGGGGGTGTCATCGCAGCAGAGACCGTGGCGCGCGCAGCGCCGGACGGATATACGATGCTCTACTACGGCAGCAATATCTGGCTGCTGCCTTACTTACGCGCGAGCGTGCCGTACGATCCGATCCGCGATTTCGCGCCGGTGACGCTTGCGGTGCGCGCGCCGAACATTCTGGTGGTGCATCCATCGCTGCCGGTGAAGTCTGTCAAGGAGCTGATCGCGCTCGCCAAGGCGCGTCCCGGCGAACTCAATTACGGTTCGGGCGCGACAGGCTCATCGTCAACCATGTCTACCGAGCTGTTTCGGCACATGGCGGGCATCGATGTCGCGCATATCCCGTTCAAGGGCAGCGGCCCATCACTGAATGCACTGATCGCCGGGCAGGTGCAGATTGCGTTTGCCACACCGGGGTCGGTGTCTACGCACATCAAGTCCGGTCGTCTGCGCGCGCTGGCTGTCACCAGCGCGCAGCCGTCGCGCTTGCGGCCTGATTTACCGACGGTGGCGTCGGTCGTGCCGGGCTACGAATCGCAGTCGATGGTAGGCGCGTTCGTGCCTATCAAAACACCGCAGACGCTGGTGACGCGGCTGAATCAGGAATTCGTCAAAGCGCTGGCGCGGCCCGATGTGCGCGAGAAATTTTTTAACGTGGGCGTTGAGACAGTGGGTTCCACACCGGAAGAATTCGGCGCGCTGGTGAAATCGGAAATGACGCGGCTGGGGAAAGTGATACGCGATGCGGGGTTGCGCGAGAGGTAGGCGCGGTGTGCTGTGCCAATAGTATCGGGCGAGCACGATACGAGACGGTAACCCCTCGAATCGTACTAGCCCGCGGGCTGCCGAGATCACGTTTTATTTCGGTTTTTTCTCATCCGGTTGCTGGTGTCGCTTCTGTATGGCGCTCAGATCCATGCCTTCGACAAAGGTGTTGGGATAAACAAAACCACCGGTGCATATCATTACAAACATGCGTAGCAGGTGTCCAGGCGTGCCACCGGCGCCTACGGGTACGATAGTCTTATTGAATTGCGCGGTTGCCTCTTTTGAATTTTGTGCCATCGTGATTTCCTGGTTTAAGTGGCGGAAGGCCTGCGCGAACAAGGTTATGATCGAGCTACTCCGCCGGATATCTACAGTAAGCGCACATTCTTTCGGAGCGCTTACATCACGCACTTAAACATACGATGCATCTTGCCGATGCACAGAAAACCGCGATACCTTTCGCTAAACTTACATCTTGTGCGCGTTATGTCTTCCACGCCGGAAGAATTCGGCGCGCCGGTGAAATCGGAAATGACGCGGCTGGGCACGGTGATACGCGATACGGGGTTGCGCGAGACGTAGCCACTTATGCTTTGTAAACAGGCGGAGCAGATGTCAGAAATGGGCTCCGCGCTGCGTCGTTAGATCCGCGAGTTACTGTTTTACCAACGTCAGCATCTCACGCTGTGCCAATTTCACCATACTGACGACTTCTTCACGATATGCCGCAGGATCGGAAATCGCGGCTGTGAATTCAAATTGCGCATCAGCCCCAGGGCGTACGCCAAGGAATCCCGCGAGGCCGCCAGGTTTCGCGCCGCCAGTAACCGTAAAGAAGTCCGTACCACCGTTCAAGGACTCACCTAACGCGACCACGACATTTCCGTCCTTGGCTGGACCCGCGTTGTTGCCGAAATTGGCCATATAGCCACCGGACGCTGATTCCCCTTTGGGGTTTGCCGTCGCCGTACGG
>CANIID010000113.1 GCA_947467315.1 Betaproteobacteria bacterium | reverse complement strand
TCGTTGTGCGGACGGTTACTGGATCGCGTGGATCCGGGGCGCGTGCTGATTTACGCCACTGCCGCCGCCGGCCTGACCCAGTTGCCGCTGCTGGTGCTGCAAACACCGCTGCAACTGGTGCTGGCGCGCGTGGCGTTCGGCTTGTCCGCCTCGCTCATGCTGCCGACCATTATTCGCTTGCTGCGAATTTACGCGCCACAAGGCATGGATGCGCGGGCGATTTCCTATGCCTCGTCATTTCAGTTCATCGCCATGGGCCTGGCGCCGTTTTGCGCGGGCCTGATCGGCCCGGTATTCGGACTGCGCGCCTATTTTGCGCTGACGATTGTGATCACGTTTATCGCATTTGTGCTGTGGATACGCAGCCACAAACACAACTGAGCGATGTTTCAACTACAACAAAATACCCAACAAAAACATATAGTTACAATACAATATCTTCTGTTGAGTACAGCGCCCTCGCTGGCGCTGGCGCCACTGGCGGTCGTCACTCCATTTGAATGCCACCGCGGCGCACGACCGCCGCCCACTTGTGCATTTCCGCTTTGAAGTAAGCGGCAAATGCCGCAGGCGGCAGCCCGCTGGGTTCAGCACCCATACTGGCCAGTGTATCGATCACCTCGCGCGCCTTGAGTGCCGCGGCAACCTCCTGATGCAGCCGCGTGATGACCGCTTGCGGTGTGCGCGCGGGCGCCAGCATGCCCACCCAGGAGCTGGATTCAAAACCCGCAAAGCCGGATTCCGCAATGCTGGGAATGGCCGGCGCGATGGCCAGGCGATTCAAACTCGTCACCGCGAAGCCGCGCAATTGTTTGTTGTTGACGAATTGCATCGACGACACAGTGCTGCTGAACATCAGTTGCACCTGTCCGGCAACCAGATCAATAAAAGCCGGTCCCGCCCCCTTGAACGGCACATGCACCCAATCCACTTTCGCCGCCGCCATAAACAACTCGGTGGTTAAGTGCTGCGAACTGCCGACACCCGCCGACGCGTAATTCATCTGCCTGGGTTTGGAACGCGCGAGAGCGATCAACTCGCCGATGGATGTTGCAGCTATCGAGGGATGCGCAACCAGCATGAACGGCGCCGCCTCGATCAAGGTCACGGGCGTAAAACTCTGCACCACATCGTACGGCAGTTTCTTGAATACGCTGGGGTTGACCGCATGCGTCGTCGTGACCGTCAGCAAGGTGTATCCATCGGCGGGCGCCCGCGCGACGATTTCAGTGCCGATGATGGTGCTGCCGCCCGCACGGTTATCCACCACCACCGGTTGCCCCATGCTGTCGGATAATTTGCGCGCAATAAGACGCGAGACCGTATCGGCCGGCCCGGCGGCGCTCAGCGGCACCACCAGCCGTATCGGCCTTGCCGGATAGGCCGCGAGGCTATAGGTTGGGAATGCCGCGACAAACGCCGCCGCGATCAGCGTCGCAATGCAAAAATGCGGTTGGGGGCGTGGTGATATGCGCAGGGACATTGCATAATAGTGACATTGGATTCCCGTATTCGCAATGATTGCGACTGTCGCCACGCCACGGATTGAAATGCCGATAGAACACGCCACCGACACGCTGGCTGCCCCTGAAGACCCAGCCGAACTTTTTGCCTGGCTGTACGCGAAAGGGATGACCGACGGCCTGCCGGTCATACCGCCGACGCGTGAACGCGTGGCGGCGATGATCGCCGGCGCCGCGTTGCCGGCCAGTCATGTCGTCGCTGAAATACCCCCTCGGGGCGGCGTCGCGAGCATCGAGAAACTGGCCATCAATGTGGTGATGGCCGGCTGCCTGCCCGAATACTTTCCGGTGATCATCGCGGCGGTTGAAGCCATGATGCAACCGCAATTCAATCTGCTGGGCGTACAAACCACCACCAATCCGGTGGCGCCGCTGGTGCTGATCAACGGCCCCATCCGCAATCGCATCGACGTGAACTGCGGCGCTGGAGCGCTCGGCCCGGGCCGGCGCGCTAATGCCACCATCGGTCGCGCTATGCGTTTGATTCTGCTCAACATCGGCGGCGGTGTGCCCGGCGAAGTCGACAAATCCATCCTCGGCATGCCCGGAAAATACTCGTTCTGCCTCGGCGAACTCGAGGAAGAAAACCCGTGGCAAGCTTTTCATGTCGAGCAGGGATTTCCCGCCGATGACAGCACGGTCACGCTGATCAGCGCACAGGGCACGCAAAGCGTGGCCGCGTCATTTCTCCAGCCGGAAAGCCTGTTGATGATGCTTGCAAATGCGATGAGCGCGTACGGCACCAACAGCTATACCAAGGGTTGCGGAAACCCGCTGGTGATTTTTCCGCCGGCGCACGCACGCATACTGGCGGACGCAGGCTGGGATAAAGCACGCATCCGTGACTGGCTGTTTGAACACACGCGCATCCCCATGTCCAGCATGCCCGTTGAACCGCGCCTGTTGGATACCTCAAGCCGCTTCCACATCGAAGACGGCAAACTGTGCATCTGCAAGCAGCCCGGCGACATCATCATCATCGTCGCCGGCGGCCCGCAATTGAACCACATTACGTTTCTCGCCAACTTCGGCAGTCACTTCGGTATCAGCCGTATTCAACCGTAGAAGGAACGCAGATGCTCACCCTACTGAATCCCGTTGCCGGCCCTCGACCAGCCACCGATACCGCCATGCCCGCGATTGCCGATGTGGCCGGTAGCACGATAGGCATACTCACCAATCACTGGAAGAGTATGGACCGGATGGCCGCGCGCATGCAAGCCCGCCTTCCCGCCGTATACCGAACCGCGGACGTGCGTCTCTACGACATCCCGATCAACGGCGCCATGGACGAGAAGGTCAAGGCCGCCGCGATCGCGGAATGCGACGCGGTGATCGTCGGCCTCGCCAACTGAGGGTCATGCACGTCGTGGAGTGTCCACGACACTACGGCACTCACCCGCGCCGGCGTGCCGGCCGTGGTCATCGCCACGGAAGCCTTCGCCAAGCTGCTGACAGTGATGCTGCGTTCGCAGCAGGCGCCGGACTCGCTTGCCGTGGTACTCAGAGGCAATCCCGAATACTTGGATCAATCCGCAATTGACACGCTGGCCGATCAGGTGCTCGAAGATATCATGCGCCAGCTTGGCGGCGCGCAACGCGTGCATGAATTGATTGGAGCCGAGACAAAATGACCTGGCGCAAATTGCCGGGAGCCCTGTCCCTATGGCTTGCAACCGCGGCGCTGACGGCGCAGGCGGCGGAGAACACAGCAGACTATCCGTCGCGGACGCTGCGCATCGTGGTCGGATTTTCGCCTGTCGGCGGCGCCGACATCGTCACGCGCATGTATTCCGTCAAACTGTCGAGCCTCATCAAGCAATCAGTGGTGGTGGAAAACCGTCCCGGCGCGGGTGGCGCCGTTGGCGCAGCCTACGTCGCCAACAGTACGCCCGATGGCTATACCGTGCTCTCGGTATCCAGCAGCTACGCCACGATACCGATTCTGTATAAGCAGCAATCGTTTGATCCGGTGAAGGATCTCACGCCGGTCATCCTGGTTGCCGAGGCGCCCATGCTGCTGCTGGTTCATCCGTCGCTGCCCGCGCGCTCGGTGGCGCAATTGATCGCGCTGGCCAAATCAAAGCCCGGGCAGCTCAACTACTCCTCGGGCGGCGAAGGCACGTCCAGTTTCCTGACCGGGGAACTGTTCAAAACTCTCGCCGGCGTCAACATCGTCCACGTGCCGTACAAAGGCGCGGGCCCGGCATTGATCGATACCATCGCCGGGCAGGTGGAAATCAATTTCGCCAGCGTGTTTTCATCGCTGCCGCACGTCAAAAGCGGGGCGTTGCGCGCGTTGGGTGTCAGCTCGGCGAAACGGTCGGCAGTGCTGCCGGAGTTACCCACCATTGCGGAAGCGGGCGTCAAAGGCTACAGCCGCACGACCTGGTATGGCGTGCTTGCGCCCGTGCGCACACCCGCCGCCGTGATCCATAAACTCAATGCCGAACTCGGCAAAGCGCTGGAAACGGCCGAAGTGCGCCAACGGCTGCTCGCTGACGGATCGGAACCCGCAGGGGGCACACCGCAACGCTTTCAGGACTTTCTCGCGGCGGAATTCGATATCACCCGCAAAATTATCGAAAAAGCCGGAGTGCGCTAAACCGCCGCTGCTCAACAACTAAATCACGTAGAGCCGCCGCAAGCGCCGCATGTCGTCCAGATTTTCGATATCAAATAGCGCTGCCATCAGCTTGAGGCTGCGCGCCTTGCCGATCATGGGCGCCATGAGATCCAGCGCCTTCTCCTCGACCTCCGGACGCGTCAACGGGTTTTCAAACGTGCCTTTCGCCGCCAGCGTTTGGCCGGTCACCGCGCGGCCATCCTTGAGTTTGATCTCCACCACGCTTCTCCAGCGCCGCAGCGGATCGGTCAGCGTGGCGTCGCCGACCGCGTCAATACGCTGACGCACCGCCGCGATGCGCGTATCCTTCATGCGCCGTGTGGTATGCGCGGCGGCAAAACTCACGGTGCCATCCAGCAGCATCACCGCCATCAGGTATTGCACGGAGATATCCGACATCTTCTGCCGGTTAACCACGCCGAGTTCACGCTCCGGTATGCGCACCACCAGTTTTTCCACGTCAGCAGCGGTGAATTTATGTTCGCGCATCAATTCATACAGCACGTGCAGCGGGCCTTGCACCGGCGCCCCCACTGGCCAGCGCTTGATGCCGCAATGCATGATCTGGAAATCACTGCCGAGCCCGCGCGTCCACGCTTCGCGGTCCGGATCGGCGGAATAGGTGTCGATGTAGTTGTATTCACCGGCGAGGATATCGTCAACGCCGGTAAAACCGGACTTCACCATCATCGCTGCAGCAAGCCCGCGTTCAGCCGGCATGCCGCCCATGGCAAACGATTTTTCGATGTGTTCCGTATCGCGCAACAGGGAATAAAGCCCCGACGCCTGTTGCGCACAGTACGACAGCACGTAGCGCACGCGCCGCGCATCGAGCTTCAGCATGCACGACGCGGCCGCCGCGGCGCCGAATAACTGGCCGCGCGCGCCGGCGTGATGACCGGTACGCATCAGCGGCATGGCCTTGATCGCAAGCATCGACCGCGCGCATATCTCATAGCCGATCACCATTGCGCGCAAAAAATCCCGCCCCGAGCGCTGGTCGCGCTCGGCCAGCGCGAGTGCGGCCGGAATCACGCTGGTGCCGGGATGCGTGCGCGTCGGCGGATGCGTGTCATCGGTCTCGTCCGCATGGCCGCACATGCCGTTGGCGAGCGCCGCCTGAAGCGCCGATGCGGCAATGCGCGTTCCGATGATTCCCGCTTCCTTCGTGCCGACTAGCGGCTTGACGTACGCAATAGCGCGCCGCCCGGGCAGCAGCCGGGTACCGGACATCATCGCGGCAAACGTATCGACCAGATGCAGCTTGGCCCGTTCCGAGATCGCGGTCGGAAGTTTTCTGCTGCGCGCGGCAGCGATATATTCACTGACTTCACGGGTCAATGCGGATACGGTGTCTTGCGTGTTCAATGGAGGACTCCTGAGTCAAATAGTGCAGAGCAAATTATACGGCGGCCTGCGCAGTAGCTAATCCTCGCGGATGCCGGCGCTGCGGATCACCGTGCCGACGAGCGCGATGTCCTTCGCGATATTGTCGGCAAATTCCTTCGGCGTGCCGGCTACCACGTCAACGCCGGAGTTGCTCAGCCTTTCCTTCGCTTCCGGCTTTAGCAGCGCGTTGCGAATCTCCGCATTGATCTGTTCAACGATGGCTTTCGGGGTACGCGACGGTGCGAACACGCCGGAAAATGTCACCGCCTCGTAGCCGGGCAAGCCGGATGCGGCGACCGTCGGCAGGTCGGGGAACGCAGCGGCCGGCTTTGGGGTTGTGACGGCAAGGCCGCGCAGCCTGCCGGCTTTGATATGCGGCGCCACCGACGAGGCCACCGCGAACATCATCTGCACTTGTCCGCCGAGCAAATCATTCAGGGCCGTGCCGGTACCCTTGTAGGGAACGCGCACGATGTTCACGCCAGCCATGTACTTGAACAACTCCGCGGAAATGTGCGTGGCGGTGCCGAGCGCGGCGGAACCGTAATTGAGCTTGCCCGGCGCGGCTTTCGCAAGGGCGATCAGCTCCTGCACGGATTTCGCCGGCACGCCGGGAAAAATCACCAGGATCGCCGGCGTGCTGATGGCCTGGATCACCGGCACGAAATCCTTTTGTGTGTCGTACGGCACGTCCTTGCGAATCAGCGGCAACAACCAGAGCGTGCTGCCGTAGTAGAGCAAGGTGTAGCCGTCGGCCGGCGCGCGCGCGACGATATCGCCCGCGACCACGCCGCCGCCGCGGTTGTCGACCACCACGGGTTTCCCCCACGCTGTATTCAGGCCCTGACCGATGATGCGGGAAACGATGTCGCTGCCCCCGCCCGCTTCGGCGGTCACGATGCGTATGGGTTTCGTGGGGTAGGTCTGTGCCCACGCGCCCGCTGCCGTGATGCACATCATTGCCACCGATCCGATCAGTCTCTTACGCATGGCAATCCGCTATTTTTCCTGTATCCCCGCTTCGCGGATCACTTTTCCCATCCGCGCAACTTCGGCCTTGATCTCGTTAGCCAATTCTTCACGCGTGCTGCCCACGGGCTCGGCGCCGATGCTTGCGAAGCGATCGCGGGTTTCCGGTCGCAGCAATATCCGCACGATTTCCTGCTGAAGGCGCGAAAGAATAGCGTCGGGCGTCTTGGCCGGCGCGAAGATGCCGTGAACTGACACGGCTTCAAAACCCGCCAGACCGGTTTCCGCGATCGTGGGCACGTCCGGATAAGCGGGCAACCGGGTGTTCGTGGTAACGCCCAGCGGCCTGACACGTCCCGCTTGTATATGCGGCCGGGCCGGCGCCGGGGTTGCGAACATGAGTTGCACTTCGCCACTCAAGAGTGCGTTGAGCGCCGACGGGCTGCCCCGGTAGGAAATGCGCACGATGTTGATTTTCGCCATCGAATTAAAAAGTTCGCCGGCAAGGTGGTTAATGGTGCCCGGCGCGGCGGTGCTGAAATTCATCTGTCCGGGACGCGCGCGTGCCAACGCGATCAGTTCCTTGACGGATTTAACCGGCAGCGACGGATGCACCACCAGCACATTCCCTGCCCGCCCCGCGAGCGTCACCGGCACAAAATCCCTTTGCGGATCGTAGGGCACCTGCTTGCGCATCAGCGGCAGCAGCCACAAGGTATTACCGTAAAGGAGCAGCGTGTAACCATCCGGCGCGGATCGCGCCACCACGTCACCCGCGACCACGCCGCCGCCACGGTTTTCGACAATCACCTGCTGTCCGAACGCGCTGGTCAACCCCACCGCCAGCAGACGCGCGATGAAATCGCCGCCGCCGCCAGCCTCGGAGGCGACGATGCGTATCGTCCTGGACGGGAATTCCTGAGCATGCGCCGCCGTGACGATGAACGGAAACAGAAGCCCAACGCTAGCCGCCGTCACGGCCACGCCACGCATCATCTTTTGAAATATCTTCTCGCGATCGGCAGGCAATCGATCGCGTCGATCTGGCGCTGGCGCCAACCCTTCAGCGGCTTGGGCGCGGTGGTGTAGTGCCCGTGGCAGTCGATAATCATTTCTACGCCATCCGCTCAGTCCAGCGCGCGCGTGGTCGCGTCGAAAAGATCATCGGCCTTGAGTTGTTTCGGAATAATGCGCTGTTGCCAGGCATACTCGGCCGCGATATCAAAGTCGCGCTTCACCGCCGCATAGCCTATCGGGCGTTTGTCGATGCCATCCTTGGGCAGTGCTTCGTTCGCGGCGGCCTTGCTCTCTTTCATCAGACGGTAAATCTCGCGCACGACGTCCGGATTTTCTTTCGCGAACGATGCGCCGACCACCACGATGTGATTGACCATCAGTGCGTTGTTCTTTTTGTTCCAGGCGATACCGGCAGCGGCCGGATCAGGCACCAGCGTCTTGAACTTCGGGTTCTGGTCGGCGGCAAGCACGGCCGCATCGACTTCGCCGTCGAGCAGCATCTGCGCGAGCTTCTTGCCCTTGTCGGCGCGACGCACGTTGGACGGCTCCTTGTACTCCGGCACGTGCCCGTCGCCCTGTGCGACAAAATTGACCTTCGACAGATCCACGCCGTAGTCGTTTTGCAGTATGCCGCGCACCCAGGTGGGCGTAGTCTGAGAGTAAGTGCGCATACCGATGGTCTTGCCTTGCAGATCCTCGGGCCTGAGCACGCCACGGTCGGCGTTATAGGCGATCTGCCCGTGCTGGAACCGTCCGTGCAACGCCACTGGCAGCGCGATCAGTGGATAGCCGTAACCGATGGCTTGCAGCACAGTCATCAGCGCGAGTTCGCCGAAATCGAACTCCCCTTTCACCACGCGCTTGAAGTGATCGTGGGGAACCTCCCCTTCGGCGAATTTCAAAAAGTTGAACTCAATGCCGTTGCTTTTCAATTGGCCTTGTTTCAGGGCCAGCGTGTTGGGGTAGTCCCCCAACATCGCACTAACTTTCACGGCGTCCTTGGTTGTGCTCATGGTGTTTTCTCCTTTCTAGTCGGCAAGTGCCGGGTACAGCGATTGCGCGGTTTTCGCGAAGATCCAATCCTGGTCATTTTGGCTCAGGCACGACAACGCCGATTTGGCTTCGTCCACCATCTCCTTCAACTGGCCTTTGGAGGCCGGGTAGTTTGAGCCCCATGCGATGCGGTTCGCGGGAATGGCCTTCACCAGCATCGGGAAGAACGTCTCGGACGTCGCCCCGTCAAGGTTCGAGTTGCGCACGTTGTTGGTCGAGAGCTTGAAATGCACATGCGGGTATTTACCAAGCTCGAAGAGGAACGCCGCGCGATCATAGGGAGGCTGATCGCCCCTCGGGACGTGCATCAGGTGGTCAACGATAATTTTCACGTTGGGGAAACGGCGAATCAGCGTGTAGAGCATGTGCAGCCCTTCGCGACGCAGTTGGGTAACGACCGGAATTTTGAGCGCTTCGCAGGTTTCCCAGGCCGCAAATGTTTTCGGGTCATCAAGCGTGTCGGCCTGCTTATCCATGGTGCTGCCGGCACTGAAAATACGCAGGCCGGTCACATTTTTTCCGTGCCAGTGGCGGATTTTTTCCGCCGCGTCGGGCGCGGCGAAATCCACCGAACCCACGCCCGTGAAGCGCTTGGGTAGGGTGGCGATGGAGTCGCACATATACGTGTTATCGAAACCATAGGTGGTGGACGAATGCACAATCGCCGCCTTGTCCACGCCCGCTGCGTTCATCGAGGCGACGAGGTTTTCGAAATCAATCGGACGCTCGGCGGACCACACGGAACGCTTGCCGCCGATGGGCGTGATCGGATATTTTTTCTCGTCTTTGGAGATGATGTGCGGGTGGATATCGATAATTTTGGAAGCCATGAGTATTGTCCTGTTGTGTATGAATGAAATAAAAAATCAGACTTCGGGGTCCACAAAGAAATCGCTGACCTGATAGTTGCGTGTGAGCATGCCCTGTTGCTGCACATATTTCATCAGCGCCTCAATCGACGGCAGATTGGCCTTGATGCCATAGGGCAACGGATCGCCGACGATGGTTGCCATCTCGGCAAGCAACTTTTCTTTCCCCTTGAGTTCACCGGGTGGCGGGAAGTTTTTGAGGTAGCGTTGCTTCGCTTCGGTGTATGCCTTGAACAACGACTGGGCGACCCACGGGTGCTCTTTGAGCACCGAGTCTTTGACCACGATGGTGCCGTGGAACGGATAGATTTTCGTGCGGCCATACCATTCGGCTTCGAGCTTGCGGGAATCCTTGAAGAACGTGACGTAGTTGGTTTCCGCGGGTTTGACGGCGCCGGCGGCCCAGCCTTCCTTCGGCGCGCCGGTGCGCCCCAAGCCCGCAGGCCCGGTGAAGCCAGCCTGCAATTCGCCCGCCGCCATCATGCTGACCAGTGACTTGCCTTCGGGTACGTGCTTCACGTACGGCGGCAGCTTCAACGTCGTCACGTGCTCCTCGTCGTCCACCCACCAGGTGATTTTTGAAATGTCGATGCCGTACTCGTTTTGCAGCACGCCGCGCGTCCAGATGCCGGTGGTCACCGAATAAGCGCGCACGCCGGCATTCTTGCCTTCGAGGTCCTTGGGCTGGTTGATGCCTGCGTCCGGCCGATAAACAAAACCGGAGTGATGAAAGTTACGCGACACAAAAATCGGCAGCGCCTTGAACGGCGCACCGTGCTCGCGGGCAATCATGTAGGTCGACGGCGCGATCTCGCACACATCGAATTCGACGTTGCGCACCATGCGACGATAAGCCGCGATCTGCGGGTCAACGGTGATGAACTCGGGGTCAACGCCCTCAATCGGGATATTCCCGTTCTTGATCTCGGCGGTGTGGCCGAAAGTGCCGAGGGCCATTTTTAATCGCAACGGTACAGCCATGGGATATCCTTTAAAAAGTTGTTTATAAACAATTACTTACATAATTATTCTATTGGCGCTCAATCTTGGCCTGCTCGATCACCTGTCGCCACCGAACAATTTCGGAGGCCATCAGCTTGCGCGTTTCATCGGGCGTGGTGGCGCGCGCCTCGATGCCGATTTCTTGCAGCGTCTGCCTTACTTCCGCAACGGCTGCGGCGCTGGCGGCCTCTTTCGCCAGCCGCTCCACGATTACAGCGGGCGTGCGCGCCGGCACGCTAAAGCCGGTCCACGACGACACGTTATAGCCCGCCAAGCCCGCTTCAGCGACGGTGGGAACTTCCGGCAATCCGGCAAAACGCCGGTCGGATGCCACCGCTAATGCCTTGAGCGAATTGCTTTTGATTTGCGCCAGCACCGGGCCCAACAGCTCGAACGACACCGGCAGTTCACCCGCGCGCAGCGACGTAATCAATGCGGTGTTGGATTTAAAGGGGATGGTCTGCACGTCAATGCCTGCCATCGATTTGAACAGTTCCACCGCGAGGAACTGCGTGCTGCCGACGTTAATGGTGCCGACGTTCAGCTTGCGCGGATTCTTTTTAGCGAACGCGATCATGTCCGCCAGCGAGTTAAACCCTGACTGCGGCGTGGCGATCACCGCCATCTGGAAGATGCCGGTGGTGGACACCGGAATAAAATCTTTCATCACGTCGAACGGCAGCTTCTTGAACAACGACGAGCTGATGGCCGCGGCATTGCCCGCCTGGAGCAAGGTATAGCCGTCGGGATTGGCATTGATCACCGCCATCGCGGCCGCAACGCCGCCCGCGCTCGGCCGATTGTCGACTACGATCTGCTGGGCCATGGTTTTGCTCATCTGTTGCGCAAATAGCCGCATCGTAATATCGCCTACGCCGCCTGTACCGACGCTGAGCACGAGGCGGATGGGCCGCGACGGATACGGCTCCGCAGCCACGGCAGCACCTTGAAACACCAAACCCTGCAAGCAGGCAAACCCAGTGAGTACCCAGTGATACAACGGAATCTCCTCGGTGCGTGGCGGCGTGGTCGGCGCCCTTTGTGTGCGAATCAAAAAAAAACGACCCGCCGCAGTTTTAAATAGTATCGCGCTTCAGGAAATAACTATCCAGTGAAAGAAATGGCCAGGATCATAACCTTTTGGTAATGTTCAAGATTACCCGACGTGGAATCTGGCGCCCGGGAAACGCGGCGTTGGTCGCCATTTCGCGAGCAGAAGCCGCAGCTACAATACCCAATTCGATAAAAATTCAAGGGGCAGCGATGGATACGGGATTAAAGGGAAGAACGGTTTTGGTCACAGGCGCGAGCCGCAATATGGGCCGGCTGGCCGCGCTGGCATTTGCGCGCGAGGGCGCGAATATCGCCATTTGCACCAGCACCCGGATGACCGACTTACACGGGGTTGCAGAGGAAGCGCGGGCCTTGGGCGTGCGTGCGGTCGCGGCGCAATGTGACATCACGGATGATGCAGCTGTTGGCGCCTTCGTAAAACAGGCGCACAAGGAATTGGGGAGAATCGATGTAGCAGTCAATCTTGCCGGCTATCGCTGCGAGCAGCCCTTTCTCGAAGAAAGCCATGAAGCGTGGCATCGCAACATCGGCGTCAATCTCACCGGCCCGTATCATGTATGCCGCCACGTGCTGCCGCTGATGAAAGAGCGGCAATGGGGGCGCATCATCAATACCTCGGGCATCGCGCCGTATCTCGGCATCGGCGCCGCCAAGGCCATGGTCAAGCTGGGCATCGTGGGCTTCACGCGCGGCATCGCGCAGGAATTCGGCAAATACAACATCACCGCCAACTGCTTCGGGCCGGGCCAGATAGCGCGCGCGGCCGAGTCGTCGGTCAAGGAAAAGCCCATCCGCGCGGTGCAGGCGTTGCAACGCAAAGGCACGCCCGATGAAGCGGTCTCGCTGATTATCTATCTCGCCAGCGAGGGTGCGGGATTCATTACCGGGCAATCCTACCTGGTCAACGGCGGCGCGTACCTGCAGTAGCCAGTAGTCATGTCCCAGCTCGACGCCTACATCCGCACCAGCCTCAAGCCGCGCCATTGGCAGTTGCTGGTGGCGCTGGATGACATACGTCACCTGGGTAAGGTCGCTGCCAGCATCAACGTATCCCAACCGGCGATCTCCAAGACACTCGGTGAACTCGAGCGCGGCTTGGGCCTGCGGCTGTTCGAGCGCACGGCGCGCGGTGTTGTCCCAACGGCTTACGGCCAGTGCCTGATCCGGCACGCGCGCACTCTGTTGAGTGAACTCGCCCAAACGCGCGATGAACTGCAAGGTCTGGCGTCCGGCGGCGCCGGCAACATACGGGTCGGTGTGCTGGCGACAGCCGCGCTTGAGTTGCTGCCGCGCGCGCTGGCCGCATTCAAAGCCAAGCAGCCCGGTGTCTTTGTGCTGGTGCGCGAAGGCATCATGGAAACGCTCTTGCCAGAACTCTGGCTGGGCAATCTCGACCTGATCGTCGGACGGCTGCCGCAGGGCGGCGCACAGGGCCTCGGCGAAAAAACGCTGATGGAGGAAGGCGTGAGCGTGGTGACGGGCCGGCATCACCCGTTAGTAAAGCGCAAGCGGCTGCGCTGGTCCGACCTGAAACCCTATCCGTGGGTACTGCCCCCGGTGAATACCCTGCTGCGCGAACCCCTGGAACGTCTGTTCGAGGATCACGCCCTGGCGATGCCGGCCAATCGCATTGAAACCCTTTCGGTTCACGTCATTCGCGCGTACCTGGAATACACCGATGCCATTGCGGCGCTGGCGGCCGATGTGTCGAGATACTACGAATCGTTGGGATTGCTGGCGATATTGCCGCTTGAACTGCCCAAACTGGTGCGGCCTGTCGGTATGATTTGGAACCGTCAACGCCCCGTTTCGCCGAGTACTCAATCGCTCATGCAGTGTCTGGAGGACGTCGCGCGAGTCGCTCGATCGCCCAAGACTGACGCAGGCGCTGCGATCACGGATTCGCAATAATGACTAACGCGCATACCCTCATAAAATAATATCAATAAAAACAAATAGTTACGACCTCTCCACCTCGACCGTCAATCGACTTTCGCACCGGACAGTTTCACGACCTTGGCGTTCTTCTCCCACTCAGTGCGGATGAACGCGCTGAATTCCTGTGGGCTGCTCAGTATCACGTCGTAACCGAGCACCTCAAGTTGCGACTTCATCTCCGGCGTGTTGAAGGTTTTGACCATCGCGGCGTGCAACTTTTCAACAATCGGCGCGGGCGTACGCGCCGGCACCAGCAGGCCCAGCCAGGTACTCCACGCATAGCCCGGAATACCGGCCTCGCTGAGCGTGGGAACGTCCGGCAGTATGCCCGAGCGCTTTGCACTGGAGATGCCGAGCAGGTGCAATCGTCCGGTCTTGATATGCGGCAGCAAGGGCGGGATGGAACCGAACGTGATGTTGACATGCCCGCCGATCACCTCGGTGACGCCTTGCGGCGCGCCGCGGTACGGCACATGGGTAAGGTTTATACCTGCCATGTTCTTGAGCGATTCCGCCGCCAGGTGATTTGAGCTACCGCTGCCGGCCGAGGCATACTTTATTTTTCCGGGCGAGGCTTTGGCGAGCGCGATCAATTCCTTGATCGTCTTGTAAGCGTCTCCGGGATGACTGACCAGCAGAAACGGGCCTATCGACACGAGGCCTACCGGCGCAAAGTCCTTGAGCGGATCGTAACCCACCTTTTTGTAGAGATGCGGCAGCACCGCCAGTGGACCGGGCGCACAGAAAAACAGGGTGTAACCGTCCGGCGCTGCCTTAGCAACCGTTTCGGCGCCGAGCATGCCGCCAGCGCCGCCGCGGTTATCCATCACCACCTGCTGCCCCAAAATGCGCACCAGCGCCGGTTGCGCCATGCGCCCCACCACATCCGCAGTGCCCCCCGCCGGCACGGCAACGATCATGCGGATAGGCTTGTCCGGATACGATTGCGCGGATACAAACGACGCGAAAAGCAGGAGCGTCAATCCCGCCACTGGTATTGATCGTGTATACACCTGTTTCCCTCGCGGCAAACCGTACACCTCGGGCTATCGGTGCTCGGGCTTGGCGGCCAGTTCGTCGCTGGGATACGCGCGCGCGGCCTGCTTCAGCTTCATGTTGACCATCACCTTCGCCATTTCCACCGCCGCCGAGAATTCGCAGATTAGCGGGATTTCGTGGAACCCCGCGTCGTCGAGGCGCTGGCGGATTTCGTCTTCGAGATACTGCATCGGCGTGCAACCGATGATGAGCGTGTCCGCGCCATCTTTTTCGATGGCAAGGCGGCACTGCACCATGGCTTCATCCAGCATTTTTCCGATTTCCGGATCTTTCGCTCTTTGCGGTTTTTTGCATGCATAAATGAGCGAGCCCAGGTCGGTGGAAGAACGGCCGAGTACCCGCACACTGACCAGTTTGCGTCCAAGGCCATAGGCATCCACGTTGCGCCGCGCGATATGCGCCATCGGGTCGGTGATTTCGAGTATGGAAAAGCGGTCGCCGATCAGCGACGCCGCATGCACCGCGGAATGCAATGCAAACGCGACCGGGATTTTCGATATTTCACGGCCTGCATAAAATGCGGGCTCAAGACTGCCCCGACACACGATGGCGTCGTACCGGTTCATGTCCGAGTACTGGCGAATTTTTTCCAGTACGCCGACGGAGATGTGCGTGAGCACCTCATCGTCCCGTCCGACTTTGTTCGGCTTGGTGGCTCCACAATCCGTATCGATTTCAACGCCTTCCAATTGCCCTTTTTTCCTCATATTATCTACAAGTTCGAGCACAATAGGCCGTCCGTTCTCATCGTTGCCGGATGCTTTGGCGCCGGCATACGGCCCGATATCGATTAACTTCATGTCAGTCTCCGTTTGTGATGTGTGCTGTCGCTCTCGTGGTAATGCGCAGCGGCAGCTCACGCCAGTGAAGGTAATAGTTTACCCTGTCGCATCAATTTTGGTACTGGCGCCAAGGCGCAAAGGAATCCCATGGTGAATCACGCAGCGAATCACTCAATTAAGGTGCTGGAGAAAATTCGCGTTCTCGATCTGGGCAACTTCATCACCGCGCCCTATGCGGCAATGCTGCTGGCGGAGATGGGCGCGGACACTATTAAAGTTGAAAGGCCGGGAGCCGCCGATCCGTTTCGCGTGCATCCGACCTCGATCAACAGTCCTTTCCTGCTGGCGTACAACCGCAACAAGCGCGGCCTGAGCCTCGACTATGCGTCGGCGGAAGGACGTGAGGTGTTATACAAACTGGTCAAGACCGCGGACGTGCTGGTCATCAACGTGCGGCCCGGCGTGGCGGAGAAACTCAAGATCGACGCAGCCACTTTGCAGGCGTTGAATCCGCGGCTCATTTATTGCTCGATCACCGGCTACGGCAAAGACGGCCCTTATGCCAAACGGCCCGCGTTCGATGGCGTCGGACAGACCCTCTCCGGACTTTTGTCGCGGTTCCATAACACCGACGACCCGCGCGTTGCGGGTCCCGCGCTGAGTGATTCGCTGACCGGTATTTTTGCCTGCATGGGCATACTGGGCGCCTTGAACGAACGACAGCACACCGGCAAAGGACGCTGTGTGGATGT
>CANIID010000112.1 GCA_947467315.1 Betaproteobacteria bacterium | reverse complement strand
TCGCGAATGCCGGTTTCCTTGATGACCTTGCGCAGGCTGTCCATCTCGGCGTTCACCTTCGCGGCCAGCGCCGCCGGTGTGCTGCCGACAACCTCCATGCCGGCGTTGAAGAATTTCTCTTTGACCTCCGCCTTGTTCAAAGCGCGCACCATATCTTGATGGAGTTTCGCAACGAGGGCCGCGGGAAGTTTCGCCGGCGCGAACGCGCCGAAGATGATGATGGATTCGTAGCCGGGTATGCCCGCTGAGGCCACGGTGGGCAAGCCCGGCGCCAATGCGGAAGGTTCGGCGCTGGTCACCGCGATGGCGCGCAAGCGGCCGGATTTGATATGCGGTAACACGGCGGCGGGCGCGGCGAACATCACTTGACCCTGTGCGCCCATCAGTGCGGTGACGGCCGCGCCGACGCCACGGTAGGTGACGCGCACGAGGTTGACCTTGGCCATGGACTTGAACAACTCGGCGGCGACATGGGTAGAGCCGCCGGTGGCGGACGACACGTAGTTCAGTTCGCCCGGTTTGGCTTTGGCCAGCGCCATCAAATCCGCGATGGATTTCACCGCCACCGCGGGATGTACCACCACGATGTCGGGTGAGCTGACGGCGAGTGTGATCGGCGCAAAATCCTTCACCGGATCATAAGGCACGTTTTTCCGAAACAGCGGCAGCAGCCACATCGGGTTGCCGTACAAAATCAGCGTGTAGCCATCGGGCGTGGCGCGCGCGACGAGTTCAGACGCGATCGCGCCGCTGGCGCCGCCGCGATTGTCCACGATCACTTGCTGGCCCCACAGGCTGGTGAGTTCCTGCGCGATCAGCCGCGTAACGAAATCACTGCCGCTGCCGGGCTCGGTGGTGACCACGCGCACGGGTTTGGTGGGGAAGCTTTGACTTTGCGCCGCAACCGGCGCATGGAATCCCGCCGTCGCGCAGAGCCACCACGGCACGCTCGCAACGAAGCATGATTTTATGTTTAATAACATATAGTTACATATACCTCCGCGTTTGTGCTTGCCAGGCATTGGAAATCACTCCGTCGCCTTCACGCCAGCCGCTTTGGCAATCTTCGCCCACTTGGTAATCTCGTCGCGCACAAACTGCCCGAACTCAGCGGGCTTGCTGCCCACGGGGTCGAGGCCCAACTGGTTCAGCATGCGCCCGCGCACGTCCGGCACGGCGAGCGCGCGCACCACTTCGGCGTTCATGCGGTCGATGATCGCCGCGGGCGTTTTCGCGGGGGCCAGCATGCCGGACCAGATCACCGCGTGAAAGCCGGGCACACCGGCTTCGGCGACGGTGGGTATGTCGGGCAACAGCGGCGAGCGGCGGCTGTCACCGGTGGCCAATGCCGTTAATCGCCCGGCCTTCACCATCGGCATCACCGACGACGACGCACCAAAACACAACTGGATTTGCCCGCCGATCACCGCGGTGATCATCGGCGCGGCGCCGCGATAAGGGATATGCACCATGCGGGTACCGGCCATCACGTTAAACAATTCCATCGGCAAATGCGTGGCGCTGGAACTCGAGCCGAAGTTCAGGCCGCCCGGCGTTTTTTTCGCCAGCGCAATCACATCGCGCACGGATTTCACCGCCAGCGCCGGTTGCGTGATCAACAGCAGCGGCTGCGAGGCGATTTGCGTAATCGGCGCCAGGTCGCGCGTGGTGTCATACGGCAGCTTGCGGCCCAGCGCCGGATTAATCGCGAGACTGCTGGCGACGGAGAGCAGCGTGTAGCCATCCGGGTTGGCCTTCGCGACAGTATCTTCGGCGACGATGCCGTCGATGGCGGTGCGATTATCCAGCACGATGGGTTGCCCCAAACTTTCGGACATCGGCACGCTGATCATGCGCACCAGCACATCCAGTCCGCCGCCGGGCGGAAACGGCAGCACCATGCGTATGGGCTTCATCGGATACGTCTGCGCCGCCGCGCCGGATGCCACAGTGAGCCACACGAGCGCCAGCACGCATTGAACTCGGGTCATACCGCTTCTCCTCTCACAAATGAGTGCAGCCTACTCCGCCTTGATACCCGCCGCCTTCACCACCTTCGCCCAGCGCGCGGTCTCGGCGCGGATAAAGGCGGCGAATTCCTCGCCGCTGCCGCCCACGATGTCCGCGCCGACGGCGATGAGTTTGTCTTTAACGTCATTCAGCGCCAGCACCTTGCGCACTTCGTCGTTCATGCGCTCGAGTTGCGCGCGCTCGGTCTTGACGGGAGCGACGATGCCGTACCACTCTTCGAACACAAAGCCCGGCAGGCCCGCTTCCACCGTGGTGGGAATTTCCGGCGTGGCGGCCGAGCGCTTGGCATTGGTCACCGCGATGATGCGCACGCGGCCGGATTTGGCGTGCGCGGCGATGGTCGGATAACTGGTAAAAATCAGTTGCGTCTCGCCCGACATCAGCGCGGTGGCAGCGGGTGATGCGCCCTTGTAGTGGATGCCGGCGAGATTCACGCCGAGCAGCGTGTTGAACTGCGCCAACGCCAGATGCGGCGGCGAGCCCGGCCCGGCGAGCGACACATTGAATTTGTCGCCGGCGGTTTTGACCAGGTTCACGAGTTCCTTCACGTTTTTGGCCGGCACGGAAGGATGCACCGCCATCACATACAGACCCTTGGCCGCGAGCGTCACCGCCGTCAGATCGCGTTGCGCGTCATACGGCAACTTCGCGTAGAGGGAAGGATTCACCGCCAGATTGCTGGTGGCAAAACCCAAGGTGTATCCATCCGGCGCGGACTTCACCAGATTGTCGGTGCCGATGATGGTGCTGGCACCGCCGCGATTATCGACCACCACCTGCTGCCCCAGTGATTCGGAAAGCCGCGCACAAATAATGCGCGCGATGACATCGGTGCCGCCGCCCGGCGGCCATGCGACGACCATGCGGATGGCGCGCGAGGGGTAGGCGCTTTGCCCGTGCGCGCTGGCGGCGAAGCCTGCGAACGTGAGCGTCAGCGCTGCTGTCAGTGCGACGCAAAATGGTTTAACCATCATGGGGTTTCCTCTGCGCATCATCGTTGCGTGGGGGCTAATATGTAAGTACATGTTATTATTGAATAATTTGTGGTTCGTCACATCGCCGTGCGGCAGCATCGTTGAGCCGCCTGATCGAAACCAGCGCGAACATTATAGGGGCGCACCGGCAGCGCTGGCGATAGAGGCCAGCCCGTATAATCGCGCCGTGCCGAACGTAAGTCCGCACGGCCACCCGCCCGCCAAATTACGCAAAGCAATCCGCCACGAAATTGAGTAATGCCTAACAGAATGATTCCGCGATACGCCCTTATCGCCTCGTGTGTTGCGGTTACGCCTGCCGCCATGGCCGCAAAGCCCGTGGCGAGCAACTACCCTGCCAAACCCATACGCCTGATCGTGCCGCAACCGCCGAGCGGCACGGTCGATATGCTGGCGCGCATGATCGGCGGCAAGCTCACCGGCGCGCTGGGCCAGCAAGTGGTGATCGATAATCGCGCGGGCGCCAGCGGCACCATCGGCAGCGACATCGTGGCCAAAGCGCCCGCCGATGGCCACACGCTGTTGATGACCATGACCTCGCACACCACCACGCCCAGCATGTACGCGAAGCTGCCGTACGACGCCATTCGTGATTTCGTGCCGGTGTCGATGGTCACTTCCGCCGCGCTGATCCTCGTGGTCAATCCTGCGTTGCCGGTGCAGAACGTCAAGGAACTGATGGCGTATGCCGCCGCGCGGCCCGACCGCGTTCACTTCACTTCCGCGGCCATCGGCAGCGGCGGGCATCTGGCGGGCGAGCTGTTTAAAACCATGACCGGCCTCAAGGTGACGCACGTGCCGTATCGCGGCATGGGCCCGGCCCTCATTGCGCTGATCGCCAACGAGGTGCAGTACAGTTTCGCCGGACTGCTGCCGGGACAGGCGCAGGTCAAAGCCAACCGCCTGCGTGCGCTGGGGGTGACGAGCGCGAAACGCAGTCCGCTGATACCCGATTTGCCGACTATCATCGAAGCGGGACTGCCGGGGTTTGAAGTCATCGGTTGGTACGGCGTGCTCGCGCCCGCCGGCACGCCGCCCGCCATCGTCGACCGCCTGCACGCTGAAATCATCAAGATACTCGCACAGCGCGACATCCGCGACCGCATCGCCGGCGACGGCGCGGAGGTGGTGGGTGACACGCCCGCGCAGTTCGCGGCGTTTCTCAAAACGGACATCGCGCGCTGGGCGCCGTTGATCAAACAATCCGGCGCGAAGCTGGAGTAGTCTGTCCCATCACAAACACAGCAAGGAGCACGGCCATGGCACAAAAAATTCGCCTGGGATTCATCGGCGCCAACGTCAAATCGACCTGGGCTTCGCAATCGCATTTTCCGGCGCTGCTGGCGCACCCGGATGTCGAGCTGACAGGTGTCTGCACGCGCAACGCCGAAAGCGCGGAGGCCGCACGTAAAGCATTCGGCGCCAAGCTGGCCTTTACCGATGTGCGCGCGATGGCGGCCTCACCGGAGATCGACGCGGTGGCGGTGGTGGTGCGGGTGCCTTCGCACTATGATCCGACCCGCGCCGCTATCGAGGCCGGCAAGCCGGTCTACACCGAGTGGCCGCTGGGCCGCAACACGGCGGAAGCGGTGGAACTCGCGGCGCTGGCCAAGGCCAAGGGCGTGCTGACGGCGTGCGGTTTGCAGTCGCGCGTCAGCCCCGCGCTGTTGTACATGAAAGAGTTGATCGAATCCGGTTACGTGGGCGAGGTGCTGGCGTGTCACGTCACCACCATGCGCGACGGCGCGCTGGAGCGCTCCACCAGCCGCTCGTGGCAACGGGATGCGAGTCTGGGTGCGAATACCATGACCATCGCCAACGGGCATGTGATCGATGCTCTGCGTTTTGTTGCGGGCAACTTCGCGCGCGTGGCTAGCATGGTGACGACGCAGGCCAAGCAATGGTACGAGACCGACACGAAACAGATGGTCGATGTCACTTCGCCGGATAACGTGCTGGTGAGCGGCCAACTCGTCAGCGGCGCGGTGGCTTCGGTGCATGTCGGCGCGGTGCCGTGGGCGGGCGGCGGTTTTCGCATGGAGATTTTCGGGCGTGAAGGCACGTTGATCGCCACTGGCAACATTTCGTCGCAACGCGGCGAAATGCTGCGGGTGCAGGGCGCGCAGCGCAGCCACGAGCTGAAGGATCTGACGCTGCCCGAGCGCTTCATGCATGTGCCGGCGAGTTTCCCGCGCGGCGATCCGTTTAACGTGGGGCAGATGTATGCGCTGTTCGCCGAAGCAATCCGCAGCGGCAAGCCGCACAGCCGCCTGCCCACGTTTGACACCGCTGTTGAACTGCATCACTTCATCGATACCATCAAGCAGGCGTCGGATCTGGGGCGCGCATTAACGGTGGTTTGAGGGGTTGTGTGCGGGGGAGTGCGGGCCGGTGCCTCACATCAACGGAATGTCCGCGGCCTTCACCACCTTGGTCCATTTTTCGATGTCCGACTTGATTTTCGCGGCAAACTCGTCGGGCGTATTCGCCACCACATCGAGGCCTTCCGCCGCGAATTTTTCGCGGAGGGAAGACGCGCGCAAGGCGGCGGTGGTTTCCTTGTGCAGCCAGGCGATGATTTCGGGGGGCGTGCCCGCCGGCGCCCACACACCGTACCACTGCGCCGACTCGTAGCCGGGCACGCCGGATTCGGCGATGGTCGGAATGCCGGGTACGGTGCTGGCGCGCTGCGCGCTGGAAACCCCCAGTGCGCGCAGCTTGCCCGTGCGTACCTGGGGCATCACGCTCGACAGGCTGTCGATCATCAGAGGGACGTGACCGGCGATCAGATCAATCACGGCCAGCGAGCCGGCGCGGTAGGGCACATGCGTCATGCGCAGTTGCGCCATGCTGACAAACAGCGCCACCGCGAGATGCCCGTTGGTGCCGCTGCCGCCGGAGGCATACAAAATCGGATCGCCTTGCGCCGCGCGGGTCTGCGCCAGTGCGATAAGGTCTCTGACCGATTTCACCGGCACTGACGGATGCACCACCAGCAGGTTGGGCGTGGCCGCCCCCATCGTCACCGGCGCGAAATCGCGCAGCGGGTCATAGGGGATTTTGCGAAAGATCGCCGGCGTGATCGTGAATGCCGAGGTATTGAGCATGAGGGTATAGCCGTCGGGCTTGGCTCTGGCGACAGCCGTGGCGCCGATGGTGGTGCCGGCGCCCGGCCGGTTGTCGATAAAAAATTGTTGTCCCGCACGCGCGGAAAGTTCGCGCGTGAGGAGCCGCGCGAAATTGTCGAGGCCGCCGCCGGCCGCTGTGGTGACGATGGCGCGCACGGGTTGGGCGGGATAGTTGCTCTGCGCCATTGCGGTGGGCAGCGTGGCGAGCAGCATTGCGCCCGTTGAAAGCAGACCTAACGCGTGCTTCATTCTGTCCTCCACACCCATGCGTCGCCGGGTAGGCTGTTTACCCGATCACGCCGCGTATATCCGTCAGCACCGCTTTGGCCAGATTTTCCAGCATGATGTCCGCGCCCTGCATGAGACAAATGCGAATGCCGTGCTCATGCATGCGTTTCACGCGGTCGCGCATCTGCTCGGGCGTGGTGAACGCATAACCCATGTTGGCGGCGATGACGATGTTGCGTGCCTGCGCCTTGGCGACGATGCGATCCACCGCGCGCCACAGCTCCGGATGATCGTATTGAAACGGCAGGCCGATCGCCTGGCTCAAATCGGTCATCGCCAGCATGATGATGCGCAGGCCGTCGAGCGCAATGATTTCGTCGATCTCCTTGATCGAATTGCCCGCTTCGATGTGCGGCACGAATACTGCCGCGTTGGCTTCTTTCTTGTTCATCGCGGCGAAGGTTTCATTCGAGTTCGGATACTCGCCCGCGCCGGAGCGATGCCAGTCGCGCGACACTTCCAGGCACGCGCGCGCCTGCGCGGCGGAGGCTATCGACGCGCCGACAAACGGAATGCCGAGACTGAACGCGCGCGCGACATCGACGGTGACCTGCAACGACTCCGTGCCGCCGAGCCACGGGTTCGCCGGCACACGCACCCAGGTACTGATGCCCACCGCCTGCGCGGTGCGGTTGATGTGATCGAGCTCGCGCCAATCGATGGCGGAGAACATCATGTCGGGGCGCACGAAATCGAAGCCGGCGCGCGCAATCGTTGAAACCCAACTGGGGCCGCCTTTGATCCACACGCCCAGGCCCATCTCGCCAGCGGCCAGCTTATCGAATAAATTGCTCATTAAATATCCTTTAAAAACAAATGGTTATATCGCCATGATTCCCTCCCCTTCAAGGGGAGGGCTAGGGTGGGGATGGGGTGCCGCTGGCAAACCCCACCCCATCCCAACCTTCCCCCTGAAGGGGAAGGAGTTTCTTTGAGATCGCGGTAAACATTTTCTAACACAATCAATTACTGCGTCTGTAGTTTGAGCCCGGCCGTGACCCTGGCCCACTTTTGCAAATCGCGCCGCAGGATCGCGGCGAATTCCTCCGGCGTGCTGCCCGCGACATCGGCGCCCTGCGCGGCGAGTTTCTCGCGCACGTCGGGCGTGCGCAGTATGGCATTGATCTCGCGATTGAGCCGCGTCACGATCTCCGGCGCAACACGCGCGGGCGCCAGCACGCCGTACCACGCGCTGGCGTCATAGCCCGGCAGGCCCGATGCCGCCACGGTCGGAAAATCCGGAAACGACGGCGACGGCTTGGCCGATGAAACCCCCAGCGCGACGAGCCGCTTGTTGCGCACATAGGGCATGCAGTTGATGATATTGCTGATCATCATCTGCACATGGCCGCCCGACAAATCCACCAGCGCCGGCGAGCCGCTTTTGTACGGCACATGCACGGCATCTATTTTTGCCAGCGAGACAAACAATTCAAACGCGAGATGCGTGCCCGAGCCAGTGCCCGCCGAGGCAAAATACAATTTGCCCGGATGCTGTCGTGCCAGCGCGACCAGGTCTTTCGCCGAGCGCGCCGGCACGCTGGGATGCACCACCAGCAAATACGGCAGCGTGGTGACGAAACTGATTTCGGCAAAATCGTTGAGCGGGTCGTAACGCAGATTTTTGTGGATGCCGGCGTTGATGACATGGCTGTTGGTTACCATCAGCAGCGTGTAGCCGTCGGGCGGCGCTTTCGCGGTGAGTTCGGATGCGAGCATGGTGCCCGCGCCGGGGCGGTTTTCCATCACCACCGGTTGGCCGAGCACCGCCGCCAGCGGTGTGCCGATGATGCGCGCCACGGTATCCACGCCGCCGCCGCTGCCGGCAGGGATGAGCATGCGCAGCGGGCGGTTGGGATAGATTTGCGCAGCCGCGGTGTGCGCAAGGCACAGCGTGAGGCACAGCGTAAAGCACACGGCGGCGCGGTGCATCACGAGGCCTACTCCGCGCGCATGCCGCGTTCTTTAATCACGCGCCGCCATTTGTCCATTTCAGACTGCACATGTTTTACCGCCTGCTCTTGCGAGCTGGCGATCACATCGGCGCCGTCGCGCGCCGAGCGCTCGACGATATCGGGCGAGCGCATGGCCTTTATCAGATGTTCGTTGAGTTGCGTCACAATCGCCGCCGGCGTGCCCGTGGGCGCCACCATGATTTGCCACGGCGTGAAGTCGTATCCTGGCACGCCCGCTTCGGCGATGGTCGGCACCTCGGGCATCGCCGCGGAACGGCGCGCGCTGGTGACGCCCAACGCGCGGATGCGACCGGCCTTCACATACGGTACGATGGCCACCACGTTCGGCCAGTTGATACCCACTTCACCGGAAAGATTGGCAATCGCCGCCGGTCCGCCGCCCTTGAAATGAATCGCGGTGATTTCGATTTTGCCGAGGTAATTGAGCAACTCACCCGCGATGTGGTGATTGGTGCCCGCGCCCGACGACGCATAGTTCAACGTGCCCGCTTTAGTCTTGGCCAATTGCACCAGCTCGCGCACGTTGCGCGCGGGTACCGACGGATGCACCGCCAGCACGGCGGGCGAGGCCACCAGCACCGACAGCGGGGTGAAATCCTTCACCGCGTCGTACGGCATGCGGCTGTACAAAAAACTGTTGGTGACAAACGGCAGCGTATTCGCGAGCAGCGTGTAACCATCCGGCGCGGCGCGCGCCGCGAGCTCAGAGCCGATGTTGCCGGAGGCGCCGGAGCGATTGTCGATCACCACCTGCTGCCCGAGCGACTCGGACAACTTCGGCGCCACCATGCGCGCGATCACATCCACGCTGCCGCCGGGCGGAAACGGCACGATGATGCGCACGGGTTTTGTTGGGTACGATTGCGCCCAAACGGGTGCTGCCGCGACCAGCAGCAGGGCGGCCAAGCCTCGGCAGGTGATGGTCTCGTCAGTCATAATATCGTCGTAACTATATGTTTATATTGATATTTTTTCTATTCCGCCTTCGCCTGCGCCGCCGCGAAGGTGCGCAGCAGTTTGCCGAAGCCTGTGATGCTGCCGGTGTAGCCGATTTTTTTCAGCGCACCCCAAATGCTCACCTGCGAGGTGCTCAACACCGGCTTGCCGAGGTCTTGCTCCAGCCGCTCGATGATCGCCATGCTTTTCCAGTTGGTGCAGGCGAGCACGATCGCCTGCGCGTCAGCGCAATCCACTTTTTTGCCGAGGTCGTACGCGGTCTGCACATCGAGGCGACCGATTTGCAGATTGTCGATTACGTTCAAGCCATCCTTTGCCACCACCTTGATCCCGTTGGCGTCGATAAACTTCGCGCAGATGTCGTTGACCTCCGGGCTGTACGCCGAACCCAGCGCAATGCGTGAAATGCCCAGTGTTTTGAAGGCTTCCAGCAAAGCAGTCGATGTCGTCGTCGCCGGTTTGCCGGTCACGCGCGTGATGCGGTCGCTGACTTCGCGGTCGTAGCCCAGGCCCTTCAAAAAACTCGGTGCCGTCGCGCCGAGAATAATCACATCCACATCGGCGCTGGCCAGCAGCTTCGATTCGACATCCAGCGAATCGGCCATCTTGCCGATGGATTCGGGCGTCACGGTGGTGATCGGCAGGCGCGCGGTATGCAGCGTCACGCCCTCGGGCAGCGCCCGGTAAAACTCCGGCTCGACAGTGGTGTTGGAAGAGGGCGCGAGCAGCCCGATGCGGCCAGTGAATGACATGGTGGAATCCTTTCGAAGAGTGCGGCAAGTTTAGCGTACGTCTTGTAACACCGAAGCGTGGATTACAATTCAGCCAACGAAAACCAGGAACAGACCATGACCGCCTTCATCAAAAACGCCGCCGAATTCCTGTGGGAGCAACCCGACGCCGGCCACCAGAACGGCGCCTACTCGAAGATGCTGGTGACGCCCGCCAACGCGGCGACGAAGCATTTTGATTACCGCATTTCCAGTTACCAGCCCAAGGCGCACGTCGCCGCGCACCGTCACAAAATCCAGGAACAGATTTACCACGTGCTTGATGGCGAAGGCCTGATGGAAATCGATGGCGTGCGCCGCGTGGTGAAAAAGCACGACGTGATTTTTATACCGCCGGGGGCGGAGCATGCGTTGTTCAATACCGGATTTACCGATCTGACGTTTATTGTGGTGACGTCGCCGCCGCAGGATAATTGACAACGCAACGCCACAAACCCAAGTTCCTTCCCCTTCAGGGGGAAGGTTAGGATGGGGGTGGGGTCAAACGTTGATGAAAACCCCACCCCCATCCCCGCCTTCCCCCTGAAGGGGAAGGAGTTTCTTTGAGCCTCTGAGACCTTTCAAATGACAACCGACCAATTCGACGTAGTAGTAGTAGGCGGCGGCATCGCCGGCCTCTCTGCGGCCAACCGCGCCGCGCAGCAAGGCCTGAAAGTCGCCGTGCTCGAACGCGGCGACGGCCCGCAGTACTTGTGCAACTCGCGCTACTCCGGCGGCGTGCTGCATATCTCCATGCATAACGCCAAAGACCCCGCCGAAAAACTGATGGCGGTGATCAAAGACGCCACCAGCGGCAAAGCTGATCCCGAACTCTCACGCGCGCTGGCGACCACCACCGGCCGCGCCATCGACTGGTTGCAAAGCGAAGGCGCGAAATACATCCGTGTCGGCAACATCGTGTGGCAGCAGCATGTGCTGGCGCCGCCGCGCCCTATTGTGGCCGGACTCGACTGGAAAGGCCGCGGGCCGGATGTCACGCTGCGACAACTGGTGACGAATCTCGAAAAACGCGGCGGGAAATTGCTGCATTTGCCCGCGGTCACGCTGATGGAAAAAGAAGGCCAGTGCATTGGCGTTGAAGCGGGGGAGGGTGCGGCGAAGCAACAGTTCCTGGCAAAAGCCGTGGTGCTCGCGGACGGCGGTTATCAGGGCAACCCCGCGCTGGTGCGCGAACACATGGGCATCGATTTCAGCAAAGTTAAAACGCGCGGCGCGGGAACGGGCGTGGGCGACGGCATGCGCATGGCGCGCGCGATGGGTGCGCAGTTTTCCGAACTCAAATATTTTTACGGGCACATGCTGTCGCGCGATTCGTTCACCAATGACAAAGTGTGGCCGTATCCGCAACTCGATGAACTCGGCACCGTGGGCATCGTCGTCAACGACGCCGGTGAACGTTTTGTCGATGAGGGTCAAGGCGGCGTGTTCGTCGCCAACACCATCGCGCGGCTGGCGAACCCCTTGTCCACGTGGGCAATCCTCGATCACGCCATCTGGGAGGGGCCGGGCCGAACCGCACGCATTCCGGCCAATCCGCAACTGGCGAATGCGGGCGGCACCATCCACAAGGCCGCCACGCTGGGCGAACTGGCGATGATGACCGGCATCGACGCGGCCGGTTTGGAGGCCACGGTGGCTGCTTACAACAAAGCGCAGGCGTCCGGGCACACCGCCCAGCTTGCGCCGCCGCGCAGCGCGAACCCGATCGTGCCGTCGCCCATCGTCAAAACGCCGTTCTACGCCGTGCCCTTGTGCGCCGGCATGACCTACACCTTCGGCGGCATTTTCACCGACGGCGATGGCCGCGTGATGAGCACGCGCGGCGCGCCGATCGAAGGCCTGTATGCCGTGGGCGCCACCACCGGCGGACTCGAAGGCGGCACCGGCGGCGGTTACGTCGGCGGACTGATTAAAGGCGTCACCTTCGGCATGCGTGCGGCGGAACATATCGCGCGGGTCTTGAAGGGTGAGGCGTGAAGTGTGAGGCGTTAATGCTGTTGGCGGCCGCTGTGAGTGTGGGCGCCGCTGCCGTGGATGCCCAGACCTACCCCGCGCGCCCGGTGCGCGTGATTATTTCCGTGCCGGCCGGCGGCGGCCCCGACACCGTCGGGCGCGCGATCATGCTGAAGCTGTCGGATCGTTTCGGCCAGCAATTCGTGGTGGACAACCGGCCCGGCGCGGGTGGCGTCATCGGCGTGGAGACCGCCGCGCGTGCGAACCCGGATGGCTACACGCTGTTGTTTGCGTCCGGCACGTTTTTGATTAACCAGTTGCTCTACAAAGTGCCGTACGACGCGCTGCGCGATTTTGCACCGGTGAGTCTGGCCAGTGAAAGCGCGTATGTGCTCGCCGTCAACGCCACCGTGCCGGCGAAAACCCTGCCCGCATTTATCGCGCTGGCGAAGGCCAAACCGCGCGCGATCAACTATGCCTCGCCCGGCAAGGGCAGCATGGTGCATCTCACCGCAGAGCTGATCTCCGGCGTGACCGGCATCGAGATGACGCACATCCCGTACAAAGGCATGCCGCAGGCGTTCCCCGATATTATTTCGGGGCAGGTGCAGGTGGCGATCTCCAGCGCGCTGACCATGCTGCCGCACATCCGCGGCGGAAGGTTGCATGCGCTGGGCGTCACGGGTCGCGTGCGTAACACCGCGTTGCCGGAGACGCCGACCATCGCAGAGTCGGGTTATCCGGGATTCGAGGCGACGCAGTGGTACGGCCTGATGACCCCGGCGAACGCACCGCAGCCGATACGCGCCGTGCTGCACCGCGAAGTGGTGCAGGCGCTGACCCAGCCCGATGTGCGCGCGCGCCTGACGGCGGAAGGCTCGCGGCCCGTGGGCAGCACGCCCGAAGAATTCGCGCAGCGCTTGAAAGATGACGTGGCAAAATGGTCGAAAACCATCAAGGCCATGGGCATCAGGGTCGAGTGATGCCGGACGCGCGCAGCCGGCTGCTGTTGGCAATGAGTTTATGCGTCTGCGGTGTTGCCATCGCGCAAACGCCCTATCCACAATATCCGAATCGCCCGGTGCGTATCATCGTCTCGGTGGCCGCAGGCGGCGGCACTGATACCGTGGGCCGCTCGCTGGCGCAAAAAATGAGCGAGCGGCTCGGCCAGCAATTTGTTATAGACAATCGGCCCGGCGGTGGCGGCAGCATCGCGGTGGAGCTCACCGCGCGAGCCCATCCCGATGGCCACACGTTGTTGTTTTCATCGAGTACGTTTGTCACCAATCAACTGCTCTACAAGGTCAGCTACGACGCACTGCGCGATCTGGCACCGGTGAGTCTCGCCAGCGAAAACGCCTATGTGTTTGCCGTCAACGCGGCCGTGCCGGCCAAAACGTTGCAGGCCTTTGTCGCGCTGGCGAAAGCCAAGCCTCGCGGCTTCAACTATGCCTCGTCAGGCAAAGGCGGGCTGGTGCATCTGACCGGCGAGTTGGTCAGCGTCGCGACGGGCATCGAGATGACGCACATCCCTTACAAGGGTATGGCGCTGGCGTTTCCCGATGTGATTTCGGGCCAGGTGCATGTGGCGATTTCCAGTGCGCTGACCATGCTGCCGCATTTGCGCGGCGGACGCGTGCATGCGCTCGGCGTCAGCAGCCGCAGCCGCATGCCGGCGTTGCCGGAGGTGCCGACCATCGCCGAATCCGGCTATCCCGGCTTTGAGGTCACGCAGTGGTACGGCATGATGGCCCCGGCGCAAACGCCGTTGGCGCTACGGCAAACGCTACAGCAGGAAATATCGCGTGCCTTGCAAATCCCGGAAGTGCGCGCGCGCTTGTCGGCGGAAGGCGCCGAGCCGGTAGGCAACACGCCGCAGGAATTTGCCGCGCGGCTCAAGGAGGAATTCGCCAAGTGGGCGAAAACGATCAAGGCCGCGGGGATCAAGGGCGATTAACGCGTCGGCGTTACTGCACCTTGCCCAGAAAATCCATCTTGCCGATTTCCACGCCGCCGTGGCGCAGCAGGTTGTACGCGGTGGCGACATGAAAATAGAAATTCGGCAGCACCCAGGAGTTCAGATAATCGAGTCCCTTGAAGTTGAACGTATTGCTGCCGGCGGTCAGCGTGATGGCTTTGTCTTCAGTGCCGTCGATCTGCGCGGCGGTCAGCGTCTTCAGAAAATCTATCGCCTTGCGCACGCGAGCCTTGAGTTCGGGCAGCGTTTTTTCGTTATCCTCGAATTTCGGGATGTCGATGCCGGCGAGCCGCGCGCCCGCGCCTTTAGACATGTCGGTGGCGATGCGAATCTGCCGCGCGAAGGTGAACATGTCGGGGAACAAGCGCGCTTCGACAAATGCCGAGTCGTCGATCTTGCGCGCGGCGGCGTGGGCGATGGCTTTGTCGAGTATGGCTTCGAGATTGCCCAGCGATTTAATCATGACGGGAATCGAAGCGTTGTACATGGAAATGTTCATGGTGATCCTTTTAGGTAGCGGAAGTGAAACCTTGTTGAGCGGCGCAATTATATTCGTTACAGTGTGACTCTCCTATTACGCAGGCCTCTAGCGGCACTGCCGTAACCATTTGTTTTTATTCATTAATTTATCCGGGGCTCTTTATGTCTCAGCAGGATTTCAGCGAACACCGCGCGATGCTGTTAAACAGCGTCACCGATTTTGCGCGCGGCGTGGATGTCGCGCGCGTGCGCAAATTGCACGAAACCAAAACCGAATGTGATCGCGCGGTGTGGAGCCAAATGGCAGAACTGGGCTGGCTGGGCGTGCTGGCACCCGAGGAATATGGCGGCATGGGCTTGAAGCTTGGCGACATGGCGATAGTCGCGCAGGGTCTCGCGCGCGCACTGGTGCCGGAGCCGCTAACCGCCGTTGCCGTGTTGGCCGCGCGCGTGCTGGCCGACAGCCCGAATGCCGCGCTGAAGAAAAAACTGCTCGAAGGTCTAGTGTCGGGCGACATTCTTCCCGCGACCGCGTGGCAGGAACAGGCGGGCACGCTGGATGTCGCCAAGATTGCAACGCTGGCCACGCCGTTCGAGGGCGGATTCCGCGTCAGCGGCAGCAAGCGCTTCGTGATCGGCGCCACGCACGCGGACGGCTACATTGTGTCGGCGCGCTTGTCAGATGCGTCCCCGGCGGGCCTGCAACTGCTGTGGGTGCCGCGTGACGCGGCGGGCGTGACGCTCACATTTGACACCCTCGCCGATGGCCGGCAATCGGGCACGCTGAATTTGTCCGACGTGACGGTGGCCAAAGAAAACATCATTCACGGCGGTGCGGCGGCTGCGGAGTCCCTCGCGCGCGCCATCGATCACACCGCAGCCATTGCCGGCGCGGAACTGTGCGGCATCATGGGCCGTTCACTGGAGATGACCCTCGACTACATGAAAACCCGTGTGCAGTTCGGCAAACCCATCGGCAGTTTTCAGGTGCTGCAACATCGCGCGGTTGATCTTTACATCCAACAGGAATTATCAACCGCAGTACTCGCCGATTGCCTCGCCGTGCTGGACGAGGAGCCGGATGCGAAAACGCGCAGCGCCGCTGCCAGCCGCGTCAAGGCGCGTTGCACCGACGCGGCGTTGCTGATTACGCGCCAGGCGATCCAACTGCATGGCGCCATCGGTTTCACCGAAGATTGCGACGTGGGCCTCTACGTCAAGCGTGCGATGACACTGGCGGCGTGGCTGGGCAACGGCATCGCGCACCGGCGGCGTTATGCGCGCACGGAAATCCTCGACGGAGCAGCGGCATGAGTACCGTAACTGTCGCAAAACCCGACTGGAATGCGATGGACGATGAGGCGTTTCGCCTCGATCTGCGCGCGTATTTCGAGAAAGAATTTCCTGATGAGTTGCGCTTTTTGCCGCGCCGTCTGCGTTGGGCAGAATCCGAGGCGTGGTGGAAAAAACTCTCCAAAAAGGGTTGGCTTGCACCCAATTGGCCGGCCGAATATGGCGGCATGGGCCTGACGCCCGCGAAGCTGATTATTTACTGGGAAGAATCCGAGCGCGCCGGCTTGGGCCGTATGCCGGA
>CANIID010000111.1 GCA_947467315.1 Betaproteobacteria bacterium | reverse complement strand
GTCGGTACCGATCTGGTCGCCAAGGCCGCGCCAGACGGCTACACCATACTGATGGGGTCGATTACCACCAACGCGGTCAATCCCGTGCTCTACAAGAAACTGCCTTACGATCACATCCGCGATTTCGCCGCGATATCGATGATCGGCACTGTGCCCAATGCGCTGGTGGTGCATACCAGCGTTGCCGCCAAGACCATGAAGGAATTCATCGCGCTCGCCAAAGCCAGCCCCGGCAAGGTCGCCTACGGCTCATCGGGCATCGGTAGCGCGCCGCACCTGTCGATGGAACTGATCAAAAGCATGGCCGGCATTACCATGACGCACGTGCCGTACAAGGGCGCCGGCGCCGCCGTTGCCGATGTGCTGGGCGGACAGATTCAGGCACTGTGTTCGAGTCTGGCCGGTCTGTTGCCGCACATCAAATCGGGCCGCGTGCGGGCGCTGGGCGTCACCACGTCCGGACGCAATCCGCAATTACCCGATGTGCCGACCATCGCCGAGTCGGCGCTGCCGGGCTACGAAGTCCTCATCTGGTACGCGCTGTTCGCGCCCGCGCGCACGCCTTCGGCGGTGATCGCCAGGCTCAATGCGGAAACGGTCAAGGCGCTGAACTCGGCGGACCTCAAGGACCGCCTGACGCAGCAGGGGCTGGATGTAGCGTCTTCAACGCCCGAAGCGTTAGCGGCCTACGTCAAATCCGAAACCGCCAAGTGGGCGAAAGTGGCGAAGGACTCCGGCGCGCAACTGGAGTAAACCTCACACGCGGCGGCTGCCCGACGCCTGTTCAGCGTGCCGGCGCCGTAATCGCCGCAAGCTTGCGGATCATGCCGTCGGATTTGCTCATCAGATAAAGCTCGCCGTCGCCATCCACGGATAGACGCACGTCGGCGCGCCCGCCTCCCCACGGCACGCCGTCCGGATCGACGCCCTGCCCGCGCGAGCCGCAGGTTATCAGCCCCTTGGCGTTGCTCGATCCGTCGGGCAGCACACACTTGCCGGAACGCACGCCGCCCTTGCGCAGAAATCGGTCCGCCACGATATCGAACATGCGGCGATTGACCGCGCCTCGTGCCGAGTTAGCCGCGTCAGTTGCGTCGGCCGGGTCGCGGTAGACGATTTGTATTTCATGAACCGCAGCCATTTTTCCCGGCGTGGTGGCGCGGGCCTTTAGCATTTCCGCGACTTCCGCGTAAAACAGCCGACCGCTGGCGATGTCCGTGAAAATATACTTGCCCGCCAGTTGCGGCATCAGTTTGCCGCGATACACGTAGCCGCTGCCGATGGCGATGCCATCGCGATGGCTGAACGCGGCGACGGGGTAGACCGGCGCCACCGGCTGGTCGAGACCGTCGACCACCAGCGTGTCCGGCGACGGCGGCGGCGCTGGCGGATCAATCTGGCTGGCGGTTCTGCCGCCGTTCGGCCCGCCGATAAACGTCAGTTCCGGTCCCTCGCGCGCGGCCCAGCCGAAATTCGCGCCCTTGGTCACCACGTTGACCTCTTCCCACGCGTGATTGCCGATATCGGCGACCAGCAGCGTGTTGGTCACCGTGTCCCAACTGATGCGGTGCGGATTGCGCAGGCCATAGGCGAAAATTTCCCCGTGCGCGCGCGGCGTCGCGACGAAGGGATTGGCGTTGGGCCCGGTCGAGGGAATACGGTACTGGCCGTTGGCGCTTAACCGATCCTGCGGCCGCAGCGTGATGTCCGGCGTGATGCGCAGAATTTTTCCCGGCAGCGCATCAAGCCGCTGCGGTATGGTGTGCGTGACGCCGGCGCGCTCACCGGCCTCGCCGTCGCCGGCGCCCAGGTAAAGATTGCCGTAGTCGTCGTCACCCGGCCGCGCCCGCGGATTGGACAACAGGTTGCCCATCGGATGGCGCGCATAGTTCTGCCCGACGCGGATGATCTCGCGCGCAGTGCCTTCGAACGTCGCGTTGCCAATGTGGCTGTCGCGCCACTCGGTAACGATGGATTCGTAACGGGTTTCACCCGCCGGCACATTGAACGGCGCGGTTGTAACGTGCCGGCTCAAATCGAGCGACGGATGCGCGGCATTGCTCGGCGCCACCGGATCGGCGCGCGCCGGGTTCTCGGTATGCACGGTGTAGAACTTGCCGTTCTTCGCGTAACCCGGATCGAACTGCATCGCCACCAGCCCCATGCCCAGATTCGGATCGGTATTGAAACGCGCAAAGATTTTGCCGAAATCGAGGTACGGCGTGAACGCGCGGGTCTTTTTGTCGAGCAGATACAGAATGCCGTTTTGCTCCACCACGAAAAGGCGCGTCGCCGCCAGCGGCGCGTCCGGCGGCTCGGATGCGAGCATGTTGGATTTGCCCAGTTGCCCTGCGCGCACGATGGGCGCCGGATACGGCCCTTCGAGGCGCAGGCTCGATAGCGGCAGGCTGGCGTAATCCTCGATCAGAACGGCTGTGCCGTCCTTTTTTATCTGCGGCGCGGCTGGGTATTGCGCCCACGCCTCAAGCGAAAAAAACGGCAGCGGCAGCGACAGCAGCAGGCCGCAGACCCACCCGGTAATCCAGGACACGACATTCCGTTGCGCATTCTGATTCGCCGATGCACTCGCCATGACGCCCTCCTCGCAGTGTTGCAAATTTGCCGCGCGCTCCCGGCGTGTCACTCGATGCGGATCTGTCTCAACACATCGGCACGCTCTTCCATTTCCGTGTTGCCCGCCGGATACCCGTTCGCCCGCAATATTTGCGCGAGGATATCCACGTATTCCCGCGCGCCGAGGCTGCCGGGCGCTGCCGTAGGCATGGTCTTGCGCATGCGCTCGAATAAGTCACCGGCGCTGTAGGGCTTCCAGGCATCGATGAATGCGCGGCCCGCCAATGGCGCGGCGCCCTCGTCGTTCGTGAGCGTTGCGCCGTGGCACTCCGCGCAGGCACGCGCGTACGCCGCCGCGCCGCGTTGCGCCTGCTCCAGGGTGTACACGCCGTCACGCGCCGAGCGCGGTTTTTGGCCATCCGAGGTTTGCGCGCCGGCGGCGCTGAAGTTGCAGATTGTGCCAATCGTGCAGATCACGCATGGCGCGATCAGGCCAGCGACGCATACCCGCGCGCCACGCATCACTTGAAGTTGGAAATCCGCCGCACGTCGCCTTCCGGCTCCAGGATGTGCAGGCCGGTGCGGGTGCGATCGGTCATGTAGATATAGCCGCGGTCATCGACTTCGACATTGTTGGTCACGATCGCGATCTTGCAGCGCGGCCCGCTGGCGGTTTTCACGCATTCGGGGCGCGTGTTCTTGTTGGTCGCCGGAATATAAAAACCAATCTCACGCGGGTGGTACGGATCGCGGATATCCACCGCGCGCACGCCGGCGTTGAACCAAGCGACGAACACCACGCGCTTGTGATAAATCGGCGTCAGGTTTTCCTGCGTCTGGTGCGGGCCAAAACGCCCGCCGCGCGTGCAGAAGCGCCCATCCTTGTTATCTACCTGAAAGTTCGCCACGCCGATGGGGTTGCGCTCATCGGTGATATCCACCACCAGCATCATCGTCGGCCCCTCGTGGCATTCATTTTCTATCGCTTCCGGCAGCACCAGCAGAAAGTCGCGCACGCGGCCCTTGGCGTGGCGGGAAAACTCGGGTATCTCCATGCCGATCAGCGGCAGCATCGCATGCACCGCCTGCATGGTGCCGGTGGACTGGAACGACAACTGCGGATAGAGCAGATTTTCCGGCGTCGGTTCTTTCGGCCCGGTCAGCAGCTTCTCGCGGTCGACAATCTGGTAAGCGCCGCTGCCGACATTGCCGTAGCCGAAGTAAAGCCGGTTGCCTTTCGCACCCGTGGAAATCGGCCCATGGCCGTCGTTGATGCGACGGTTCGCGCGCGCCGGTGCGCCGGGCTGCTGGCCGGGCAACGCAAAGTCGCGCACATGCACCGGCTTCGCGGGATCGGAGAGGTCCCACACCTGAGTCATACGCAGCACCTCCCAGCCGCTCAAGCCGGAATTGACGTACGCGATGCCGGTGTCGCATTCCCAGGTCTGGCGATGTGTCGAGCGCAAATTGCCGATGATGTCTCCCATCTTGAACGGCTTTTCCGGCACGGTGACATCCCACATCTCGTGCGCACGGCTGCCATCGGTGCGCATCATGTAAACCTTCGCCGGATCACCCTTGGGCAAATCCTTGCCCGCGCACACCTGCACCATCTGCGAACCGGTGCCTTCGCCGCCTTCAACCGCCTTCAGCGACGCCGTGGGTATATGGTGAATGATGCGTGGCTGGCGCGCGGACGTGACATCGAGAATGACGGTGCCGTTGCCCTCCTCATTGCCGGTCAGCGAGTTCATCGCGCCGCCGCCGTGCGTGCCAACATAAGCGATCCAGCGCTCGCCCTGTTTGACAATCACCGCCTGAAACGCGCTGCGCCCCTGCAGATCGCTCATGCCGACGAGCCGCAGATTGCGGCTCTCCGCGCCGTGCCCTGCGCCCAGCCCTTCCTGCGCCTGGGCCTGGGCCTGCGCACCTGCGATGGCCAATGCGGCAGCCGCCATCCACCCCATCCAGACTGTAGTGCGTTTCATCGGTCTCCTCTGCACGGAAATCCGCGACACCATTATCGTGAACCGGCAATGTAGCGCCTGACCTGATAATGGTCAATCCACCAACCTCGCCACGGACCTTCCCTAAGCAGGCCTGCGTTTGAGCAAAAACGCCTGCACCGCGTCCTGCACCATTTCGCCGCGCTGGTTGAACACCTGCAACTGGCGCTTCATGATGCCACGGTCGGCGCGTGACGATTCGCGCTTTTCCAGCACCTTCAATTTCGCGTGGATGGTGTCGCCCGCCTTCACCGGATTGGTGAATTTCAAACTGTCGAAACCGAGAAACGCGATCAGCGTGTCGTCGTAGAGATGCAACTGAAAAATCAGCCCTGCGGCGATCGCGTACACCAGCGGGCCGTGCGCGATGCGCGTGCCGAACTGCGTGGTTTTGCAGTATTCCTCGTTGATGTGCAGCGGGTTGTAATCGCCCGACAGGCCCGCGAAGGTCACGATGTCCGCTTCGGTAACGGTGCGCGCCGGGCTTTCAAACTCCGCGCCGATGGCCCACTCTTCCCAATACATGCCTCGCATGAATTATTCCTAACTAGTTGTTTATACACGATTATTTAATAACTCCCAATTGATGTAGCTCAGCAATACGCGACGCCGGCAACGACAGCAGATCACGCAGCACGGCATCGGTATGTTCACCCAGCAACGGCGCGGGATTGGAAATGGTTTTGCCCGCGCCGTCGAATTTAATCGGATTACCCGGCATGCGCACGCGCCCCACTTGGGGGTGATCGTATTCGACGATCATTTCGCGCTCGGCCACTGGCGGTTCGGCAAACGCGCCCGCGAGATCGTTCACCGGCGCGGCGGGCACATCGGCGGCATAGAGTTTTTCTAGCCATGCTTTCACCGTACGCTGGCGCAAAATATTTTCCAGCAGCGGCACGATGATGTCGCGATGCTCCAACCGTTTGGGATTGGTGGCAAAGCGCGGATCATCCGCGAGTTCCGGATGCTCCAACACCACGCACAATTTTTTCCAGAAATTTTCCTGCCGCGTGGCGATCACCAGATAGCCGTCCTTGGCGGCGAACGCCTGCCACGGCACGGTGAATTCGTGCGCGGTGCCCTGCGGCGTGGGCACCTCGCCCGCGGTCAGATAATGCGTGGCCATGTAACTCAGCAAGTTGAGCATGCCGTCGAACATCGACGTTTCCACGCGGCAGCCCTTGCCGGTTTTCTCGCGCTGATACAACGCCGCCAGCACCGCCTCGCAGGAAAAAATGCCGCCGCTTAAATCCGCCAGCGGAATGCCCACGCGCGCGGGTGGCCGCCCCGGCTCGCCGGTGATCGACAAATAACCGCCGATCGACTGAATCACCAGATCAAGCGCGGGGAAATCCTTATACGCGCCCTCGCTGCCAAAGCCGGTGACGGAACATTGAATGATGCGCGGATTGATCGCGGACAGCGTCGCGTAATCCGCCTTCAGCCGCTGCAGCACGCCGGCGCGAAAGTTGTCGATCACCACGTCAGACACTTTCACCAGATCATGGAAAATCGCCCGGCCTTCGTCCGTCTTGAGATTGATGACGATGCTTTTTTTGTTGCGATTGAAGGTGAGGAACAGCGTGCTGATCCCTTTGTAGGGCGCCACCGAGGGAATGCGCCCCAAGTCGCCTTCCGGCGTTTCAATCTTGATGACCTCGGCGCCGAGATCGGTAAGCACCTGGCTGCCGTAGGTGCCGGCGATGATCTGGCCGAGTTCGAGGATACGCACACCTTCCAGCGGATGTGCCATCTACAACCCCAGCCCCCGGGCGATGATATTGCGCTGTATCTCCGAGGTGCCCGCGCCGATGGTCGCCAGCCGCGAATCGCGAAAAAACCGCTGCATCGGATATTCCATGCAGTAACCGTAGCCGCCGAGAATTTGCAGGCCCATGTCCGACACCGCTTTATAGGTTTCACCGGTATGCAATTTCACCACGGCGGCATCGTGGCGCGTGGCCTTGCCTTGATCCATCAGCCACGCAAAGCGGTAGACCATGGTGCGCGATATATCCAGCATCATTTTCATATCGGCCAGTTTGTGCGAGATGGCCTGAAACTCGCCGATGGTTTTGCCGAACTGCTTGCGGGTCTTGGCGTAATTCAACGCATACTCAAACGCTGCGGTCGCCGCACCCGTGCGCGCTGCCGACAGGCACAGCCGCTCGTACCAGATGTAGGCATCCACCGAGCGCCAGCCCTCGCCGACCTTGCCTAGCACCGCGCTCTTTGGCACCTGCACATCGTTGTAAAAGACCTGCGTGGTACCGATGGCGCGCTGGCCCAGGGTTTTGATTTTTTTGATGTCGATGCCGGGCAGTGTAGTGTCGATCAAAAAATTGGTGATGCCTTCGTGCTTTTTCCCTGCACTCGACGTGCGTGCGATCAGCAGGCACAGCTCGCTGCAGTCCATGCCCGAGGTGAATACCTTCTGACCGTTGATAAGGTAGCCGCCTTCGTGTTCCGTGGCCTTGGTCGTCAGCGCCGCGGCGTCCGACCCCGAGTGCGGCTCGGTGATGCCGAAACACACGGCGATTTCGCCTTTGGCTACGCGCGGCAATATCGCTTGCTTTTGTTCGGGCGTGCCGTCGCGCATCACCGCGTAGCCGCCGTAGGTCAGCGTGCGAAACACCCACATGCCGAGTTCCTCGAAGGCGTAGCCGCATTCTTCCAGCAGTATCGCCAGATCAATGGCGTTCCCGCCGGTTCCGCCATACTCGGGAGGAACGATCAAGCCGAACCAGCCGTTTTTCGCCAAGGCATCGTACGCCTCGCGCGGCGGACGGGCATCTTCATCGCATTTAGCAGCGTATTCCGGCGGACACGCCTTGCTCAGCAGCGCGCGCAGATGCTCGCGGATTTGTTCCTGTTCCGGGGTAAATGAATAATCCATAGCCAATTGCCCAACAAAGATAAATCCCCTCGCCCCGCTTGCGGGGAGAGGGTTAGGGTGAGGGGGACGTCAGTATCATCGAGCAATGCGCAATGCCACGCAACTCAACAGTTCATCTCAATTCAACTTCGCCAACGCCAGCACCCGCTTCGCCCGCGAGTACATGGCGTAGTCAATCAGCTTGCCTTCAACGGCTATCGCCGCCACGCCGGTTTTCTCGGCGGCCTCGAATGCGTCGACCACACGCGTATACCAAATCACCTCCGCTTCCGGCACGGCATACGCGCGGCGTATCGGCGCGATCTGCTTGGGATGGATCGGCGTGCGGCCCAGAAAACCCAGCCGCGCGGACTGCGTAGAATCCTGAATCAAGCCCGCTTCGTCGGCAATGTCGGAGAACACGCCATCCAACGGATACGCGCCCGCCGCGCGCGTGTCGTTCAGCACTTTGGATTTTGCGTACAGCAACTCCGTGCCTTCAATCGACCACGCGCAGCCCAGGTCAGTTTGCAGATCGCCATCGCGTGCGCTGCCGATGCAGGTGGCGGTCACGCGCGGTGATGCCTTGATGAGTTGATAGCAGTTGTAAACACCGAGCGCGCTTTCGATCATCAGGCAGATTTCAACACTGCCAGGATTCACTCCGCTCGTCGCCTCGAACTTATCGAGCAACGCGGCGCAGGCTTTGATTTCTTCCACCGTCTCACCCTTGGGTAGAAAAATCACATCCAGTCCGGGACGCACCACGGCAGCCAAGTCTGCTTCAAGCATGCCGGTGCCCGGCGCATTGGTGCGTACAAAAATACCGGGCGCGGATTTACCGGCGGCTGCGACAGCATCAATCCGCGCCGCCACCAGCTTGCGCGCTTCAGGTTTCGCGGCTATCGCGACCGAATCTTCGAGATCAAAGATCACCGCGTCGGCGCCGGACTCCAGCGCCTTGGACATCACGCGTTCGTTGGAGCCGGGCGCGAACAGCGCGGTTCTGACAGGTTTCATAGGCGATGTAAGTATATGTATTTAAATAATAATTTAAGACGCTATTTGGCGTAACTTTCGACGCGCATGGGTGGATTGCCGATCTCGCCCAAGCGCCCATCCTGCGCCATGATCTCGATGAAATTTTCCAGAGCATGCCACGCGGGCGGCATGCCAAAATTGGCACTGGTCTGGAAAATCACTTCCATCACTTCGCGCGGGCTGGCGCCCTGGCGCATCGCGCCGCGCATGTGCCCTTTGGAATTCGTCGCCTCGCCCACCGCGAGACAATCGCCAATCATGCACAACAGCCGTGTCTTGTTATCGACGATGCCGCGCGTATACATATCGCCATAGCAAAATTTTTCCCACAGACCGGCGAAGTCGCTGTCCATGATATCAATCCAGCTCAGGATATTGATGTGATGGTGCGGGCGCATGGTCAAGCCGCTACTCACCGCTAGCCAACCGTGTTTGTCGATCAAAGGCTGCGTGCGCGGATCGGCGACATCATCCTTGTGCCAGGTTTTTTCTTCTTCAGCGCGATTGCGCTTGCCGTCGGTGCCGTCGAGCGGCAACTGCGATTTTTTCAACTCCGGCAACAAATTGAGTTCTTCGACGATTTTGTGAAACGTGCGGATCGCCGGGTCCACCGTGACCAGTCCGCCGTACACCTGGCATTGCAAAATAATTTCCGCGATTTCACGCACCGGCACTTTAGCGGCCAGCGCCGCGCGCACGGTGTCTTCGATCAGCGGCTGTGCCTTCGCCATGGTGTATTGGCCGATCAGCACCAAAACCCGCGTGCGCGCATCCAGCGCGGGCCGGCGCGACAGCCCCTTGATCTGGTAATCGAGCCACGCACGGGTGAAATGCTGATCGATGGCGTCGCGTTGCGCGAGGCGCTGTTCAAAGGCCTTGCCCTGCATCTTGATGCCGGTATCAAATGCATCGGCGCCGTACTTGGCGCGTAAATCGTTGGACATGATTATTTCCTGAATAGTTTGGATAAAACTGAGAGCGCTGAGGCAACCGAATCAACCGCCCGCTTACTCGATCTTCAACCCAATCGCACGCACGATCTTGCCGTATTTTTCGATTTCGCTTTTGAGATAAGCCGCCATCTGCGCGGAGGGCCGCGCTTGCGGCTCAACACCAATGGCCGCGAATTTCTCGCGCACGTCGGCCTGACTGACTGCCTTGACCAGCTCGGCATCCAGCCGCGCGATGACATCCTTCGGCGTGGCAGCGGGCACGAACACCGCGTTCCACAGCACGTGCTCGTAACCCGGCACGCCGGCTTCAATCATGGTCGGCACATCCGGTGCGCTCGCGGCGCGTTTGCCGCCGGTCACCGCCAGCGCGCGCACGCGGCCCGTGCGGATATGCGGCAGCCCTTGCGCCATACCGGAAAAATACGCCGCCATCTGGCCGCTGATGACATCCACCGTGGCCTGCCCGCCGCCTTTGTAGGCGACATGCGTCATCTCGGCGCCGGTCATCGCGCGAAACAATTCATACGCGAAGTGATCTGAATTGCCTGCGCCGGATGACGCCACATTCATTTCGCGCGGCTTGGCTTTCGCCAGCGCGATCAAGTCCTTGATCGATTTCACCGGCAGCGACGGATTGACGATCAATATATGCGGCCCGGCGGCGGCCTGCCCCACGGGGGTTAAATCGCGCAGCACGTCGTAACCCAATTTTTGATACGCACTGTGCGCCACCGCGATACCGGTATTGGCGTAAAGCGTCGTATAACCGTCTGGCGGCGACTTCGCCACCACCTCCGCAGCAATGTTCGCGCCTGCGCCGGGGCGGTTTTCGAACACCACCGTTTGGCCGATGCCTTCACCGAGCTTTTGCGCGACGATGCGGCCCACGACATCACTGGAACTGCCCGCCGGAAAGCCGATAATCATGCGCACGGACTTGACCGGGTACGTCACCTGCGCCTGTGCAAAAAAAGGCGCGGCCAACAACGCCGCGCCCCACAGCAATGGCAATGGTTTTGCCACCGCCATTACTCCATGTTCTTCACATTCGGCCCGGCGACGAGTTCCATTTCGGTCATCGCAATGATTTCATCAGCAGTAAATCCCGGCGCCACCGCATCCAGCACAAAACGCTTGCCGTCCCAGCGCATCACCGCGAGATCGGTCACGATGTAGCTCACGCAACCCTGACCGGTGAGCGGATAGGTGCATTTCTTGCGCAGCTTGGGGCGGCCCTTGCTGTCGGAGTGCTCCATTACGATGATCAAATCACCCTTGCCGGAAAGCAAATCCATCGCGCCGCCGATGCCGCCGCGCTTGGCATCCGCCGTGCTCCAGTTGGCCACACTGGCGGTTTGATCGACTTCATACGCGCCGAGAATCACGGTATCGATGTGGCCGCCACGCGCCATCTCGAACGAGGTCACGCTGTCGAAAAACGATGCGCCCGGCTGCAACGCGACAAACTGCCCGGCGGCGTTATACACATCCGGGTCGATGTCTTTTTCCTCGGTGACCATTTCGCCATAGCCCAGCACGCCGTTTTCGGCGTGCAGTATCACGTCGCGGCCCTTGAGGTAATTCGACACCATCGTCGGGATGCCCACGCCGAGATTCACATAGGTATGCTCGCGCACCAGTTTGGCGGCATTCTTGGCGATCTGCTGGCGCGTCACCGCCGGCTTGTCGTTATAGAAGCGCGGCTTGTCGGACGGACGGCGTTCCGGACGGCGGTAGGCCTTGCCGTCCATGGTTTCCTTGGTCAGCATCACGCGCTCGACGAAGATGCCCGGCAGATCGACCAGCTCCGGCGGAATCACGCCCGGCTCGACGATTTCATCGACTTCCACGATGGCGATGCGCGCGGCCTTGCCGAACGCTGGATTGAAGTTTTGACTGCCGCCGCGGAATTGCACATTGCCCAGCCGGTCAGCGCGATAGCCGCGCAGCAGCGCGTAATCGAGGTGTATCGCTTTTTCCAGCACGTATTGTTTGCCATCGAACTCGCGCAGCTCGCGGCCCGCAACAAGGTCAGTACCGACGCTGGTCGGCGAATAAAACGCGGCCAATCCCGCGCCGCCCGCGCGGCAACGCTCGACCAGAATACCCTGCGGCACCAGCTCCACTTCGAGCGTGCCCTCGTTGATTTGCTGCTCGCTCGCGGTGGGCGTGCCGGGGCGCACCGAGAACGCAACGATGACTTTTTTTACCTGCTTGTTCTCGGCAAGAATTTGCCCGCGCGTGGCGCCGGGGTCGCCCAGCGAATTCGCCACGATGGTCAGGTTTTTCGTGCCTTTGTCGCGCAACGCCATGATCAGTGTGGTGGCGAAGCGATGCGCCACGCCGAATCCGGCGATGGCCACGACGGCGCCGTCCTGAATGTCCGCGAGCGCGGCTTGCGCCGAGTCAACTACCTTGTTCATTTGGGTTCTCTCTTCTGGATAGGAAATGATGGAAAACGTGCTGGCGATGCTGCTAAATCAAAGGTGCGTCAAAGTTGGGCGAACGATGGGGGCTTTTTGTTCGGGCGGCGCGATACCGGCGAGAAGTTTGCTTTCGTGCTATCGCGTTTGCACACGACCTTAGCAGCCTGAATTTACCGCGTCAATGTGTAGTCCACGTTTGTCACGTGTAACGCCACGGCGCGCCAATTCACCTGCGCCGGATTCAGCCGTTGCGCGGCGATGTAGTAAAGCACCGTACCCGGCTTGACCTCCGCGTCTCCGGCGGCATTCGGCCGCAGTTCGCTGCCCCCGGTGTCCTGCGCCATCGCGATCAACGTCGCGTTGTGCTGCTGCTTCAGGGTTTGCAGTAACGCGCCGTAGCGCAGCACCGGGGCATCGGCGGGCACGCGCAGGCTGAAATTATTCTGTCCGCCCATCACCGATACCAGATCGCGATGCACGCGCGACGACCCCGGATCGAGCGCCGCGCGCACCATCATTTCGATGGAGAGCGAGACCATGGTTTCCGCGCGCGGGCAGTGCGCGGTCAAGAGGTCGCCGAACGATTGCTGCTCAAAATGCGCCACCACGTGCGCGTGCCGGTTGACCGACGCCGCCGCGAGCGCTGCCGCCAGCGTATCGTTATCGTCGTGACCGAGCACGATGATAACCGCCGCGCCAGCCGAACCCGCGCGCCGATGCAGCGCGGCGTCGCTCAACGCCTTGTCGCGCACGAACTTCAATTGTTCGGGCATCGGGTTTTCGATTTCCTTGGTGGAGCACAGCACGATTTCGCGGGACGCCGCGCCTACATCCGCGACGATTTCGAGAACCATGCGCCGCGTGCGCAGCCCCTGCCAGCCCAGGATGACGATATGCCCTTGCAGATACGAATAATCAGCTTCTCCACGCATGCGTTTTCTCCAGCGGTCGGCAATGAATTGAATAAATTTCGCAAGCGACGCGGTGAACAACATGATGCCCATCGGCATGATCCACAGCGTAGTTACCATCCTTCCACCCGCCGTTTTCGGCACGATGTCGCCATAGCCGGTGGTGGTGACAGTGACAATATAGTAGTACCAGAACGCCACGGTTTCCGTGATTTCGCCGCTCTCAAACACGCGTATCGCCGCGTACGATATCAGCAGATGCAACGCCACCAGCACCAGCAGCGCGTCCCACGAGAGCCGCGTGAAATGCGCATACAAGGTCTTCAGTATTTGTGGGAGCTGAGTCATTGCCGGCAGCGCATTAAGTCACGGTAAAATTGCGTCGCGCATGGTAGCGCGATTCAAGTGTGGCGTCAGGGCAACCGCAGCGACCCTGAAGCGCATTGCGCAGAAATAAAATAACTCATTAAAAATCATATACTTATATAAGATCAGCGCCCGCTCGCGCGATGCAGAACCACACTGGATATGGGCTATCCCTTTGATCCGAAAATAACATATCCGCCAGAATTTTAATTTTCTTCCCTGAATCATTACCCCTCCGGAGATATCCCTATGACCTACGAAGCCCAAATCGCTGAAACCGTACACTTGCGCGGCCACAATGGCGATCAGATCGATGCCTATCTGGCGCGCCCCATTGGTGGCCATGGCGTCGGCCCGTTTCCCTGCGTGGTGATGATTCACCACATGCCTGGCTGGGACATTTACAACAAAGAAATCGCGCGCCGTTTTGCGCACCACGGCTACGTCGCGATCTCGACCAATCTGCAATTTCGCGAAGGCAAGGCCAAAGCGGAAGAAAACAGCGCCAGCGTACGCGCCGCCGGCGGCATGCCTGACGACCGCACCATGGGCGACGTGCAGGCCGCCATCGACTACGTGCGCGCGCTGCCCTACGCCAACGGCAAAGTCGGCATCATCGGTTATTGCTCCGGCGGTCGCCAGGCCTATCTTGCGGGCTGCACGTTAAAAGGCGTGGATGCGGTGGTGTCCTGCTACGGTGGCGGCGTAGTGGCCAAGCCTGATGAACTCAGCGAGCGGCAGCCGAAAGCGCCCATTGATTTCACCCAGGACATGCAATGCCCGATACTCGGCTTGTTCGGCATCGAAGACACGCGCCCGTCGCCTGCCGACGCGGCGCAAACCGAGGCTGCGTTAAAGAAACACGGCAAGACCTACGAGTTTCACACCTACGAAAACTGCGGGCATGCCTTCTTCGCGGTGGACCGGCAGCAGTACCGCGTGCATGCCGCGCTGGATGGATGGAAACGTGTGTTTGCGTGGTTCGGCAAATACCTGCACTAACAGTCAGGATTTATTTTTCGGCGCGGCCTTTGCCGAGATAACGTTTACTGATCACCCCGCCGGCCATCAAAAAGCTGGCGTTGGTGAAAAACACCGCAGCGTACCCGACGGCGGAACCCACTGCGCCGAAGAACAGCGGGATCACAAAGTGCGCCACCTGATTCACCGTGATGCGCATACCCGCCGCTTCGCCCTCACGTCCTTTGGGGGATGCGTTAAACACCATGGTCATTGACAGCGGCTGCCCCACGCCCGCACCGATGCCCAATAAAAACGACACCGCCGCCAGCGGCCACGCACTGCCGAACAGCGGAAACAGGCAAAACGCCGCACACGATACAAACATGGCATAGGTGAGCGTCTGCGTTTCGCCCAGCCGCTTCACCGCGAACGGCAACACCATACGCACCACGATAATCGCAACCGCAAACGCGCTCAGTACCGAGCCGATGGCGGTGGCCGACATACCCAGCGAGCGCCCATAGATCGGCATGAAAAACTGATACACATCCCACGCCGACGACACAATGCCGCTGGCGATCAGCGTATGCCGTAGTGTCCTGATTTTAAGCAATTCAAACAGGCCACCCTTCACCGCTTCGGATTTGACATGCACGTTCGGAATCCAGCGCGAGCCCATCGCCGCCATCACGATCGCGGGCACCAGCGCCACGGCCAGCATGGCAAACGTGCGCGCATGTCCAATGCTGTCGATCAGCACACCGCCGATCAGCGGCCCGGCAAAGTTCGCCAAGGCATAACCCAAACTCAGCAAACTGAAATGCCGCGCGCGCGAATCCGGCCCGGCAATCGCGCCGACCAGCGTTTGTATGGAAAGCTGAAACGTCATGAACGAAATGCCCAGCAACGAGGCCGCAAAATACAAGGTCGTGATCGACGGAAACAGCCACGGCAACAACAACGCCGCGAAAATACCGCTGGCGCCGCACAGCAACGGCAGCTTGTAACCGATGCGATCCGCCATGCGCCCCATCGGCAGCGCCAGCACACACGGCAGCGCCGCATACAACGCGACTATCGTGCCGACCACAAACGGCCCCGCGCCCTGATCGACGGCGAACAGCGGCACCGCAAGGCGGCTGCCCGCGAATCCGATGTGCGTAAAAAACGCCATCAGGATGAGGAGGTAAAGGGTCAAGGCAGGTGAAATTCCGAAACGACCGCAGTACAAGCGCTGCGTCAGTCGTTCTGGATTATAACATAACTATATGTTTTTATTGAGTATTTTTAGAATCTCCATAGTGGACTGCAAGCGCCCGCCGTAGGATGGATGCAGCGCAGCGTACCCATCCCACGGAAACCGCGATCTACGCCCGCGTATCGTACCCCGGCAACACCCGCATATCGATCACGCAAGCTTTACCTTCGCGTGCCGCTGCAAGACCCTGCTGCACTGCCGCCAGCACGTCCTCGGGTTTTTCAATCGGCCCGATGCCCACCGCGCCCTGCGAGCGCGCCATCGCCGCGATGTCTACAGGTGGATCATCGATGCGCTGGCCGATCCAGCGGTTTTCTTCCGGGCGACCGCGGTTGGCGGCCATGCGGCCCTGATGGCGTTCGTCGTTGTAGAACGAGCGGTTGTTGCAGACAATGAGGAGGCACGGAATTTGATAATGCGCCGCCGTCCAGATCGCCGTGTTGCCCATCAGAAAATCGCCGTCGCCGCACACACCCACCGCGATGCGCTTGCTGCCTTTTAACGCCAGCCCCGCGCCGACGGTCATGGGCGGGCCGGAGCCAACACCGGCGCCGCCGTCGTGGCCGATGTAATCCAACGGATGCCTGAAATGCGTATACGCGCCGTTCCAGCCGAGCGGAAAGCGCGTGTAGCAGACATCGATGCCCTTGGTGGCTTCTTCGAGTGCTAAGCCAACGCCGCGCAGCGACACCGCATTCGGCGGCGCGGGCAGTGCGGGCGCCTTGAGCATTTTCGGCGGCGTGGTGCGCGCGGTGACGGCATCGAGCAGCAACGGCACGGCAGCATCGGTTTCGCACAGCATGAAGACATCCATCGGCGGCAAACCAAAATGATCCGCGCCGCCGCCGCGATGGCTG